>JBJKQB010000410.1:0-8989 GCA_046705825.1 Candidatus Acidiferrales bacterium
GTCCTCAAGCGCTCATAACATCGCCTGCGTCCAGGAATGCTGCGCGGAAACGCTGAAGACCTGTCGAGACTGCGCCGCCGGAGGCGCAAGCCTCTGCACCCGTTCATGGGGAAGCCTCCTTATGGAAAGCATTCGAACTGGTCTTGCGGGAGTGAAAAACGAGGAATGGTCGGGACGACTGGATTTGAACCAGCGACCTCACGCACCCCAAGCGTGCGCGCTACCAGGCTGCGCCACGTCCCGACGCTAGCAGATGGTTCTCAGCGTATCACTCGCGTTCGAGAAGGGTCAAGATCGCGAGAAGTTCCTCGTGCAGGTCCAGCAGGAATTTCTGCTGCGCGCGGGAATTGGCCGGCACATGCTTCACGGGCGCCTCTTCCGGGGCGGCCGCGTTGGCGTTCCCCTGACTCGAAAGATGCTTCCGCGCGCCGGCGATGGTGAACCCCTCTTCATAAAGAAGGCGTTTGATCTCGAAGACCATCTCGATGTCTTCGCGGCGGTAGAGGCGGCGCCCGTTGGGCGCTTTGACCGGCTGCAGCATGGGAAATTCGCTCTGCCAGAAGCGCAGGACGAAGGGCTTGGTCGAAGTCAGGCGGGCGACTTCCGCGATGGTGAAGAGACTCTTGTCCGGGATTTCCGGAGCGGTTTGCGCAGCACTCGCCATTTTGCCCGTTTCGCCTTCCGTGGTTTTTTTCCCTTTCTGTCGTATCGTAGGCTGTTTTGCGGGGATGTCAACTGGGATGCGCTGCGCGCGCGGGCGCGGAAGCACGGCCGCGCCCAGGGCGCCGGCCAGCTTTGGAAATGGTGGGAGAAAAGTGACACGCATCGATGAGTTGTTGTAAATTGGATTCCTGCGCGGCCGGTTCCCCGGTAGCTCAATGGTAGAGCATTCGGCTGTTAACCGAAGGGTTGCAAGTTCGAGTCTTGCCCGGGGAGCCATTTCTTCGCCGTGAATCTTCAGCACGAGTCAGCCAAACAGCTCACTGTGGTTTAGCCGCGGGGGTTCCGAAGGGGAGGCCCAGGAGGGCCTGCAACGCGGACTGCGCGGTTGCGAGCGAAGCGCGCAGCTGAATCGCTTGCGCTTGCGTGGAAAGCAGGCTCGACTCCACGTTGACGTACGAGGCGGCCGCCAGATTGCCTTCCTGAAAATCCTTGCGTGCGGCCGCTGCCGTGCTTTCCAGGACGGATAATCGAGCGTCCAGATCGCGAAGCTGCGCCTGCAGGATGTTCGCGGCTTTCCAGACCTGGTCCGCCTGGCCCGCAGCTTGATCGAGCCGCGCCTGATAGGTTTGGCGGAGCACCGCCCGCGTGGCCTGTTGCACGGCGATCTGGCCGCGGTTGCGGTTGAACAGCGGCAACGAGAGGCTGACGGTGGGTCCAAAACTGTTCACCCCCTCGACAGGATCACGGCTCAGGACTATCCCCGCAGTCAAATCCGGGAATTGCGCAAGGACGGCTTCGCGCACGCTCTGTTCCTGGGCCTCATAGCCGGCCTGAAGGGCGAGCAGATCGGCGCGGCGATGAGGCAGCGCCGCAACGGCCGCCTGAAATGCGTCTTTCGAGAGCGGCTGGGAAGCGGCCGAACCGGTCAGGCGAAGTTGCGCATCGGGCTGCAGCCCCAGCAACTGATTGAGCTGGTGGCGCGCCAGGCTTGCATTCAGTTGCAGTTGACGCAGCTTCGTTTCCGCGTTGGTGAGCAAGGTCAAATCCGCGGTGACGGTGGGCAGAGTGACGTCGCCCTTTTGCATTGCGGTCTGATCCTGATGATAGCGGTCCGCAAAGAAACCGCGCGTCGAATCCAGCACGTCCCGAAGCTGGTCGTCCGAACGCAACTGGATGAACAACTCCCTCGCTCTTTCTGCGACCTGCCACTCCTGCCAAAGAATGTTCAGGTAGACCTGCTTCTGGCGTGCTCGCGCTCCCGCTGTCGCGGCACCGCGGGTAACCAATGCGCGAAGGTCTTCACTCAATCCGATGCTGCCTCCGTAGTTCAAGTCGGACGTTGCGAAACCGGCGCTCAGTTGCGGGTCCGGCAGCAGCCCGGCTTGCAGCAGTTGAGCGCGGGCCACGCCGGTCTGCAGCCGAGCGGCTTTGAGATCGGGATTGTCGAATACGGCGAGAGTAACCACAGCCGTCTCGTCCAAACCGTTCGCCGGGAAGCGATGCGGCTCGAGTCCCGGCAGCCAAAATTCGCTGGCGGGAACGGTGACGACCGGCGCGGGCGTCAAATCGGGCGCTGCGGGCAGAGAAACAGGATGGTAGACGGCGCAGCCGGCGAGAGACGGCAGCGCGATCCAAAGCGAAAATGCCCTCAGCCGCGCTGAACGAAGGGCGCTCACGCGGTGCCCGCTTTCGCAATTTGCTTGCGGCGCTGGTGCAAATAGAGCGCGGGAATCAAATTGGCGCTGAGCAACGCGCTCCAAAAAATGCCGCCCATCACAACCACGGCCAAACCTTGTTCGGGCGCTGCGCCTTGCCCCCAACCCAATGCGGTCGGGAGCATGCCGAGAATCGCAGTCAACGTCGTGAGAAGGATCGGCCGGAAACGGACGCGGACCGCCTCTGTCACCGCTTCTTCCGGCGGCATGCCCGAAGCTTCGTTGCGCCGCGCGCGATGCAGCAGCACGATTCCGTGATTGAGGCCGATCCCGATCAGCGTCAGCAGTCCGATCAGGCCGACCGCGTTCAATCCGACGCCGCTCAGCACGAGCGCGATGGCGCCTCCGCTGAATGCCAGGGGAATCTGCAACAGGAGCAAGCCAGGAACGAGAAGGCCCTCGAATTGAAGGATCATGATGCCGGTCATCAGCACGAACGCGGCGATCGCGGCGACGCCCAGTCCCAGAACCGCGTCCTCCAGCTGCGGATAGAGCCCGCCGAAGGCGAGGCGGTAGCCGGGCGGGAGGCGCAGTCCCTGCAGCGCGCGGCGCGCAGACGCGATGGTGCTGCCCAGCGGACCGGCCGGCGTGGCCAGAATCTCGAGCGCGCGGCCTCCGTCGATGTGGCGGATCTCGTTCGGCGTGGTGACCATCTTGAGGCTGGCCAGCTGACCCAGCGGCGTCCATCCCGCAGTGCGAATGGGCAGCCGGCTGAGAGCTTCGAGCGACTGTTGCGGCGCATCGGCCAAGCGCACGTAGATGTCGAGCGGAACGTTTCCCTGCGGCACTTGCGCCACGATGTCGCCGTTCAACAAGGGCGCGACCTGCGCCTGCAGGTCGACGGGAGTCAAGCCCGCCGCGGCCAGCGCTCCGGGTTTCGGCTGCAGCTGCAACTCCGTGACGGGATACGCGTCGTTGTTGAAGACGCTGCTGAGTGCCGGAATCGTTTTCAGCCGCGCGCTGATTTGTTCGGCGAGGGAGCGCAGTTCGGGAATGTTGTTGCCGAACAGATTGAGAACGAAAGGTTGCGGGAGGCCCGAGAGGCTCTCGCCGACTCGTTCGATCGTGGGCGTGTCGAAAGCGATTTGCACGCCGGGAATCTGGCTTTCCTTCTGCAGCCGGGCGGCGATGGCGCTCAGGTTGTTGACGCTGACGTTGGGCTTCAAGGTCACCTGGATTTCGCCGGCGTAGGCCGGTTCCGTGTACATCGTGCTGGTCGACGAACCGATGCGCGCGAAGGTATGCGCCACCGCCGAGTCGGCGCGCAGGCGCCGGACCATGGCCAGGGCGGCGTTCTCGGTCTCCAACATCGAAGTGCCAGGCGGCAGGGTGAAGCTGTCCAGCAAGACTCCCTCGTTCGGAAGCGGCAGGAAATTGACCGGGACCAACGCGAGTCCGGCGATGCTGGCGGCGAGAATGACGACACACCCGGCCAAACTTGCGCCGGGATGCCTGCTGACGAAGCCGAACAGTCGCATGTTCCATGCGCGAAGTTTGCCGAGCGCCTTCCCCGCAGACGTTGGCACGCTCCGGGCGCGCGCTTTCAGGAAGCTCAGGCTGATCGGGACCAGGCTCAGTGAAATGGCCAGCGACGCCAGCAACACCAGCGCCATTGCCATCGCGAAGGGAATGAAGAACAGGCCCGCCAAGCCGCCAACGAAGAGCAGCGGGACAAACACGGCGACAGTAGTCAGCGTGCCCGTGATATCGGGGCTGGCAATCTCGCGAAGACCGTTGATGACTCCCGATCTGTGCTCGTCGCCCTGTTCCCAGCGGTGGTAGATGCTTTCGAGGACGATGATGCCGTCGTCGGCCAGCAGCCCGACCGCCACGGTCAGCGCGCCGAGCGTCATCAGATTCAGGCTTTTTCCCGCGGCGTAAAGCCCGGCGATTCCCATGAGCAGAGATAACGGGATGCTGAATGCAAGAACCCACACGCCGCCGCCCGCGCCCAGGACCCAAAGCATTACGCCAATGGCCAGCAGTCCGCCGATCAGTAGATTGCGCTTGAGGTCCGCGCCAACCTCGTGCACGAGGTGTCCTTGATCGTAGATGTTCACCCAATGCACGCCCTGCGGGAGTTGCGCCGCCGTTTCCGCCAGGGTGGCCTTCACCGCCTGCGTCACCGGCACCGTGGAAGCGGATGGCTGCTTGAATACGATCAGGGCGATACTGTGCCGGCCGTCGAAATATATCGTGTTGAAGGTCGGCACCGGCGCGCGAACGATGCGCGCCAGATTTCCCAGCGCGATGGGACCGCTTCCGCCGGGTACCGGAATGCTCTGCAATTCCGCCGCGCTCACCGGCAGATTGCGCGCCTCGATGAAAACGTCTTGATGACCTTGCGACAGGTGGCCGCCAGGCTGCAAGAGCACGTTCTGGGCCAGCGACTGTGTGATGGCGGTGACAGGAACGTGATACCGCACCATCGCCGGCAGGTTTGGCTGGACCCACAGGCTCTCGTCGCCGGCGCCATAGGTTTCCACTCTCTGCACGCCCGGCAGCGCGCGCAGAGCAGGAACGATGCCGGTCAGAACGTCGCGCTGCACCTCGACCGGCGAGACGCTCGTCGGAATCTCCGCGGTGTAATCCGCCACTTCGTTGATGGCGTTGCCCATGATCTCGGCGAGTGGATGCACGGAGGTGGGCATTTGCCCGCGGGCGCGGTCGATCGCGCCGTTGACCGCCTGCAGGTCGGTCTCGGGATTGCTGCCTTGCTGAAAGCGAATGTAGTTCTCCACCGTGCCATTGCCCATGGTCGAACGCAGGCCGACGATGTCGGGCAGCGCCAGGATTTCGCCCTCGATCGGCCAGGTAATTTGCGTTTCGAGTTCCGAGGCGGTCGCACCCGGCTCGTGGGTGATGACGCTGATTTGCGGGAAATTAAAAGGCGGCAATACTTCGACAGGAATCTTCCACAGCGCATAGGCACCATACGCGATCACGGCGCCATAGATGAGCGCCCAAAACACGGGCTCGGACAACAACCGGCCGACGATGCTTTTCTGGTTGGTCACAGTTAGTTATCCGGCGGCTGATACCGCTTCGAGATACCGCGATGAAATGAGAGGTAGGCGTTTTCGACAACCACCTGCGCGCCTGGAGCAAGGCCACTCTCCAAAAACGTGTTCCATCCTTGGCTTGGCCCCGGCACAACCTCCTGCGGATGATCGCCCTGAGGCGTGTGCACCAGCACCCACCACTTGCCTCGATCGAGAATCAGCGCGCGCGTCGGCACGGAAACAAGCCTTTGCACCGGCAAGCGCAGCGTTACCCTGCCGAATTCGCCGTTGATCCACCGGGCTGGCGATCCAACGGGCATGAATCCGACCGCTTCGCCCGCCCCGGCGCTCATCGCCCCGGAGATCGAGCGCACTCGAACGGGAACGGACGGGCTGCCGTCCGCCGGAGCAAACACGCCGCTCATTCCAATGCGAATGGCGGAAAGATCGGGGCCGTAGTAGGAAGCTTCCAGCCATAACCGGCCCGCAGTCTGCAGCGTGAGGATTGCCTGGCCGGCGCTCACCAGTTCCCCGTTCGAGGCATTCAGCATGAGCACGGTGCCGTCTGCCGGCGCCCGCAGCATCATCATCTGGCGCACGGCCTGGAGGCGCGATCGCGCGTTCTCGAAATTTGTTTGCGCCTGAGCGGCCGCGCCCGCGGCCTGCTGCACCATCGCCCGCGTGCTCAAGTGCGAGGGCAACTGTTCCCGTTCGATGGCCAGAGTTTTTTGCGCCGTCGTAAGTTGCGCGCTTGCGCTGTGAACATCCGCTTCGCTCTGCCGAAGCAGCGACTCGATCGCGGGACCCGTCAGCTCAGCCAGTTGCTCTCCGGCTCGCACGTGCATGCCCGGCAGAATTTTCAGCCCGGTGACTACGCCCAGTTCGGAAGCGTTCACGGGAGATGTGGCCACTGGCTCGATCTGGCCGTAGGCTTCGAGCTGAGGTGCGACTGTGCCGAGTTGCGCCGTGATCCAGCCCGCGTCCGAGGCACCATTTGCAGAAGCTGCGGTTCCGGCATTGGTCACAGGCGCCGGCGGATCGGTATTCTCTTGCCGCACTGCGGGGGGACTTGATCGCGTCCGCATCCCGGTCCACGCTTCCACCTGCGGCCTCTCCAAAGCGCGCCCAGCCATAAATCCCAGGAGCACTCCCGCCGCGGTTGCTGCAATGATTTTTCTCATTGGCTGTTCTCCATTATTTCAGTGACGCCGAAATTCGCGTGAGATAACCCAAGACAAGCGACGAAGGGCCGCCAAAAAGACGTCAACGCGAAAAGGATGTAGGGAAAACGGAGGCTAGATTCGCAGGGGAAGCTGAAGCGGCGTCAGCGGAAGCGCAGCATACGACAATGCCCGGTAGGCGGAGGCCCGTGGGGAACGGTCCAACGGTATCGTCCACGCTCGGCGGCACGCAAGGCAAGTTAGGACCGCAAGAACAAGGGCGATTGCCGCTGCAACCGCATCGCGCTTCCACAAAAACCTGGGCTGATACCGAGCGACCATGGCCAGCGCAGGAGCGCCTAAGCACATCGCGAGGATCGAAATGGCCGCCGTGCCCCGGAGCAGCCGCCGCGTCAACGATATGGCGGACTTCGCCAGTATCAAAGCCACGCAGACTGCCATGCAGATCAACGCCACGGCGAAGACCACGCTGAGGCTCTGCCACAGGTGATCCCAGTGATCGTATGGTATGTAGCCCAGCGCGAGCGGAAAAACCAGCGAGAGGAAAATTGCCGAAAGCGCTGTTAGCCGCCGCCTGATCATAGGCAGAAGAGTAGTCCCGCAAACGGCCGAAAGCAACAGGTCCATGCGGGCTACTCGGCACATTCCCTGGGCCTTCGCCGAGTTCCAGACCTAGTACCAGAAATCCTGTATCTCTTCTCACCCTACTACTTACCTTTCAGGGCGCCCGCTAGGTGAGGAATCATAAAATTGTATAGAAAGCATAAAAATCTCTTGACAGCGGCGTGGGACGGCGGTACAACGCGCACATTGCTGTGCCAAATCGATATTGTGGGTGGTCGGGGGGCGACGGTCGGTTCGGGCATTCCAACACTGTGAACGTACACGTTGTCCCTTCCTTACGGAACATTTTCTTTATGGGCCTCTTTGTTGTGAGGGGAACAGGATCTTCGATTTTGGGGTAGCTCGTCGGGGGACGAGTCCGCAGATTCAGCGGGTGGTGGATCTAGGAGGCAAGAAATGAAAGGTCAGCACGAATCGGGGTGGCCACAGGCGCACGCTCAGATGGGCGCACGCGCAAACTGGGGCAAATCAGTTCGGCAATTTTCCTTGCGGGCTGGAAAGACACGGCACGCTCTGAGCAGCACAATCGCTCTTCTCGCCGTTTTTGCCTTCATGCTGTTTTGTCTGCCGCGGTCGACTTCCGCTCAGACAGTAACCAGCAACTTGAGCGGCTCGGTAACCGACGCCAGCGGCTCGGTCATTCCTGGCGCCAAGGTGGTGCTCACGGACCAAGCCACCAAGGTGTCGCGCACCACCACCACCAATAAAGATGGCAGCTTTAACTTCATCGCCATCAACCCAAGCACGTACACGCTGACCGTCTCCTCGAATGGATTTGCCACTTGGGAAGAAAAAGGAATCGTGCTGAACCAGAGCGAGAGCCGCACGGTACCGGCCATTCGGCTGAAGGTTGGCTCGGTGAGCCAGGTGCTCACGGTTACGGCGGAATCGCTCCCTGTCCCCGTAACGACCGGCGCCAGCAGCGACACGCTGAACAACACGATGGTGAGCCAGCTTGCCGTTCAGGGCCGCGATGCGGCGGAACTGATCAAGCTGATGCCCGGCATGGCCATCAACAGCGGATTGAGCAATACGGAGTGGAGCAGCGCGCTCACGCAAATCAACACGGGCCCCATCGGCGCGTTCGCGTCCAACGGCACGCAGCCCAATGGCTCGATGCAGCTGATCATGAACGGCTCGGTGATTACGGATGCCGGGAACCAGGGGACGCAAATCGCCAACATCAACCAGGACATGACGCAGGAAGTCACGATGCAGGACTCCTCGTTCGACGCCGCGCACGCCCACGGGCCTGTGACGTTTAGCGCGGTCGGCAAGAGCGGCACTTCCGCCTTCCACGGCGAAGCTTACGTGTACACACGCAATGGCAGCCTGAACTCGGAGGACGCTTACCTGAAGGCGAGCGGGCATGCGAAGCCTATCGACCATTACTGGTATCCCGGCGGCAACCTTGGCGGGCCGGTCATCATTCCCGGCACGGGCTTCAACCGCAGCCATAAGAGGGTCTTTTTCTTTGTCGGCTTCGAACACCTGCAGCAAGCACCCGCTGGCACTCTGCACAAGTACTTTGTCCCCACGCCGGCCATGATGAGTGGGGACTTCACACAGGCAACGATGGCGCCGTTTGAGCCGCTGAATGCCGGCACGACGAATATTCCCTGTGCCTACTTTGGCGGCAGCTACAACAACTTCTGCAAGGGTGCCGTCGATAATGGTACGGTCACGCTCTACGATAACAGCGGCAATCCGATCAGCCCCGCCGCTTATGACGCTTCCATTGCTGCCGGCACCCCCTTGGGGGTCTCCGGTAGCACGATCTCACCGAGCCTGATCGATCCGAATG
>JBJKQB010000411.1:0-15932 GCA_046705825.1 Candidatus Acidiferrales bacterium
CCCCCGGCCCTCGACGCCCGGGCGCAGGATACAAACTAAGCGTCCTCCCGTATAATCGGCAGCGACTCCTCCGCCGATGTCCGTTCAGGTGAATCGGGGCGTGCCAAAAGGCGTGCGACATTTCGTGCTCGGGTGCGGGCGCATTTTTCCCGACTGCATCACCGTGAGCCAGGCCATCGCCTTCAATATGTTCGTCGCGTTTTTCCCCATGCTGCTGTTTGCGCTCGGGTTGCTGAGCGGCACATCGTTCTTTCACGAGGCCATCCGCGCCATTCCCTCCCGCTTGAATTTGATCCTTCCCGCCAGCAGCACGCAGGTCGTCTCCGATTACTTTTCGCGGCGCGGGCTGCACCCTCGCAGTTGGACTTACATCGGCCTGGGCGGAACGCTGATCGCCGGCTCGCAGGTGATGGTCGGCTTCATTGAAGCCTTCCGCATGATCGAAGGCGATCCCATTGCGCTGGGCTACTGGCGGCGCGAGTTGCGCGCTCTGGTCATGCTCTGCTTGACCATCGTCCCCGCCCTCATCGTCATTGCCTTTACCGTCTTCGGCAAGGCCGTGCGCCTCTGGTTCATGCACCGCGAGCAAGTCTCGCCGCAATTCGCGCACCAGTTGGCCTACATGGTTTACGCCGCGTCTGTGTTCCTGTTTGCCATGACTGCGCTCATCATCATCTACCGGCTGGGGCGGCCGGGACACCAAGGCATCGTCGAGCTTTTGCCCGGAGCGCTGCTCGCTGCTGTCTTGTGGTGGGCTGCCGACGCCGTTTTCGGCTACTACGTTCGCCGCGTTCCATACACGGTGGTGTATGGCGGGCTGGCCGCTGCGATTGGGCTGCTGCTGTGGATGTATCTCACCGCTACCATTGTCCTCCTGGGCGCGGCGTACAATGCGGAAGCCGCCGACTATCGCCGCTCGCAAAAATCCGTTCTCGCCCGGCAGGTCGTCTCGCCGCGCTGACGTCCCGATAATATCGTCGCGCGTAGTGCGATCCACCGCCTCTCCCGCCCAAAAAGAGTTCTCTCACATCGTGGAGGCGGCGCTTTCGGAAACAACCTGCGCCAAAAAAGGAAAAGGGCGGGTTGCACCCGCCCTCGCCTTGGCTGCCCCTCGTCCTTACCGTGTGGGCCGAAATCTTTCCCTTAGCCGATACGAACCGCCTGCGTCTTGCCGCTGAACTCCACTTCGCTGACGTGGTGCTGGCTCAGAATCACTTCCGTGTTGTCCGGCGCTTTCTGAACCTGAACCCAATGCACCGGAACGTCGGCTACCGTCTTGTATGACTCCGTGTTGACGATCTTCATTTGCGTCTGATTCGGCTGCACTTCCAGCTTGTACGTTCCCGGTTTGAGCGTTTTTCCGGCAATGGTGGCTGGATGAAGAACGGTCAATTCCGCCGTGTCGGTATGAGCCCACACTGGCAGCGCGGTGAAGGCCAACAGAGAAAGCGCTATCAGGTAATGCTTTGCGCGAATACGCATAGCTCGAATTTCTCCTGTAGAAGCGAAATTTACTTCGCCAGAAAATCGAGCAGGCCTGCTCCTATTCCTGAGCGCGAGAGCCGAGGAAACGGGCTGGACGGCTATCACGGCCCTCAAAATTACGATGCGAATTTTGCATTTCAGGTTTCAACCAATCGAGGGAGGTTGCGGCCCGCGCGATTCTGCCGGCCCATTCCTACCCGATGGCTCACAGCGCATTTCGCGGTGGCTTGTCGCGCCCCACCAGTCCGTTACGCCCGTGATGCCCATCACAGCGCGCCCGGCCAGAAAGCATCATGCTTCCGGTATGGGCAGGGAAGAGCCGGAACCGCTTGATGGGCCGCGCGAGCTGTGGAGAAGCACGAAACTCGAGTTCCTGCTCGTGGAGTTGCAGGCAGCGGACGTCTCCGCCGATCTGGCCATCACGTCCAGAGATCCCCACAAGACCGCGCGTTATCGTCGCGAAGCTTGGAAGGCCTACAACGCCGTCGTCTTTTTTGTTCCAGCGGTTCGCCTGCGGGAAAGCGAGAAGTCCCTGATCGACAGCAGGCTGGCGGAAATTGAGAACAAATTGAGGCAGTTGCGCGAAGGGGAAAAAGAAGAAACCGAAGTTCATCACAGCCAGGTAACCCTCGGCACTAGCCGGCCGCAAATCCCGGCTGCCCCTAGGCCGTTGCCCGCGCCGCGCTGACCAGCGTCGCCACCATCGAGCGGAATACAACGAGACCATCCGCAGATCCCAGCGGTTCCTCCACCGCGCGTTCCGGGTGCGGCATCATGCCCAGGACGTTGCGCTGGCGATTGCAGATTCCCGCGATGGCGGCAAGGGCGCCGTTGGGATTCGCCGCGCGATCGTCCTCCGGCGCAAGCCCGCGTGATGCGTCGCCCGCGTCGCCCCCGTCAGGGTGGACGTAGCGGAAAACGATCTGATCGTTGCGCTCGAGTTCCGCAAGCGTTTCGGCGTCGCAGAAATAATTCCCTTCCATGTGCGCGATGGGGACCTGCAGGACCTGGCCGCGCGTCGCCGAGCAGGTGAACGGCGTATTCGTGTGTTCCACGCGGATGTGCACCTGCCGGCAGAGAAAGCGCAGGCCCTTGTTGCGCATCATCGCGCCGGGAAGGAGTCCCGCCTCGAGAAGAATCTGAAAACCGTTGCAGATGCCGAGCACGAGGCCGCCGGAGCGCGCGAAACGCGCCACGGATTGCATCACAGGCGAAAACCGCGCGATTGCGCCCGTCCGCAGGTAGTCGCCATAAGCGAAGCCGCCGGGCAAAATGATGGCGTCGAGGCCGGAAATATCGTGCGATTGGTGCCAAATGAATTGCACCGGCTGGCCGATGACGGCACCAATCGCGTGGTACGCGTCATCATCGCAATTCGATCCGGGAAACTGCACCACTCCGAATTTCATTGGCTGATACCCTCGCGCGGAAACCCCATCTTAGCACGGCACGCGAATCCTACAGGATGACCACCCCGGGAAGATTCTTGAAATCCGGATCGGCTGTAACCAGCTCAGCACCGTATTCCTGCGCCGTGGCATAGATGATTGCGTCGGCCATGGCTAACCGCCGGGCGATGCTGATTTGCGCAGCGGCCATCGCCATGGACGCGTCCAAAGATACCTGCACGGAACGCAAGGCACGGGATATGAAGAGGCGCAGTGCCGGCTCATTCGCCGTGAGTTTCAGTTTCTTGCTTACCTCATAGAATACGATGGACGGAACGATAAGCCGGTCTTCCTGCTGCAGGAAAGAAGCAAATGTCTCGGCTTTAGGACCGTCGCCCAGGTATTCGACCCACCCGGAAGAGTCGACCAGATAGAGCTTAGAATCGTTCAGTATGGTCGCGATCGGTGGGCTCCCAGCGTATACCCTTGGCGATGCCCCGCAGTTCCTTGATGGAGTGGGGCGGGTGTAGGTAGATCGAACCGTTCATGGAAACCATGACCAGCTCCTGGCCAGGCTCGATTTTCAATTCTTCGCGTACGGCCTTCGGAATGACGACCTGGAACTTCGGCGATACCTTGACTTTAGCGGAGGTCATGGAACTCGGCTCCCTGCTATCGATCATATCGATCCCACGAGCGTATGTCAATATAGCGATCGATTGCGATCGATGAGAACGTCGTAATACCAGGGTGCCGCTTGTCGGCTCGTCCGGCGCTCGTGCAAATGCCTCACTTCTTGCGTTCTTGCTCGAAGGCGTCCCACGCCGTATCGGGGAAGTCGACCGCGTCGTTGAATTCGCCGGCGCCGCGAAGCCACAACCCGCCGTCGATGATCACGCATTCGCCGTTGATGTACTCGGCTTGCGCGCTGAGCAGGTAAGCGGCGAGATTCGCCAACTCGTCGTGGCGTCCAAAGCGCTTCATCGGATGCGAA
The DNA here is from genome assembly GCA_046705825.1 of Candidatus Acidiferrales bacterium. Classification (GTDB taxonomy): domain Bacteria; phylum Acidobacteriota; class Terriglobia; order Acidiferrales; family UBA7541; genus Palsa-295. The sequence continues at coordinate 3,868 of JBJKQB010000411.1, forward strand.
TTCTTCGCCTGCTGCTCGAAATCCTTCGACGGCATCAAGCGCGACCACGCGCCTTCGGTAGGGAACGGGCCGGGGGCAATGGCGTTCAGGCGAATGTGATGGCGCGCCCATTCGACGGCCAAAGAACGAGTCATCGCCAGCACTCCGGCTTTCGCACAAGCGGACGGCACCACGAACCCCGAGCCGCAATTCGCGGCGGCATACGTGGTCGTAATGTTGAGGACGTTTCCCGGCTTCTTCGCGGCGATCCAGCGCCGCCCGAGCGCCAGCGTACAGTGAAACGTGCCGTGCAGGACGATTCCGACCACCGCATTAAAAGCGTTCGGCGAGATTTTCTCGGTGCGCGCAAGAAAATTGCCCGCCGCGTTGTTGACCAGCGTGTCGATCCCGCCAAACGCCGCCCCGAATTCCTTTTCTGCTGTGGCAATCGCCACTTCTACGGCGCCGAAGTCGCGCACGTCGGCGCAAGCGTAAGCGGCACGCGCCCCTTTCGCGCGAATGTCGGAAACCGTTCGCTTGAGAGGATCTTCGCGCCGGCCCACCAGAAACAACGTGGCGCCCAGCTCCGCGAAGCGCAGAGCCATCGAGCGCCCGAGGCCTGTGCCTCCTCCGGTGATCAGAATCGTGCGGCCCTGGAAAAGGTCCTTCTCGAACATGGGCGCGGCCTCCCTTCGCATTCCTGCCGCTGGCTGGCCTAACCTAACCGAATCGCAGCGCGAACCAAAGCAGTTTCTATAGACTGCAAGCCGAGCGGATCTGCAGGAGAGCTGAAGGCTAAGTCAGTGGTCTTTGCCCCAGGTCCAGTAGATGCCGATGTAGGCGTAGTTCTCGGTCAGGCCGGCGACCGAGTGCCCGTAGGCGAACAGAAACTGGTGATTCGGATTCTTGAAATGGTAGTACCCGCCGATGTCGATCATGGTCGAGCCGCGAATTTGAGGCGTGCCGTAGCCCTCCGCGCCGTGCGAGAAGACTTCTACCCCGAGTTCGAGTTTATTGGGGATCATGTCGCGTTTGACCAGGAACCCGCCGTAGGGAAAATTGCGGTACATCGTTTGCGGCACAATGGTTTCCCCGGCGCCGCCGTCTAAGGTCCACTTGCCGATATTCTTTTGGGCCCAAAGCGGAACTCTGTACCAAACCTTTCCCACTCCCAGCCCTTTGGAATAACTTCCCACGGGTAGCTCGAACATGGTGAAGGTGCCGACCTGAGGGAAATACTTGCTCTCCTTAATCCACGCCCACTTGATCCCTGTTTCCGCGTCGATAGGACCGAAGGTGTTCGGCCCGGTGCCGGCGGGGGCATAGGCTGGATTGTTCGCGGGGAAGATGGCTCCCAGCGGGAGGATAGCGTGCAGTTGGACGCGGGGAAGCGCGCCCCAATTGAATTCGACGGCGGGACCGGTACTGTCCATCTCGACGGGCGTGCCGTCCGCGGAGCCAAAAATATAAAACTCATAATGCCCATAGTCGACCGGGACCGGATCGTCCGTCTGATACGGCGGCCCTTGCGCCCACACCCTGGGCGCCGCCAGAAGAACGAACGCGAGCACCGCCAGTTTCGAGCCCATCCTGAGCATCATTGGCCCCCCGCCAAACGCGCTGAAAGGTCCGCAGGACCAGAGGAATGCGCGATTTACAGAGCACTCCATAATATCGTGACACTTGCGTGGGTGTCATTCTCGGAGGAGCAGCCCAATATTCGCGAGTGCAGAAATGGACCGCGCGAATCGGGCGGTTTTGCGACGATGAAGAATCTCGGCGCGGAACGGCGATCACCTCCGGCGCTGGGGCGTGTCACTGTCCGTCATAGGCTTCCACCAGTTGCGGTCGTGGACGGTTACCTTGCCCTTCAGAGTGCCGAACTTCGGCTTTTTATCCGACGGTTTCCTGGTGCGAACGATGTCGGCCGCGCAGGTGGCCGCCGCGAGTCCATGATCTCAACCCTCCCGCAAAGCCACCAGCGGGTCGACGCGGCTGGCCCTCCGCGCCGGCAAGTAGCACGCCACAAACGCTACCCCCAGCAGGACCGCCGATGCGCCCACCAGGCTGATCGGATCGGCGCCGCTCACGCCATAAAGGAAGCGGGACAGCCCCCGTCCTGCGAGCAGCGCCAGCACCACGCCAAACGCCAGGCCCGTGAGCACCAGCGACATCCCCTGGCGCAGCACAAACACGAGCACGGTCCGCTGTCCCGCGCCCAGCGCCATGCGCACGCCGATTTCCCGCCGCCGCTGGTTCACCGAATAGGCCATGATCCCGTACAGGCCAACCGAGGCGAGTGCCAGCGCCAGCATGCCGAACACACCCAGCAAGCTTACGCCGAGTTTCGTGCCCCAAAGCGCCTGATCGATCACTTTGCTGCCGGTGCGGACATCGTCCACCGGGAGAGTGGGATCGATATCGCGAATCGCGCCTTGCACGCTGGCGAACATCGCCGAAGGCTCGCCGGCGGTGCGGATGTACAGGATCATGTCATCGCTGTAGTTCTGGCGAAGAGGGATGTAGACGCAAGGCTGAGGCGGCTCGCCCAGCGTTTGATAATTGGCCGTCTTCACGATCGCCACGACAGTCAGGAAATGCTTCCCGCCGGGCAGCCGGAATTGCTTGCCGACGGCGTCCTGCCGCGGCCAGAACCGCGCGGCCATAGTGTCGTTGATAATGGCGACCGGCATCGATTGATCGCTATCGTTCCGCGTAAAGTCGCGGCCCTCGCGAAACGGAATTCCAAACGTCGAGAAGTAGTCCACATCGACCGTGTCCACGACCGCTGAGATGGCCTCCGATTTCCTGCGCTGCGCGCGCCCTTCGATCTCCAGGCCCGTCTCTTTGCGGCCCCAGAACGGAAGATTCGAGGCCCATGTAACCGACGAAATGCCCGGAAGGGCGCCCACGCGCTCCCGCACATCCTTGTAAAACTGCTTGGTGCGCACCTGGTTGTATCCCGCTTGGCCGGGATAGAGCATGAACAGCGCGAGATGCTTCGTCTGGAAGCCCGGATTGATGGTGTACTCGCGCTGGATGCTGCGCAGGAACAGCGCGGCGACCACCAGCAACAGCAGGGACACAGTTACCTGTCCGGCCAGAAGCGCGTTGGCCAGCGTGACGCGCCGGTGACTCCGGCCGGCCGTGCGCGTCTCTTCCTTCAGTGCCTCGGAAACGGACGTGCGCGAAGAACGAAGCGCCGGCGCGATTCCGAAGATCACCCCGGCCAGGATCGATACCACGAACGCAAAGACGTACACATTCGCGCTCATCTTCAGCGTGAACAGGTTCGCGGCATACTCCGCCGGTCGAAACGACAGCAGCAGTTGACACCCCTCGTAGGCGAACAGCAGGCCGACGAGCCCGCCGATTAAGCCGAGAAGAATGCTTTCGGTTAGCAGTTGGCGCAGCAAACGGGCGCGGCCTGCGCCCAACGCCATGCGCACCGCAATTTCCTGGCGGCGCACGGCGGCGCGCGCGAGCAGCAGGTTCCCCACATTGGAACACGCGATCAGCAGCACGATTCCCACGATCGCCATCAGCAGCATGCTGCCCAGCACCAGCGTTTGTTGGTCGGGCCCAAAGGCCGCTTGCCGCAGCGTCTCGAGAACGATGGTCCGGCCCTGATTGGCGTCTGGATACTCCTTGGCCAGCGCCGCTCCCGCGATTTTCATTTCGGCCTGCGCCGCCGCCATGCTGACTCCCGGACGCAAACGCCCGATTCCCGTGAACACCGGCAGCGAGCGATTGCTCAGTGCGGCTTTTTCCTCCGCCGGCAAGACCTGCTCCGCCATCATCGTGGGAACCCAGATATCCGGCCCGAAAACGGCAAACACGCCGGTGAATCCCTTCTGCGCAACGCCGATCACCGTGAACCGCGTGGCGTCGATATCGATCGTCTGCCCCAAGATGTGCGGATCGCCGCCAAAACGCCCTTGCCACGCGCCGTAGGTCAGCACGGCCACTGGGCTTGCGCCGGGCACCAGGTCTTCGCCCTTCAGGAAAAAGCGCCCCATGAACGGCCGTATGCCCAGCGTATCGAAATAATTGGCGCTCACCAGCTCCAGGAAGGCCCGGTGCGGCGAATGATTGATCGTCAACGTAACCGACATCGGCGACGAGTGTCCGGCCAGGCTGCTGAACGATCGCTCTTGTTGCTGCAGGTCACGCAGGTTCAGGAACGACAGCGGCTGCAGGTCGTTCCATTGCGCCGTTTTCTTCAGCGGGCTGCTGTTGATGGTGACCAGGCCGGAAATATCCTTTACCGGAAGCGGATTCAGCAGAAACGTATTCACGATGGTGAACACGGCCGTGTTCGCGCCGATTCCGAGCGCCAGCGTCAGCGCCGCGATCACCGTGAAACCAGCATTCTTGCGCAGCATGCGCACGGCAAAACGCAAATCCTGAAAGAGGTCCGCAATCCAGCGCCCGGTGGTCCCCCCTTCGGGCAAGGGCGCTCGATACACCGGCTCGGATTGGCGCAATTCGGCTGCGAGATTGCGCGCATCGAGCTCGGCCAGCACGATCTCGAGTGCTTGCTGCTCGCTTTCGCCTTGCGCTTGCAACGCGGCGTACCGGTCGTCCAAATCCGCGGACACCTCCTCGACGATTTCTGCCTCCCGCTCGGGCCTCAGATTCAGGCTCTCGAGACGCTTCCGCACTTCTTCTTTCCACTCAGGCATTTTCCACCCCCGCCACTCGGCTCACTGCACCTACAAATTCCTGCCATTTCTTGCGTTGCAGCTCCAGCACGCGATGTCCCTCGCTGGTCAGCCGGTAATACCGGCGGCGCCGCTGGCCCGCTTTCTCCACCCAGCGCCCCTGAATCCAGCCTCGCTTCTCCAGGCGATAGAGCAGGGGATAGAGCGAAGCGACATGAAAGTGAAGAGCGCCGCCGGAACGCGCCTCGATGAGCCGACCGATGTCGTACCCGTGGCGCGGCTGATCTTCCACCAGCGAGAGGATCAAGAGTTCCGCGCTGCCTTTTTTCCACTCCTGTTCAATGGCTGGGCTCATATGTTTATCTCCCACATATGGCTCTACGCAGCCTCCCGCCCGAATATTTCACCCCTGCAAGAATTTTTGCGGACACAGATCGCCCGCGCATTGGACCGCTCGCGTTCGCCCGGCCAACATTAGGCGATCTGGAGCGGGCCTTTGCCGTCGTGCGGAACGGCTCAATCAGCAGCTCGTATCGTGTTGCCGCCGGGCAACCGTTGCGCTCGAAGAAACTGCGCACGTCCTGACGGTCGCCGTTCAGGCCCAAGTTCGAGAGTTAGGGATCGAAGTTAGGGATCGGATCTTGGGCTCACGCAGCGCGGAACAAACCCGATGGCACGCTCTACGGCAAAACCCGTTGACCTTCGAGCGTCGTTTGCAGCGGTCCCCTCAATCGTCGTCCTTCCGCGTCATAAAAGGTCGCACTCGCCGTGCCGCTAAAAGTATCTCGATTGACGTTAAGCGAAAACGATATCTCGCCGCAGCTCGCGAACTGACGCGTCGTCCGGTCTGCCATGATCTCGACAATCTTTCCCCTGATTTTGTCGCCATCCGCCACCCACACACCCATGGCATTGCTGTCGCTCGTGTTTGGATCTCCGGCATCGGGATTGGATTGCTGTACGGTTCCGTCGGAATGGAACACGAACATATGGAGTGGAAACGGCGCCTTGGGAGCCTTCACCAGCCAGGTGCCGACGATCGGAAGCGAGCTGCTTTTCTCACTGGAGGCCTGGTGACACCCTGCCAAACTGAGACACAGGACGATCAATCCCAGAGCTCTGAGACCATCTCGCACTACTCCAGCTCCTTCGCACCACGCTCGAGTTGCCACCCGTATTCGGAATGGCCGAAGCTGGCCTGCGAGGAGGCTCGCCACGCCGCGAGATCAGTTCGCATGAGGTCTTCCACGTGACTCGCCGGGGAAATCCATCCCCGCCTTGCGCAGGCCATCGAGCAGCTTCTCGACCAGCTCCGGGTCCCATGATTTCTCGCACTCTTCTCGTGCTATTTTCGCGAAATCCGGTCGTATGGCCAGGAGTTCTTGTACGGCATTGCGTGCTAACGCCGTCTCGCCAAGCTGCCCATAGGTGACCGCCAGCGCCAGACAACTGCGCCAGAAACCGGGCATGTTCACCTTCAGCGCGAATTCCAGTGCGCCGGCGTAATCGCCCTTGCGGTACGCGTTGAGAAACGGTGGAAGCCAATACCATCCTGGATGACGTGGGTTCAGGTTTCTGGCCTTCTCCGCCAGCGCGCAACCGCGTTCCCAGTCTCCGGAGTACGCGGTCATGAATCCCACATAGCCGATCGTGAATCCATCCAATGGGTTGAGTGCGATGGCGCGGTCGGCCGCGCTGCGAAAGGCATGCATCTCCCGCCGGAAGAATTGCGCAGAGGACAGTGCGGAATACGCCAGGTGATTCGTAGGCGCGATCTCGAGCGCCCGGCGCGCCGCCGCCAGCGCTCGCCCCAACGGATCCGGCCGCGCATTAAAGCCGTGGGTGTACTCTTCTCGGTACACCATCGAGAGAAGGGCCCAGCAATCTGCATTGCTCGGAGCCTGATCGACAGCCCGTTCCAGCCCGGCTCTCACCACCGCGTGTTCTGTGGGGTTGACGCGCAGGAAGTACCCGAAGCCACGCAGCAACATCTCATACGGCGTTAGCTGTTCAGCATTTCGTGTACGAAGTGTTTCACTCATGCTCTGTGGTAGTACTCCGTATGCGTCCGCAACCGTGGATACGATGCGGGGAACCAGCTCATCCTGCAGATCGAATACTGCTTCTGGACTGAAAAGCCGTTCGTAGGTCTCGGCCCACAGATGAGCTCCGGAACTGGCGTCGACCAGTTGCACGGCAACGCGAAGCTTCGCGCCCGCTTGGCGCAACGTCCCTTCCATCACATAGCGCGCACCTAAATCCTTGCCAATGGCCCGCACATCGCTGGACTCGCTGAAGTATTTCGCGGTCGAACCCCGCGCGATCACTCGCAGATACGAGAAGCGCGAAAGCCCGGTGATGATTTCTTCGGTCAAGCCCTCGGCCAGAGCCGCAAGGTCGGCGCTGCCTGCCGCAGACTTGAACGGTAGCACGGCGATCCAAAAGCCCTCCTCAGCGCGTGCGGCGCCGGAGTCCGGATTTCGAACCGCCCGCGTGGCGGGGGTAGCAGCAGCAACCCCAGTCGATTCCGGGACGGTCCGCTTCAGATCACGAAACTCGTTGCAGATGTCGCGCGCGGTCTGCAGGCGGTAGCGCGGGTCCTTTTCCAGGCAGCGCCGAATGACACGCGCGAGGTCGGACGGCAATTCCGGGCGCGCCTCGGTGATCGAAGGCGGAGTGTCGCGCAAGATCGAAGAAATCAGTTCCGCCGACGACCTGCCCTCGAAAGGCCGCCGCCCCGTGACCATTTCGTGCAGTATCACGCCAAACGAAAAAATGTCGGAACGGTGGTCGAGCGGCCTCCCCGAGACCTGTTCGGGCGACATGTAAGCAGGAGTTCCCATGACCATGCCCGCTTCGGTGTGGCCGGCCGAGGTGAGGGTCACTTCGTTTCCGGTAACCGCGCCGACGTCCTTTGCCAGACCGAAATCCAGAACCTTGACGCGGCCTTCATGGGTCACCATCACGTTTGCGGGCTTCAGGTCGCGGTGCACGATGCCTTTCTCGTGCGCTGCGGCGAGCGCCTCCGCCATTGCTCCGCCGATTTCCATGATCCGGTCCGCCGGCAACCCATTCGCGGAAATCAGCCGATCCAGCGGTTGCCCTTCGATGAGTTCCATGGTGATGAAGTGAATGTTGTCGGACTCCTCCACCGAGTAGATCGTCACAATGTTGGGATGATTGAGGGCCGCGACAGCGCGTGCCTCCCGCTGGAACCGGGCGAGTCGGTCGGGATCGCTGGCCATCCCGGGGGGCAGAATTTTCAGAGCGATGTCGCGCCCAAGCTTCGCGTCATTCGCGCGGTACACTTCTCCCATCCCGCCCGCGCCGATCGCGGCGGTGATCCGGTAGTGTGCTATTGTTCTCCCGACCATCCTGATCGTCCCCGCCAGGCACAATCAAACCTGTGGTTTCCAACCAAAATGGCCTTGATTATACAGAAAGCGACTCTCCGGTGATGCTCTCGAGTCAAACCAGAACGGCGATGGGAGTTGCGCGGGGCGGCGATAGGCCATAACATGAGCAGCCCATGATCTCCTTTCCCGATCTCGCCGGCCAAACGGTTTCCCACTACCGCATCATGGAAAAACTGGGCGGCGGCGGGATGGGTGTGGTCTATCGCGCGGAGGACGTCAAGCTGGGCCGCTCCGTGGCGCTGAAGTTCCTTCCCGACACGGTGGCGTCCGATTCCGCGGCGCTGGAGCGTTTCCGGCGCGAAGCCCGCGCGGCCAGCTCCCTGAACCACCCCAACATCTGCACCATCTACGATGTCGACGAGGTTGCGGTCCGGGCGGGGGAGAGGGATGATCGCCGGCCGTTCATCGCCATGGAGCTGTTGGAAGGCACGACGCTGAAGCACCGCATCCTGCAGCGGCCTCTGGCGCTCGAGGTGCTGCTCGAGATCGGCATCGACGTGGCGGACGCGCTCGACGCCGCGCACAGCAAAGGCATTGTCCATCGCGACATCAAGCCGGCCAACATTTTCGTGACCGATCGGGGACGCGCCAAGGTTCTCGATTTCGGCTTGGCCAAGATCCTGGCGGCAGGCGCCGAGAATCTGACTGGCGACGCCGCGCCCACCAGGGGCGAAACAGACCTGACCAGCCCCGGCTTGGCGCTCGGCACAGTAGCTTACATGTCTCCGGAGCAAGCGCGCGGCCGCACCGTCGACGCTCGCAGCGACATCTTCTCGCTCGGCGTGGTGCTCTATGAGATGGCCACCGGCCGGCAGGCGTTCGGCGGCTCGACTTCCGCCGAGATTTTCGACGGCATCCTGAACCGCGCGCCCGCGCCGCTTGCGCGCATCAATCCCGATATTCCCGCCGAATTGGGCAGGATCGTCGACAAGTGCTTGGAAAAGGACCCGAAGCTGCGGTACCAGCACGCCGCGGATTTGGGCTCGGACCTGCAGCGCCTGAAGCGAGACACGGATTCCGGGCGTTCGGCGGCCACGAGCGCCGCGCGAGTCATGAGCGCGCCAGCCGAAGAGGTTTCGGCGCCTGCGAGTGCTGCGGCGCGCGCTGCTGCGGACAGCTCCGATTCGCAAGTGATCGCACAGCTGGTCAAGCGCCACAGGACGAAGCTGCTGGCGAGTTCGGCGGGCGCGTTCGCGCTGCTGCTCGTCGCGATTTATTGGCTGGTCCCGCCGTTGCCGCCGCCCACAGTCTCGAATTTCGTCCAGGTGACGCACGACGGAGTGGCCAAAGACCTGGTCGGCTCCGACGGTGCACGGCTGTATCTTGCGGAAATGACGGTGTCGAGCACGACCATCTCACAAATTGCCGAAGTGTCGGTCAGCGGGGGCGCCGTTGCAGCGATTCCTTCTCCGTCGCCCCAGTTTTTTCCATTGAGCGTCTCTCCCGACGGTTCGAAGGTCCTGATGGTGGATGGCACGGCCGGTCCTACAACGTTTTCAGGGCCTTACTGGCTGCTGCCGGTGGTCGGCGGGTCGCCGGTTCGCCTGGCCGGCCTGGCCGGTGGGGACGCGGCGTGGTCCCGGGACGGCGCGACACTGGCGTATACGAATACTGATAATTTGTTCCTCGCCGCCGGAGATGGCGCCGGTTCTCGCAAGGTTGCATCTTTCCCGGGCCGTGTATTTACGCCGGCTTGGTCGCCCGATGGAAAAGCCATTCGTGTGACGGTGGTCGATCCGAAAACGAACGACCGTTCGCTCTGGCAAGTTTCCCCGGATGGCTCGAGTCCGCATCAGCTGTTCCCACGCTGGAAACCGCAGATGAGCAAGTATCGCGGCCAGTGGACTCCGGACGGGAAATATTTCGTGTTCATTGGCGACGGGCAGATCTGGGCGGATCGCGAAGCCGGCAGCCTGTTTCGCAGAGTCGATCATCAGCCGACGCAACTGACCTCCGGCACCACGCAGTACTCCGACCCTCTGCTGAGCAACGACGGCAGGAAATTGTACGCGGTGGCGGGATTTCGACGCGGCGAACTGGATCGCTACGATGCCAAAGCGCAGGCGTACGTGCCCTTCCTTGGCGGCATTTCCGCCGAATTTGTCTCTTTTTCTCCCGATGGGCAATCCGTCGCGTACGTCACGTTCCCGGACGGTGTTTTGTGGCGCAGCAAAGTGGATGGCAGCGACAAGGTGCAGCTTACTTCTCCGCCGCTGTACGTGATCCTGCCGCGATGGTCGCCGGATGGCAGGACAATCGCGTTCTACGCAGAACAGCAGGGCAGGCCAATGCACGTTTATCTGATTCCATCGGATGGCGGCGTTGCCGCGGAGTTGCTGCCGAGCGACCCGGCGCGAGAGTACGATCCGGTGTGGTCTCCGGATGGCAATTCCTTGCTGTTCTCCGGGCCGGCCGGCGGGCCCACTGCCATTCACGAAGTCGATCTCAAGACGCGAACCGTTTCCACCCTGCCGGGATCGGATGGGCTGTTTTCGCCACGGTGGTCGCCGAATGGGCGCTACCTCGTGGCCATGCCGGCGAACAGCCACGATCTGATGCTCTTTGATACGCAGACACAGAAATGGACACTATTGGCGGACACGGGTAGCGCCTTCCCTTATTGGTCGCCCGACAGCAAATACGTCTATTTCCTGCACGAGGGCAGTAACCGGATCGACCGCGTGCAGGTAAGTACGCGGAAGATCGAACTGGTTGCAAGCCTCAACGGGATCCGGACGACCGGTTTTTACCGCTTTTGGCTGGCACTCACGCCCGACTCCACGCCTCTGATACTAAAAGACACGGGCACTCAGGATGTAGTCGCCATGGATTGGAACGAGCCGTAGCACGGCTGTTCGCACGCAGCGGCTATCAGGCGTCAGATCTGGCGGGTCTTCGCCGTCAGTCCTTTTTCTGGATGGCGGACACATTTGGTCGCGTCGTCCGCAAACCGCCCCAGCACACTCAAACGCGCCCGAATCTGCCGTACAGCCCGCCGTGCGAATACGCCAGAACGACGTTCGCATTGTCACGGCGATTGGGCTCATAGGTTTATCTCCCACATATGGCTTTACGCAGCCCGAATATTTCACCCCTGCAAGAATTTCTGCGGACACAGATCGCCCGCGCATTGGACCGCTCGCGTTCGCACGGCCAACGGGCTGCCCTACAAAGTTCGGGAACTGGACGGGGCGCGATCCGGAATATGTAACGAAGGCGACAGCGGGCCGTCTTAACGCTGAGATGATTCGGGTTATGCGCTTCGAGCGCGCCAAGGAAATTGAGTTGAACGACGAAGGCCTGCTGCGCCGGATGGGCGCGGGTGACGAGGACGCTTTTACCCTCCTCTATCGCCGCAAACATCCTGCTATCTATCGCTTCGCCTTGCACATGAGCGGAAGTCCGGAAACGGCGGAAGACGTGACGCAAGAAGTGTTCATGACCTTGATGCGCGACCCTGGGCGGTTCGACCCGGCCCGGGGCAGCTTGAGCGGCTTCCTTTTTGGCATTGCTCGCAATCACCTGCGCAAGCGCTGGGAGCGCGACGGCCGCCTGGTGCCCTTGGCCGACACGAGCGACGAACTGGGGCAATTGGCAGCGGCGGCACAGGCCGGAACCAACGGCAACGGCCTGCATCATGCTCCCACGAACGGAAATGGTTCCAATGGGACAGGGCCTGAGGCGATCGACGACCTTGCCTCCTGGGAAGCGGTTCGAAAGCTGCGCCAGGCGATTTCCACCCTGCCTGAGAGTTATCGCGAAGTGGTCGCGTTGTGCGAGCTCGAAGAGATGAGTTACGAGGAAGCTGCGGCGGCGCTGGATTGCCCCATCGGCACGGTGCGCTCGCGATTGCACCGCGCGCGGGCGCTGCTGGTCGAGAAGCTGCGCGACGTCCAGCGGAGCCGCAAGGCAATCGGTGGATTGCAGCACGGCAATTTGACGGGTTTGAATGAGAGAGGCGTCGTATGAATTGCGCGGAATTCGGTGAGATCGTCCACGACCTGGA
>JBJKQB010000412.1:0-6751 GCA_046705825.1 Candidatus Acidiferrales bacterium
TGCCGGCAACTATGGCGAGGCGGGGGCAATCGATTATTACGGGCCGGCGTTGGGCTTGCCGCGCGCGATCAGCGGTCACAACAGCTATTTCGATTGGGGTCCGCGGAATTATTCGGGCTCCTGCGCGATCCTGGTCGGCGAGCGTACCGAGAAGTACAAGGAATATTTTGGCGAGGCCGACCTGGTCGCGCGCGTGCCCAATCCCCATGGCATGCCCGTCGAGCGCAACGTCCCCATTTACGTTTGCCACAAACCCATTGAGCCGCTCGACAAACTCTGGCCGCGCTTCCGCATGATCATCTAGGACCAGCCGGCCGGACTTCGCCCTTCCTTTTCTAATTTCCCTTTTCCATTTACGGGTTTTCTAGCGGTGTGGCACGCGGCGCGGATCGCGCGCGGCACGCTCAAGGGCTGCGAGGTCGAGCCCGCTCTCGCGAAGGCCGCGGCCCAATTCCGAATCCTCATCGCGCGCCATGCAAAGCAGGACGCATTCCGAGGTCAGCACGGGGATGGGGGGCCCGCCCAAGTCGTCGCGGAAGGGAGACATCTCGCCCGCAGCGCGCAGGATTTTTTCGAGTTCCTGCGAGCGTGGAAGATTTTCGCCGTCGCCGCTTTTTTCATCCGTGGCGGGCCGGGCTCGCTGCATCAGCCGCCGCCAGGGAGAAGAAGATTCCGCCTGTTCTTGCCGGCGCTGCTGGTCGTACAGCTCGATCCAATGGTTCCAGCGCTGCGGGCTGATGCTGCAGATCCTGCGCAGCAATTCCTCGATGGCCTCGCGATCGGCCCAGAAATCCGCCAGCCGCTCCCATTCGTAGATGTACATTCCCGCGAGCATGTCCGCGGGTTCCACCTGTGCGGCGGCGCGGCTCCGCGCAACCATGCTGGCGAGCTGCGACGCGCGCGCCAGTCCCACCGTGAGGCGGCGCTCGGCGCGCGCCGCGTTCGCCTGCGCGCTATCGCCGTGGCGCGCGGATGCGTTCTTCCCGTTCCTGTCCGAGGATAGGCTCATGTGGGTGGATGAAGATTCAGCTTAGCAAATCGGGGTTCGACCGAGAGAACCGGGCTCCCATTGTGCGGCCAAAGCAATACTGGGCAGTCGCCCGGTGCGCTCTCCTCCGCCGGACGGGCGCTCGGTTCGTTTTATACGCCGAGGACTTGGACCAGTTCGCGCACCGACGCGGCCGACTTGTCGAGCGCCGCTTTTTCCTCGGCCGTGAGCTTGATCTCGATGATCTGCTCGATGCCGCGCGCGCCCAGCTTCACCGGCACGCCCACGAACAGCCCGTTGATTCCGTACTCGCCTTCGAGGTAGGCCGCGCACGGCAGTATCTTCTTCTTGTCCTTCAGGATGGCTTCGGCCATTTCGGCCACCGCCGCGGAAGGCGCGTAGTACGCGGAGCCCGTCTTCAGCAGGGCCACGATTTCGCCGCCGCCCTTGCGCGTGCGCGTGATGATCGCGTCGAGCTTGTCCTTGGGCAGCAGTTCGGGCAGAGGAATTCCAGCGACCGTCGAGTAGCGCGCCAGAGGCACCATGTCGTCGCCATGCCCGCCCAGCACGAACGAATGCACGTTTTCGACCGAAACGCCCAGCTCCATGGCCACGAAAGCGCTCATGCGCGCCGAGTCCAGCACGCCGGCCATGCCAATCACGCGATGCTTCGGAAAACGGCTGATCTTCAGCGCGGCCTGCGCCATGGCGTCCAGAGGATTCGTCACCATGATCAGGATCGCGTTGGGCGAAAGCTTGACGACCGCGTCCACCACCGCCTTGATCACGTCGTAATTCGCCTTCAGCAGGTCGTCGCGGCTCATGCCCGGCTTGCGCGGAAAACCGGCGGTGACGACGACAATATCGCTGTTGGCCGTTTCGCCGTAATCGCCGGACGCCGTCGAGATGCCCACCGCGCGCGCGTCGGAGCCCAGAATCGGCCCCGATTCCGCCATGTCCAGCGCCTTTCCGGCCGGCACGCCCTCCAGAATATCGGTCAGCACAACGTCGGCGAGCCCTGCATCATGAATTCGCTGCGCGGTCGTCGAGCCCACAAAACCGCCGCCCACTACCGTCACCTTCTTTCGCATCATTCCTCCGTCCGTCTCTCCCCAATCGCGCCGAGCGGTTGTGATGAAGGCCGCTGCTGCGTTCAAGTTGGGTTTTGATCTGTGTTGATCGTGTTCATCTGGGGTTTCGAAGCCTTTTGGCCCGCGCGAACCCCGTTCAAACTTTCACTTCCATGCCGGCCATGTTCTCGATGATGGCGGAGGCGAACTCCGAGCTCCGCAGCTTCGTGGCGCCGGGCAGCAGGCGTTCGAGGTCGTAGGTGACGCGCTTCTGCTGGATGGTGCGGGCGATGCTGGCCTCGATCAGCCGCGCCGCCTCCTTCCATCCCAGGAAATCGAACATCATCGCCCCCGAGAGCATCACCGAACTCGGATTGATCACATCCTTGTCCGCATACTTCGGCGCGGTGCCGTGCGTGGCCTCGAACACGCCGTAGCCGTCGCCGATATTCGCGCCGGGCGCCATGCCCAGCCCGCCCACCTGCGCGGCGCAAGCGTCGGAAAGATAATCGCCATTCAGATTCGGAGTGGCGAACACCTGGTACTCGTCCGCGCGCAACAGAATCTGCTGGAAGACCGAATCCGCGATCCGGTCGTTGACCAGAATTTTCTTTTTCCACTGGCCGTTTCCGTGCGTGGCCTGAATGGCCTCCAGCGTCTTCTTCACCTCCGCGTAGATTTTCTGCTTGAACTCGGCGGTGGCTTGCTCCAGCCCCGGCTCGATCATGGTCGCGTTCTGCTCGATGCTCAGGCTGGCGTTCTTGTCTTTGTTGTCCAGGATCCAGCTCTCGCGCTCGGTCACCACCTGGTTGCGGAATTCCTGCGTGGCCAGCTCGTAGCCCCAGTCGCGGAACGCGCCCTCGGTGAATTTCATGATGTTGCCCTTGTGCACCAGCGTGACCACGCGCTTGCGATTCTCGATGGCGTGTTGAATCGCGCGCCGCACCAGTCGTTTCGTCCCCGTCGGCGAAATCGGCTTGATGCCGATCCCGGAGTCCTCGCGAATGCGCTTTCCGCCGCCCTTGAGCATCTCCCCGTTCAGGAAATCGATCAGCTTCTTGACTTCGGGCGTGCCCGAGCGCCACTCGATGCCCGCGTACACGTCCTCCGTGTTTTCGCGGAAGATCACCACATCCATCTTTTCCGGGTGGCGGACCGGTGAGGGAACGCCTTCGAAGTAGCGCACCGGGCGCACGCACGCGTACAGATCGAGCACTTGCCGCAGCGTCACGTTCAGCGAACGGATTCCGCCGCCTACCGGCGTGGTCAGCGGGCCCTTGATGGCCACCCGAAAATCGCGAATGGCTTCGACGCTGTCCTGCGGCAGCCAGTCCTTGAACTGGTTGAACGCCTTTTCGCCCGCGAAAATCTCCAGCCAGGCAATCTTTCGCTTGCCTCCGTACGCGTTTTCCACCGCCGCATCGAACACGCGCCGCGACGCCTTCCAGATGTCGCGCCCGGTGCCGTCGCCCTCGATGAAGGGGAGAATGGGCTGGTCCGGGACGCGAAAAGTGCCATTCGAGTACTCTATCGGCTTGCCATTGGACGGAACCGCTACTCCGGAATACGAAGTTTTCATGATCGATTGACCTTATTAGCCCTCGTAAATGCTGGCGTTCTCACATGCAGAATCTGGCGACGGCCTCAATTACACGCAAACAAAAGCGTTTGCCCGAACCGCACACGATAACACAATCCGCGAGGCTCCGGCATCGGGGCTTCTGCCCGCAAAAAGCCTATCAAACGCGCTTCGACCGCGTTTTCGCAGTGACGCGGGTCACACGCCGCGCCGCGGCTTCGCAAAACGCTCCCCGGCGCTTCAACGGTTAATCACCTCGTTGTCCATCGACTTGTGCACTGGATTCGGCCGCTTCGTCCTCCACCTGGCCGCGGAGCGGCGATTGTATTTAGCCCGGCACGAAGTGCCGGGTACGCCTCATTGAAATGGTAAAGTCCCGGAGGGACGATTGAACCGCTCTACGAACTCATTCCAATCACTCGACGGGGCAGGCGTGTCCTACCGTTCGCGCCTTCCGCAAACGATGGGTGTCTTTTCAACTTTGAACTTTCAACGTACAACTTTCGACGCTGCCCCCAAGTTCCGAAAAATTCTTCCCGTTGACACCGCCCGGAACAGGGGACACAATTTTAACTCCGCTCGGTTCCCAGCCCGTTGCTCAAACGCCGGCAAACACAAAACTGCCAGGAGGTTCCCATGAGTTCCGCAGTGAAACCGATTCCCGAAGGATATCACTCGATTACCCCCGCGCTGGTCAGCAAAAACGCCAGCGCCGCCATCGAATTTTACAAAAAGGTCTTCGGCGCCACCGAAAAAGGCGGCCGCGCGCTAGGCCCGGACGGCAAGATCATGCATGCGGAGCTGCGCATCGGCGATTCGCTCATCTTCATCAATGACACCATGGGTCCCGCCACCGCTCTTGGACCGGAGCCCAAGATTCACCCGCTCCAACTTCATCTTTACGTCGAAAGCGCCGACGCGGTCTTCGATCGCGCCGCCAAGGCGGGCGCTCGTGTCGTCGAGCCCCTCCAGAACATGTTCTGGGGCGACCGCTTCGGCAAAATTGCCGATCCCGACGGGCACATCTGGGCGATCGCCACGCATGTCGAGGACGTCGCACCGCAGGAAATGGAAAAGCGCATGCGCCAGTTCGTCGCCAAGGCGGCTGCCGGGCAGCACGGGTAGCACAACACGTTATCAGGATACGTCCACGGCGAATTCCGCGATGCGGGGTTCGTCGTGGATCTTTCCTGCCTGGCTCGACAGCACGCTGCCGTGATCGAGGTCACATCGCTCTCCGCGCCGCTGCGCGAAGCTTGGTTGAAAACCATGGGTCGGTATGCTTTAGTGGTTTCGGTGATTCCGCCAACATCCGCTCGGAGGATTCCATGAAGCGCCCACCCAAAACCGCATCGAAGGCCCGCGCCACTTCGCCGGGCGCCGCCGCGAAACGAACGCGCAGCGCGAGCGCAGCGCGAACGGCCTCCGCTCCCGCACGCCAGCCGGAGAAGTTTGTCCCCCCGGCGAAGCCGCTCACCCGCGTCGAATCCGACAGCATGGGCAAGATCGAAGTTCCCGCGGACCGTTACTACGGTGCGCAGACGGCGCGCTCGCTGGTTCATTTCAATATCGGCACGGACACCATGCCGCCCGAATTGATCCGCGCCTTCGGAATCCTGAAGAAGGCCGCGGCGCTTGTGAATCAGGACCTGGGCAAGCTGGCGCCGGAAAAGGCTCGCGCCATCGTACAGGCCGCCGACGAAGTGATTGCCGGCAAGCTGAACGATCATTTCCCGCTGCGCATCTGGCAGACGGGCAGCGGCACGCAGACCAACATGAACGCCAACGAGGTGATTTCGAATCGCGCGATCGAAATCCTGGGTGGCGAGCCGGGCAGCAAGAAGCCCATCCATCCGAACGACGACGTGAACATGTCCCAATCCTCGAACGACACTTTTCCCACCGCCATGCATATCGCCGCCGCATCGCGCGTTGCGGAAGCGCTGATTCCCGCGGTCGAGGCCTTGCGCGAGGCCATTGATGAAAAGGCCGGCGAATTCGCCGGCGTGGTGAAAATCGGCCGCACGCATCTGATGGACGCCACGCCCCTCACCGTGGGCCAGGAAATGTCCGGGTGGTCGGCCATGCTCGAACGCGACGCCGAGCGCCTCGAGGAAGTTCTGGGCGGCCTTTACGACCTCGCCATCGGCGGCACCGCCGTGGGCACCGGCCTGAATGCGCCCAGGGACTTCGGCGAGCGCGCGGCGCAGAAAATTTCCGAGTTGACCGGGCTGCCGTTCGAGTCCCATCCCAACAAATTCGCGGCGCTTTCGGCGCACGATGAAATCGTCTTCGCCAGCGGCGCGCTAAAGACCCTGGCCGCATCCCTGATGAAGATTGCGAATGATGTCCGATTCCTCGGCTCCGGCCCGCGCGCCGGCTTTGGCGAACTCATCCTGCCCGAAAACGAGCCGGGCTCGTCCATCATGCCGGGGAAGGTGAATCCCACGCAGTCGGAGGCCATGACCATGGTCGCGGTGCAGGTTTTCGGCAACGATGCCGCCATCGGCTTCGCCGGCTCGCAGGGAAATTTCGAGCTGAACGTCTTCAAGCCCGTCATCATTTTCAATTTCCTGAATTCCGTGCGCCTGCTCACCGACGTGTGCCGCTCGTTCGCCGAACACTGCGTCAAGGGCATGCGCCTCAACCGCGCGCGCATCGAGCAGAACGTGAACAATTCGCTGATGCTGGTCACCGCGCTAAGCCCCAAGATTGGCTACGACAAGGCCGCCGCCATCGCGCACAAGGCGCATCACGAAAATCTGTCCTTGCGCGACGCCGCCCTGCAGCTTGGCTATCTGACCGCCGCCGAATTCGACGAAATCGTCCGCCCCGAAAACATGACCCACCCGTGATTAAGGGAGGCTGCAAGAAAAGAAGGCCTTTGCCCGGCTGAGGAATATCCCGCGGGGGGCTTCGCCGCGCCATTCTCAAGCATCACGGCTGAATCTGGGAAGGATCAGCGTATGTCCCATCGTGCCGGTAGCCGAAATGCAGCAGCCAGGCACTGGCGACCGGAGCGCCGTTCCGCACTGGCGCGGTGAAACGCCACTTGCGCGCCGCCTCGAGCGAAAGCCGCGCAAAGTACCGGCTGGGTCCGCGCGATTGCAGTTC
>JBJKQB010000413.1:0-10966 GCA_046705825.1 Candidatus Acidiferrales bacterium
CGGAAGCCTCGATCGGCGTATGCTGGATGTTCAGCGAAGCCCAGTAGAAGATGGTGTTGCCCCGTTCCGGGGAGATCGCGATCACTCGCAAACTTGGGCGGTTTTGCAGCACAGTGATGCACGCATCCGGCAGCCGATTCGCGCCATCCAACGCAACAATCAGGAAATCGGGCTGCGTTTCCGCGACAGCCGATTCAATCTGCCTTTCGTCTTCGATCTCGCCAACGATCTCGATACCTTCCTGATCCGAAACCGTTGCGAGAATCAGCTCCCGCATCAATCTGGGCCGGTTTGCCACCAGGACTCGGACACTCTTCATGTGCACCCCGCGCATCCGCAAATATCGGGTGTAGCGGGAAAACTGGGAAGTCCCCATTAGGGCGCAATTCGGATGCAGGTTGCCGGAGAGGGACTTAGACCCAAGGAAGACCTAATGGCAGGAGGGACGGGCAAGGGAAAGGCCCAAAGGCGGCCCAATTCGGATTCAAAAAAGGCCTACGGATGGCCCTACGGGCAGGAGACCTGGCGAGCAAAGCCGGTCCGGCAGGCGGATGCAACTCCAAAGCGGCTTTCGGCGCCCACTTTGCGCAAAATCCGGTGCACGTGGTTCTTGATCGTCTTTTCCGACAGATTCAATTGCGCGGCGATTTCCTTGTTGGTTAAGCCGCGGTTGATCAGAGGAATCAGCTGTTCTTCGCGCCGCGTAAGTCCCGAAACGCCCTGCGGGCTCGATGAGGGGGGTTCCTCCGACAGTTGCGCGACCAGGTCAAACAGGTGCTTGCACAACCGAGGAGGACAAACGGCTTCTCCCTGTGCGACCGAGCGGATGGCGTTGACCACGTCCATCGCGGACGCTTCTTTGGGCACATAACCGCACACGCCTTGCTTCACGGCCTCCAGAAAGAGAGCCTCGTCCTCTTTCATTGCCACCATGAGGATCTTTACCTGCTGTTTGCCCTCGCGTTCTCTGACCAGTCCGAGTCCTTCCGAAGTGAGGAACTGTGGCGAATCCAGAACCAGCACGTCCGCACCTGAATTGGCGACGTCCTCTGCCGCGTCCGGGCCGAACTGCCGCGAGCGGACCGTTTCAATATCGGCTTTTTTGGAAAAAATGCGCGTCAAGGCTTCTCGGAACAGACGGTTATCCGAGAGAATGAATACACGTGTCGGCGTCTCCATACCCACCCCAAGTACTACTTTTGCGATCACCTGTTTTGCGAGTTAAGGCTATTACTCATATACCTATTCGGAATGCAAGGCAAGTCAATTCCGGGCGAATGCGGGGTTGTTTCCAAAACTGCACCTTCCAAGGGTGGGATGAACCTGTGAAAAGTGGGATCGTCTTGCGTTTCAGGGTTTTAGACGGCGGCTCTGTATCTCATACAGGTGCTCGCGCAGTCGTCTAGCCACCTCGCCATCCTGGCCCTCGGAAATCTCGCGTTCGAGTTCGGTCAAAGCCAAGTGGACGATGTCGTGATGGTGTATTTCCTCGCCCGGAAGCTGCTCGCTAAGCTGGAGCCAGATCTTGTGCAGGAGATCGATTTCGTTTGGGGTCAGGCGTGGCGCATGCGGTCCCAGGTAGAAAATCTGTTCCTGGCCTGCAGCGGTGTAAATTTCAAGCGTGAGGTGCGGCCGCGGCTCCTCCATCCGTTCCCATGCCGAACCTATCTGGCGGGCCTGTTCGGCAAGAGGCCATTTCGCCGAACTGCCGACGATGATGGTGCTCGATTGCAGGTTCGCCGCGGCTCGCAGCACGCCTTCCCACAAATCGTTTGACGCCGCGACCGCCAAACGAACGGGTTTCCCCTCTTTTTCCGCTGCGGCAAGCACTTTGGTGAACAGCAATTGCTCGATGGTGCTGAAGAGTTGATCGGGCGCCAGATCGTATTCGCCCGATGCCGCTCGCCGCAGCAGCCGGACATGCAGGACCACAATCTCCGCCTCGCGGGTCTTCGCCCGGCGCAGCGCGGCCTCCAGGTGATAGAGCGTGTAATACGTGCTCACCGGAACCAGAATGTTCCCGGGACGTACGCCCACGCCTTCCAGAGTGAGTTCGCCCTGCTGGGCGAGATTGAATTGATCGAGTTCCGCGTGGATTTTCGTCTTGCTCTTCGTGATGTGTTCGGAGACTTCGAATACGACAAAGAAAATGAGCGTGAACGCGACACCGGAAATCGTCGCGATCTCCTTGGTGAACAGGTTCACGATGCACAGCAGGAACAAAAGAAGCGTAATCAGCGCGACACCCAGCGGAAACTCGACCGAGCCCAGGCGGAGGTTCAGGGGCACGCGGAATTCCCGATGGCCGGGTTGTTTGTAGCGAAGCACCAGCACGGCCAGGCCTTTCATGGCAAAACTCCACATCACGCCGAAAGCGTAGGCTTCGCCCAGAACGAAGATGTTTCCGCGGCTCAGGACGATGGTCACGAGCTGGAGACCCACAACGAGGTTGAGAATGCGGTAGGAAGTGCCGAAGCGCCGCTGCGGTGCGCGGAACCTCTCGGGCAGGATGCCGTCTTCGGAGACGCGGTTCTGGACGCCGTTTGAGCCTACGATCGCCGTGTTGACGGCTCCGGACAGCATCAGGATGCCCACCACAACAACAAAAACGCGAAACACCAAACGCAAAAGCAGAGGGCCGCTGAGGTACATGGCCAGTCCGCTGATGGGATTATCCGAATAGCTGGAGCGCACCGCATTGGGGATGATCATCACGGCGAAGAATGCGACCCCCGCCGTGAAGATCAAGCTGAACAGAAAGATGATCAGGCCCGCTTTTTTCAGGTTTGGCAGCTTGGGATGCTCGATCTCGCGGTACACCTGCGCCATGGTTTCTTCGCCGCTCATGGCCAGCACCGAATGACCCAGCCCGATCAGGATACCGATGAAACCAATGGTATAGGGCAGCGAGGTGTGCCGCAGCCAGCCAAGTGCATCGCCGGCGTAGTGAAGATTCGAGAGGCGCGGAAGCGGCGGAAGATGTGCGCCGTGCACCCACAGCGTGTAGGCGCACCACAGCACCAGCGTCACAACCAGGACGGTGGCCACATACATGATGCGGACCGCTTTCTGGCTGGACTCGGGAATGCCCTTGATGTTTTCCCACCAAAAATAAATGGTGACCAGCGCCGCAAAGACGGCCGCACCCTCATTCGTCGGCAGCACGAAGCTCTTATGCACGTAATGCAGCAGCTGATTCAGAAGCCCCATGAGATAGAGTCCGGCGGACACACCGCTGATCGGACCGGTCAGGATGTAGTCGAACATCAGCGCGGAGACGGAGAACTTCGCGAGCGTCGAGCCCATCCCTTCCTTCACCACGCGATACACGCCGCCGCGCACGAACATCCCGCAGCTTTCGTAGTACAGCATCTGCACGGCGAAGGCGAACAGCATGACGGCGAGAACGAACCACGGAGCCGTCTCGCCGATGAAGTGTTCGGCGATGGCGCCGGCATAAAACGCGGAAGAGCCCAAATCGTTCAGCACGACCGCCGCAGCTTGCCAGAAGGTGATGAACGACAGCATGGCCGTGGTGGCCAGGAGGACCTTCGTCACCGGGCGGCCAGCCCGCGCCGAATTGAGGTTGTCCGGAGTGGATGGCATCAATCGAAATTATTTCAAAATGCGGCGTCTAACTATACGTGGAAATCCGGAAAAGATTGAAATCGGAAAGCAAGGGGCGGTCCGCATCCGTTAACTCCTCCGAGGCTATTTTCCGCCAGAACCGATGCTCGCTAGCGCTGTTCTTACCATATATCTACTGTGCTGTTCTATATATAAGACCGTTTTTCGGGCAGTACTTCCGTCCTATAGACGCCAGTACCCTCGGATCGTACGATTCGCGCATGTGATGACCCACATACATTCTCGTCTCGTCCCGACGGAATGTACTGAGCTCCGGAAACACCTGCCAGCGTAGATTTCGTTCGTTTCAAGAGTCGGGAGGCTAAGCATGATGCAAAGGCGTCTTTGTGTCGTTGCGCTCTTTCTGGCCGTTGTCTCTGCAGGGCCCGCTTTCGGCAGCACGATTACGGTGACGAATAACAGCGACAGCGGCCCTGGATCGCTGCGCGCTGCGGTCGCCGCGGCCGCGCCCGGCGATACGATCAACTTCAACCTGACCGGTCCCGCGACCATCACCCTGGCCAGCTCTCTGCAAATCAGCACGAACCTGACCATCAGCGGCCCGGGCTCCTCGAGCCTGACCATCAGCGGGAATAACACAGTCGCGGTGCTGTGGGTCTGGGGAGGCGCCACGGTCAACATCTCCGGAGTGGCCATTGAAAATGGGGACGGTTTTGAAGGGGGCGGAATCTACAGCCTCGACAGCACGCTGACGCTCGAGAACGTTACGCTCACGAACAATTCGGCCCCGGGCTATGGAGGAGGCATCTTCAATTACGCCGGAACGGTGGCCCTCGACAACTGCACGGTATCCGCAAACTCGGCGTCCGAATACGGCGGCGGCATCTTCAATTATGGCGGCACTGTGATTGTGAGCAACAGCAGTGTTTCTGGGAACCAGAGCACCTACGATGCCGGCGGCATCTACAACATGGGCGGGACTCTCAATCTGACCAACAGCACTCTCTCGGGGAATACAGCGGGGATCAACGGCGGAGCTATCTTTAACGCCAACTACGGGAAGGTCACGCTCACCAGCGTCACGTTTTCGGGCAATTCGGCTCCCCACGGCGGCGGGCTGAGCAACTACTACTACTCGAGCGTGACGCTGAAGAACACGGTGTTGGCCAACAGCACCGGGGGAAACTGTTGGTCGCTCGGCGGCGTGGCAACTTCCAACGGCTATGACCTCTCGGATGATTCCTCCTGCGCCGGTTTGCTGACCGCGGCGACGGACCGGAACACTACCGCCGCGGGTCTCGACACCAACGGCCTCCAGGACAATGGCGGACCCACCAAAACCGTCGCGTTGCTTTCCACCAGTCCCGCAGTCGACGCCGTTCCCCTGTCTGCCTGCACGCAGTCGGACGGCCTGACGGCTCTCAGTACGGACCAGAGAGGCGTGACTCGGCCTCAAGGGCCTGCCTGCGATATCGGAGCGTTTGAGCTGGTCGAAGTAGCTGATTTCCCCTCGTTCAGCGCGAAGCTCGACGTCCGTCCCGGCTCAAACGGAAGTTTTGATCTGAATTCGACGTTCACACTCGCAAGCGGCAGCAGCGGAATCAACCCGCTCACGGAAGCTGTGCAGCTTCAGGTGGGACCGTATCAGGTCACGATTCCGGCTGGCTCGTTCCATCAGTTGGCGAAGGGCGCGAAGAGCGGGAGCTATGTCTATTCGGGGACGATTGGCGGCGCTTCGCTTTCGGTGCAAATCGTTCCGCTGGGCGGAAACACCTATCAATTCAAAGCGAGCGCTTCGCCAGTCGATCTAAGCACGCTGACCAACCCAGTGGACATCACGGTGACGATTGGCAAGAACACTGGAACGGTCTCTGTGTACGCGGACTTCTCGTCGTGAGGGGCTAACGAACCACAGTCTCGTTTCATTGTCGGAGGCGACCGCCGTTCCGGCGCCGAGATTCTTATTCGTCGCAAAACCGCCCGATTTTCGCGCGGTCCATCTCTTCAGGCGCGAAAATCGGGCTGCTCCTGCGCAGAATGACACTCGCGCAAGTGTCACGACATTATGAAATGCAAGGCACGACGATGAGACTCCGAAGTGCAGTCTTCAATGATCAAGTCGTATCTCTGCCCTGATGGGCTTCGCATTCATTGGGCCGAGTAACCGCCGTCCACCATCAGCGATGCGCCGGTGATGTAGCTGGCTTCGTCCGAGACCAGGAAAGCGATCGCATTTGCGACTTCGCGAGGGCGGCCCGCGCGGCCGAGGAATGTTTTGGCGCCCTCTTCGCGGTCGAATTGTTCGAGGGTCAGGCCCATCTTGGCCATGTGCCGCTCGGAGGCGGCCGTAAGAATGGTGCCCGGGCAGACAGCGTTGACGCGAATGTGGTGCGGCCCGAGGTCAAGCGCCATGTTCCGGGCCATCTGGACGATGGCCGCTTTCGTAGCGCTGTAAGCGAAGAAATCGGGCTGGGCCAGAAAGCTCGATATCGATCCTACGATGACGATCGCTCCGCCTGTCTTCCTCATGTGCTCCGCCGCATATTTGGTCACCATGGCCGTTCCCATGACGTTCGTTTCCAGAGATTTTCGCCAGTCCTCGGCAGTGGCCGCGAAGCCCTGAAGGACGAAGGTGGCGGCATTGTTCACGAGAATATCGATTCGACCGAAGCGGGCGATCGCTTCGTCAGAAATTCTTCTCGCGTCGGGTTCGTTGGAGATGTCGGCATGGACGAAATGGGCTACGCCACCTTTGCCGCTGATGGCCCGCACCGTTTCCTGGCCGCCGGCAGGGTCCAGGTCGGCCACTACGACCCGGGCGCCTTGCTCGGCGAAGACCTCCGCGGTAGCTTTGCCGATTCCAGAGCCTGCGCCGGTTACGATCGCAATTTTGTCCGTTAGCCTCATCGCCTCGTCCCTTCACTTGGCCACTGTGCCACCCGGAAACCGCTGGAAGACTTCCGGGTCGTACAGCGGGATAAAAATAGCGGCCTGCGAACGCAAGCGCGCGTATGCGGCCATGCACTCCGGAAGGCTCTCCATAATGCCGAGAGGATGATTCCGTTCAAGATTGCCGTACTTGAAGGCGCAATCAGAGACAGCCACGCGGCCCGCAGGAGTTTCAACAAAGTACGCCATCGAGGAACGATGATGCGTGCCCACCCATGCGGCTGAGAGGCCTGGAAGGACTTCCGTCTCCTCCTCCGCAAGCAAGCGCAGCTTGTCGGGCGCCTCGATGGTCAAGTAGTGCAGAACATCATCAGGAATACGCAGTTTGCGCGGGACGTGCATTTCGTAGGGAGGAGCGTGGAAGTCCTCGATCCAACCGCGGCGCGAGATGCAGATCTGCGCGTTGCGAAACAGGGGAATATTGCCGACGGCGTAGGCCTGCAGAGGAGTGACGAGCACGGTGTCCACATCCTCCGGGCGGATACCCAGACGCGCCAGCGCCGCTTCGGGCAACTCCCTTTCCTGCCGCACCAGCGCCCCGCGCGGCCCAAAGGCGCTGGTCCAACGCGCATTGAGAGCGGTGAGATCAGGGGGCGGCCCGGTGTTGATGACCGCCACATGGCCGCGGCCGCGAAGGACAACCATGCAAAAGGCGAGGACCTCCCAATCGTCCCAGCGATCCATCCAATACACTTCGGGGCCGCGCACCTCGCACTGGCCCATCTTCAGGACGTCGACTCGGTAGCCTGTCGCCTGGCTGCTCATTTCGGCTTGCCGCCTGCTTTTGGCCCAGTGCCTCCCATCATGATCCTCCAAGCGAAGTAACATAGATGGCGAGGATGAAGACTGCGAGCCCCGCCAATGAATAGGACCGCGCGGTGCGGCTCGCTCCTCGCCATTCTCCCGTTAGCGCTCCCCAAGCATTCGCCGCGCCGATATTCAAAGCCATGAAGATCGGCCAGCCGACGATGCCGCCGAGTTCGCCCAGGGAGGCCGCTCCGATGCCATAGACGGCGATCCCTCCAAACCACAAAGCGCCCATTGCCAGCACGCCCAGCCAATAGGCGCCCGGAACGTCATTGCGCCGGAATCCCGACCAGGTGCGGTTTCTTTGCAAGCGATAGACGCAATACCCGGCGTTGGCCAGAAAACCTGCACCCAGCGCAAGCGCCCACAGCAGATTCGCCGCCATTGCCTGGGAAGCGCCCGTCGCCAGGCTGGCCTGCCGCATGCCTCGGCCAAAAACAAAACTGAAATTCAGCATGGCGGAGTAGACGCCGGAGAGGATGCAAATGACCAGCCCTGTCCCGAAATCCGATCCCGTCTTGGCCGTGTCCGTTTGTCGCAGATCGCGTTGGCGCCGGCCTCCGGAGAGGGCGCACAGCACAATGCCAATGACCACCAACCCTAAGCCCCCCAAGAGGAGCGCGCCCTGTCGCGTTTCGATTTTTCCGCGATCGAGAGCGACGAGAGGGAGAAGCGTGCCGACCGAGGCTGTGGTTCCCAAAATGGCCGAGAAACCCAGCGCCATTCCGACGCGGTCAATGCCCAAGCCAAACAGAGTGGAACCAATTCCCCAACCGAATCCGAAGAGCGCGACCTCCGCCAGCGTGAGAAGCGGCGTGTTCCGGAACACTTCGGTCCACTGCGGTATGGTCACCCCGGCCAGCAGGCAAGGAAGGACAACCATGCCGGCAATCGAGTACAGAAGCCAGGTATTTTCCCACGCCCACCGGGGCATGCGTTTCATCGGCAGAGCAAAGCTGCCGTTGAGAAAGCCGCCCAACGCGACGAGTCCAATACCCAACCCAACGTTCACATTCACCAATGACTCCGCTGCTTCTGTCCAGGTGTCTGGGTGAGGCCGGCTCAGTACGTTGCGCGGCCTCCAGAGATGTCGTAGCACTGCCCGGTCGTAAACGACGCTTCGCGGGAAACCAGATAATGAACCAGGGCGGCAATTTCCTCGATCCTGCCCGTGCGGCCTAAGGGGATTTTGCTCACCATGTAGGTGACCGTCTCTTTGGCCATGGTATCGAGAATTTTCGTCTGCACGACGGCTGGGGCGATGCTGTTGACGGTGATATCTCCTTTTCCCGCCACCTCCTTCGCCAGCGATTTCGTCAAGCAGATGACGGCGGCCTTGGTGCTGGAATAAGGAATCAGTGTAGGATTCCCTTCTTTGCCCGCAATCGATGCGACGTTCAGGATCCGGCCGAACTGGCGCTCCAGCATCGGTCCAATCACGGCGCGGCACATCAGAAAAACTCCCTTCAAATTGACGGCGTAAACCTCGTCCAAGTCGGATTCCTCGAGCTGCACCAGCGGCAAGGTGCGGCCAGTGATGCCGGCATTGTTCACCAGTACTGAAACCGGCCCGAGCTGCTGCTCCACTTTGGCGACAGCAGCCTTCACCGATGCTGCGGACCGCACGTCGGCTGCGAGCGCAAGACCGCCGATCGAGTCTGCGACACCGCGCGCGGATGCTTCGTCAAGGTCCACAACCGCTACACGCGCACCCGCCGCTGCCAGTCGCCGCGCGATTCCCTCGCCGATGCCCCGGCCGGCTCCGGTTACGATGGCGACTTGATTCTCGAGTTGGAAAAAATTCCGTTGTGCCATAGAAGATGTCCGCCAGTTTTCGGCCGCCGCTTTGCGCGCCCCTTCGTCGAATTTCTCTCACCCGTGGCAGTCTTACTCCATCACATGAAACTTGCCCAGGTTCTTCGTCTCGATCTCCAAGCCCAGTCCAACGCTGTTGTCGTCGAGATCGAGATGGCCGTTCTTCGGCACGGGCTCGCCCCGGAAGATCTGCCAGAACAGCTCGTTGCCCACCTCGACCTCGACCGGAGGAAAAAACTCCGCCATCGGGGAATTCAAACTCGCCATCACCACATGGTAGTTGTGCATCTGGCCGGCATGGGGAATGACCGGCACGGACCAGGCTTCGGCCATCGCCGCGATCTTACGCGCCTGCGTCAAACCGCCGACGCGGTTCGTATCGAACTGCAAAACATCGACCGCACCGGCTTCGAGCAACTGGCGGCAGCCGTAAATCGTGAACTCGTGCTCGCCTCCGGCGATGGGGACTCTCCCCATCGCCTTGAGCGCCGCATAGCCGCCCAAGTCGTCGGCGAGCACCGGCTCTTCGAGCCAGCGCAGGTGGTAAGGCTCGAGGAGCGGGATCATGCGCCGCGCGTATTCCAGCGTCCAGCCCATGTACGCGTCGGCCATCAGGTCGATCTCTTCTCCGATGACATCCCGCACGGTGCGCACGAGTTCCACATTGCTGCGCATTCCCTCGGCGCCATCCACGGGCCCCCAGCCGAAACGCAGTTTCATCGCCGGAAATCCTTGTTCTTTGTAGCCCTGCGCTTCCCGAGCCAATTGCTCAAGGGGCTGGCTATAGAGGCGGCTGGCGTACACCGGGATGCTCGGTTTCGTGCGGCCGCCCAGCAAGCGGAAGACCGGCTGTTTCAGCGCGCGGCCGAGCAGGTCCCAGAGGGCAATGTCAACCGCGCTGATAGCGGCCATGCCGATGCCTTTGCGTCCGAAAGCCAGCGTCTTACGGTACATGTGCTGCCACAGGAATTCGATATTGAACGGATCCGCTCCCAGCACGATGGGCTTGAGATACAGGTCGATCACTTGTTTCGTGACCTGCGGGGCGAGAGCGGCATCGCCAATGCCCACCAGGCCGGCGTCGCTTTCCAACTCAACCACCAGCCAACTGTGGAATCGGAAGGAGCCCATGGGGTCGTCCGACAGTTGCAGCAGGTCCATGGCGTTGGTGCAGAAATGAGGTTGCGGCGGCACGGTTTTCCCGCGCCACTCGAAAACTCGTGTGCGTACGCCTGTGATTTTCATTCGAGCACCCGGTGAAACTCAGCTGCGGACCATCAACTGCTCGATTCCGCGCTCATTGAGCGGCCAGAACAAACCGATAGGAACCGGCGCCCACGGAGAAGACATACTCATCACCTTCCCGCGTAGCAGAAAGCACGCCCGGATCGCCCGGAACAAAATGACCGTCCTGCCAGACGACGCGATCGTTCTCGCGGATGACGACGTTCGTCATCTGCATTTCCTGTGGGACGGCCACCGTAGCATCGGCATTCACCGGAATCGTCGCTTGAAGTTCAAACCCATTGAGTTCGTGGCTCCAGGAACACGAGACGCGGCCTCGGATCGTGTCCACCGTCGCGGAGGCCGAGCGAAGACTTTCGACGACGCGCGGATGAATGACGATATGGCTGTAGCCCTCCGTGTCGGGGGCCAGATTGATGCCGCCGAGCGCGTGATAGAACCATGCTCCCACGCTGCCGAACATGATGTGATTGTGCGAATTCATTGAGGGTCCGGTCTTGTCCTGCCAAAGTTCCCAAAGCGTGGTCGCGCCGCGGCGAACCATGTAGCCCCAGCTCGGAAA
>JBJKQB010000414.1:0-11414 GCA_046705825.1 Candidatus Acidiferrales bacterium
ACCCCGGTGTTTGTGCGGTTTTGCCGCCCAAACGTGCACCGGGTCGCTCCCGCCCAAATTTCTTTTTGCACACATCAGGTGTTTCGTCCGCGGCCGGAAGGGAGAAAAAGAAACCAAAATATTTTTCAATTTGCGTGCGTATTTTTTCTTTGGGGAGTTCTTCCGACTTCTTGCCCATTAGTATAACTAGAGGGCCACTCCGCCAAGTCATCCCTCCAACCTTCCTCAGAATTCCAGACCGCTATGCGCTCTACTGCCGACAGCACCGACTTGTGTCATCTGCAAGCAACCCAAGGGACCACAGGGGAGGAGTGCATCTCCTCTCATGATTTGCTTGCATTGCGCGCATTTGTTTTCTTGCTCGACGCGTGGGACCGAAACAGCAAGTCTGCGACTCCCGTTGACAGGCAGACGGAATCAGCGCAAGGTGAGCGGCACGCGTGCGCCGTCAGCGCACGCCCGCAGAGGGCCGCATGAGACAAGCCGTCTTGTACGCAAGAGTGTCGAGCAAAGATCAGGAGCGCGAAGGCTTTTCCATCCCCGCGCAATTGAAGTTTCTCCGGGAATACGCGCAAAGCCACCAATTCAATGTCCTACGCGAATTCGTAGATGTGGAGACGGCTAAGACCACCGGCCGAAAACAATTCGGCGAGATGGTGCGCTTTCTCAGTAATCACAAAACGTGCCGCGTTGTATTGGTCGAGAAGACTGACCGGCTGTACCGGAACTTTCGCGACTGCGTGACGCTCGAAGACCTCGACGTTGAAATCCACCTGCCCAAAGAAGGCCAGATCATCAGCAAAGATTCGAAATCGCAGGCCAAGCTCGTTCACGGCATTCAGCTTGTCATCGCCCGAAACTACATCGAGAACTTGCGCGATGAAGTGCGCAAAGGCATGCGCGAGAAGGCAGCCCAGGGCATTTACCCGAGCCGGCCACCGCTCGGCTACCGGAATAACAAATTGCTTCGCACCATTGAGGTTGATCCTGACAACGCCCCGATCGCGCAGCGAATGTTCGAGCTATACGCCACCGGTTCTTACTCGCTTGCTACCTTGCGTCTGTTTCTCAAAGCCGAGTACGGCAAAGTCATTTCGAAGTGGCACATCGAAAAGCTGCTGAGAAACCCGTTCTATATCGGCACGTATGAATGGGAAGGCAAGAGTTACGCAGGCACGCATCCTCCCCTTGTGAGCCCTGAAATATTCTCCCGCGTGCGCGAGGTACTGACTGGCAAAGCGCGGCCTCGCAAACAGATACACGAGTTCGCATTTTCCGGCTTGCTCCGCTGCGCTTACGACAATTGCGCGGTGACCGCCGAATTCAAGAAGCAGAAGTACACCTATTACCGCTGCACGGGCTATCGGGGCAAATGCGATCTGCCGTACTTCCGCGAAGAAGTGATGGCCGAACGCCTCGGCCAGGTATTGCAAACGATCCGAATCCCGGATGATGTTCTGACGCGGCTCGAAGAGTCCTTGCTCTCCGATAAAGCGCACGAGGAAACGCTCAGGAAGCGCCAGGCCGAGCGAATCGAACAGCGGTTGGCCCAACTCCGCAGGCGGCTAGAGCAGGCTTACGTTGACCGCCTGGACGGAAAGATCACCGAGGAATTTTGGGAGGCGAAGTCCGCCGAGTGGCAGGAGGAAGAGCAAGCGCTTCTAGCGTCCTTGCGAGAGCTCGAACGGGCGGAAAATCCCGAGCGTGCGCTCGACCGCGTTCGCATTTTAGAACTCGCGAACAAGGCGCATTCTCTATACGTTACGCAGACTCCGCAGGAAAAGGCCAAATTGCTGAGAACGGTGCTATCGAACTGCGCGGTGGACGCGGTAAGTGTCTATCCCACCTACAGAAAGCCGTTCGACATGATCTTCGAACGGGCGAAAACTGGGGAATGGTGGGCCTGGACTGACTTGAACAGTCGACCTCACCCTTATCAGGGGTGCGCTCTAGCCACCTGAGCTACAGGCCCGTCTGAAGAACGAACGATGGGTCCATGATACGGTTGACGCCGACAGGGGTCAAGGCACCCCGGTTACATCTCAAATGTCTCGACGATCCCGGCTACGGTTACATTCTCAAATGGCTTGACAGGGGCACGAGGAGTTGCCGGAAAGAGGAGCGAAGCGCGGCGGGCAGCGGCAACTCGAGTGTGCGGCGCGGTGAAGCTGAATCTAGCCGGTCAGCAATTGATAGATGGCGACGGCGCCGCAGAGTGTGGCGAGCACAGCTATCACGACGGAGAGAAAGCCAGCGAAGCGGCTCTGATCCGAAAATTTGCCTACCGCCGCGGCAAACAAGCCGCCAACGAAGGCGAGAATGACCCACCACCACCAAGTGAGGTCGGGCAGCTCGAAGGGCAAACTCCAAGCGACATAAGCGAGCAGGAAGATCATGGAAGGCGGAAGGATAGCACGAGCAGCCACTTTCGCTGAACATTCGAGCGGGACGATGTCCCGCGAGGCTACGCCCGGAAGATCACACATCCATCTCGAGAAGCCGGCGGATTAGCGCTCGACGCGCGGGGCAGCGAGCGAGTAAATTCTTTCGCGCCGCGCCGGCTAGCCAGACGGCAGAAGAAGCGGCACGGGCCATTACCTTACCGGCAATCGCGCGGGAAGGGTTGCGAGCGAGACGAGATCAATGACAGCAGCGAGACCATCGGGGTCGAAACCCGCGGCGGACCTGATCGTCCACAACGCGAAGATCTGGACTGTGGATGCGCAGATGGCGAGCGCACGGGCCGTGGCGGCGCTGGGCGAGCGGATCGTGGCGGTGGGGTCCGAGGCGAAAGTTGAAGCATGGCGCGGACCGCGAACGGAGGTCATCGACGCGCAGGGAAAACTGCTGCTGCCGGGATTCAACGACGCACACGTCCATTTCGCCAACGGAGGAATGCAACTCGATCGCGTGCACTTGACCGATGCGGCCAGCGCGGAAGAATTCGCGCTGCGGATCGGCGAGCGCGCGAAGGTGACGGCGAAGGGCGAATGGATTTTGGGCGGCGATTGGGACGAGACAAAATGGATTCCGCCGCGGGTCCCCACAAAGGAATGGATCGACCGGGTTGCGGCGGATGTGCCGGCGTTCGTGACGCGCTACGACGCGCACATGGGCGTGGCGAACTCGCTGGCGCTGCGCCTGGCGGGAATCACGGCGCAGACGGCGGAACTGCCCGGCGGCACGATTGTGCGCGACGCGCAGGGGCGTCCAACCGGGGCGCTGAAAGACGCGGCGATGGATTACATGAACAAGGCGATCCCGCCGATGTCGCACGAGCAGCACACGCGCGCGGTGAAGCGGGCGCTGCTGCACGCCGCGGCGGTGGGCGTGACCAGCGTGCAGAACATGAATCCCGATTACGCCAGCATCCGCGTTTATTGCGAGCTGCTCGCGCAGGGTGAACTGACCGCGCGGATCTACGCCGCGCCGCTGATTACGGAGGGCGTTGACGATCAGGCCAAGATCGGAATCCGGCGCGCGTTTGGCGGGGCATGGCTGCGCATCGGCGCGGTGAAGGGGTTCGCGGACGGCTCACTGGGATCGCGCACCGCGTACCTGTTCGATCCGTACACGGATCAGCCGGACGAGCGCGGTCTGCTCTCAGATGAAATGCATCCGGTTTCGCTGATGCAGGAGCGCATGAGACGCGCCGATCAGGCAGGGCTGCAGATTTGCGCGCACGCCATCGGCGATCAGGCGATTTCGATCATCCTCGACCTGTTTTCCGAAATCGCGCGAGCCGAGGGCCAGCGCGACCGCCGGTTGCGCATCGAGCACGCGCAACACATGGCCGCGAAGGATTTCGAGCGCTTCGCGCAACTTGGGGTGATCGCGTCGGTGCAGCCGTACCACGCGATCGACGACGGGCGCTGGGCCGAACCGCACATCGGCCGCGAGCGCGCGAGCCGCACGTACGCGTTCCGCTCGTTCCTGGACCATGGCGTGCGGCTGGCCCTGGGCACGGACTGGAACGTGGCGCCGCTGAATCCCCTGCTGACCATTTATGCGGCAGTGACGAGAGCGACTCTCGACGGCAAGCACCCGGACGGATGGTTTCCCGAGCAGAAACTGAGCGTGGCGGAGGCGGTCGAGGCTTACACGATGGGCTCGGCGTACGCGGAGTTTCAGGAGAAAGAGAAAGGGTCGATCACGCCGGGCAAGCTGGCCGACATGGTGATTCTGAGCGACGACATTTTTTCTATCGCGCCGGAAAGAATCCGCGATGTGCGCGTAGAGAAGACGTTTGTGGGCGGGAGATTGGTTTGGGATGCGGACCACCCCACCGGCGGCGAGCCCTCGGAGCGATGAAGTGCGATCGATGAGATGAATTGTGCTCGATCAATGAAGCTCGAAATGATTTTTATTTGCAGCCTCCATTTGCGCCCCGAAATTCGCGAGGCGAACTGGCATGGCGTGGTTCCCTTTGCATGCATTAAAGGCACACCTCCTAAGACCAAGAAGCCCCCCCCTGGATTCCGAACCTTGCCGCAGGCCGCAAACGCCTTTGACGCGTCTGTGGCCGCGCGGCCGGATCAACTCAGGGCGATCAGATCGATCTCCACGCGCACGTCGCGCGGGAGGCGCGCCACTTCGACCGTGGAGCGCGCGGGGGGCTGGTGCGAGAAGTAGCGCGCGTAGACTTCGTTCATGGCGGCGAAGTCGTTCATGTCCTTCAAGAACACGGTTGCCTTCACCGCCTTTTCGAGCGAGGAACCGGCCGCTTCGGCAATGGCTTTCAGGTTTTCCAGCACGCGCGCGGTCTGTTTGGCCACATCGCCTTCGACCAGTTGGCCGGTTGCCGGATCGAAGGGAACCTGCCCAGAGATAAAAACGAAGCCGTTGGCGCGAATGGCCTGCGAGTACGGGCCGATGGCCTTCGGCCCTTTATCGGTTGAGATGACGTCCTTCACATAGCCTCCCGGCAAGCAAGTGCGATCGTAAACATCCGCCAGAGAGATTAGAGGCTAACGCGCAACTGCACAAGAGCCATTGCCAAAGGCCCGGCGGGTTTTCTTGACGCTCTGTGTGGCTTTTGCTAGGCTCCCCCACAGTTCCTTTCAGGTTTTTCCGGGGCGCATCCCGCTGTTCGGGTGAGCGGGTGTTGCCCTTTCCGTGGGGAGTCATGGAAGCAGCGTCTGCTCTCTTCGAGCTCGCGACAGTGTCGCTGGCCTGCCGCGACCGGGATACCTTTCTGAAAAATTTCAGCGCGCGGATCGGCGCCGAGCTGGGCGCCAAGGCGGTCCTGGTGTGGACGGTGAAAGATGCGGCGGATGAAACGGAACTGGCCTGCGCGATGAGCTGGGCTCAGCCGGGCGAACGATTCACCCCCGCCGAAGAGGCCGTTTACAACGGCCTGCTCTCGGAAGTTCGCGGCTCAGCGGCAGCGAGGCGGCTGGGCCCAGCCGAGATTTCGCGCGAGCGCCTCTCCCATCTGGACGAAA
Source organism: Candidatus Acidiferrales bacterium (assembly GCA_046705825.1). Taxonomy (GTDB): domain Bacteria; phylum Acidobacteriota; class Terriglobia; order Acidiferrales; family UBA7541; genus Palsa-295. Next base: position 5,445 of record JBJKQB010000414.1, read on the forward strand.
CGAGCCGCGAGCACGTGCAGACCGCGCTGTATGCGCCGATTCCGGGGGTGGGCACCGGGGAAGGCGTGGTGGAAGTGCTCAACAAGCGCTCCGGAGAGTTCACCGCGGAAGACGCCCGCTTTCTGGAAGAGGCGGCGCGCGTGGCGGGCCAGGCGTTGACGAACCTGGCGGGAATCGAAAGCGAGCGGCAGACGAACCTGGCCGCGCTCGAGCGCCTCACCTTGCTCTACGATCTGGGCCGGACGTTCACCTCGACTTTGGAGTTGCAGGAGCTTCTGCCCGTGGTGGCCCGCAAGATCCGCGAGATTCTGGGAGCGGGCGCCTGCAATCTGTGGCTGGCTGACGGCGGCGAACTTCGCCTGGCGCAGCAAGCGGGCGACGATCCGACGGTGGAGAAAGGGACTTGCGCTGCGCTGGAGGAAGGATTGTTCGGCGAAGTGACGCGGCAGGCCCTGCCGAAGCTGATCGAGACGCCCAACGAAGATGCGCATCTCGAGGAACGGCGGAGAAGCGCGGAAGGATTCGAGATCGACACCTGGATGGCGGCGCCACTTCGGAAAGACGATGAAGTGCTGGGTGTGGTGGAGGTTCTCAACAAGGGAGACGGCAGCTCGTTCAACGAGGAAGATCTTTTCTTTCTTTCGACCATCGGCGAACAAGCCGCGGTGGCGCTGCACAACGCGAACCTGCTGGAATCGGAACGCAAGGTGCACACGCTGGACGCGCTGCTGAAGATCTCGCAGGAAATCACGTCGACGCTGGACCTGGACCATGTGCTGACGACGGTAGTGCATCAAGCGGGCAGCATCGTTCCGTTCGATCGTTGCGTGATCGGATTTTTCGACCGCGGGCGCTTCGTTCTGGGCGCGGTGTCGGGCGAGACGGAAGTGCCGAAGACGCGCGAGATGGCGGGTTTGCGCGAGCGGCTCGAATGGGTGGCCGGGCGGGAGGAAAATGTCGCGGCCGGACGCGGCGAGGAAGGCTGGCACGCGGAACCGGAAGAGGCTCGGGCGCAGTTTGCGTCGTTCCTGGAAGAGCACGGGTACAACGGGCTGTACGCTCTGCCGCTGCGCGACGAGCAAGGCACGCTGGGAGCGATGGCGCTGTTGAGCAGCGAAGCCGATTTCCTGACGCCCGCCAACCAGGAAACGCTCACGATTCTGGCGAACCAGACCACGGTGGCCATCCGCAACGCGCAGCTCTATCAGCAGGTCCCGCTGGCCACCCTGCTGCAGCCGCTGGCGCAACGGAAAAAGAAATTGCTGGCCGCCGTGCCGCAGGGGCGCTGGCGGCAGTACGCCGAGCGCGCAGCTGTCGCGGCGGCGATCCTCATACTGGTTCCGTGGCCGCTGAGGGTGGGGACGGACGCGACGGTGGTCCCGGCGCAGCGGCGGATCGTCAGCGCGATTCCCGGAGGGATCGTCGAGCGCGTGTGGGTGCGCGAGGGCCAGAAGGTGCAGCCGGGTCAACTGCTGGCGCAATTGGACGTGAGCGGAGATCGTGTGAAGCTGGCGCGCGCGGAAGCCGCTCTGGCGCAAGCGCAGCGGGCGTTGGCCGAGGCGGAGTTTCGCAACGAGCCTTCCGCAGCCAGCGCGGCGAAGATTCAGGCGGAAGTCCACGGTGCGGAGGTTGCGTTCGAAGAACAGCGCCTGAGCGAAGCGGAATTGCGCGCGCCGATTGCGGGCGTGATCGTCACGCCCAAAGTGCAAGAGAAAGCGGGAACGATGCTGAAGGCGGGCGAAGCGTTCTGCGAAATCGTCGATCAGGACCGCATGGCGGCGGAAATGAGCGTAGTGGAGACGGACCTGCCGCTTCTTCATGCGGGAAATCGGCTGGCACTGAAGCTGAACGCGTATCCGTCGACGACGTTCCGCGGCACAATCGAACGCCTCGGCGCGCAATCGAAATCTGAGGGCGGAGAACAGTATTTTCTGGTGCGGGCGTTATTCGAGAACACGCGGGACCGCGCGCGGGACGGCATGGTTGGGCGCGCGCGGGTGATGGCGAGCGGCGGATGGTTCCAGAGCGGATGGTATCCGGTGGGATACGTCATGCTACGCGCGCCGTTCCGATGGTTTTGGGAAAAGGGATGGTCCCTGTTGCCTTAGGGTGTGAACATGAAGAAACGATGCGGGATTTTGTGGATAGCAGCGATTGTGGGGTTGGCGGTATGCGGCTGTGGCGGCAACGGAAGCGGTCCCGTCAGCGACGACGCTTCCGCGGCAACAGAGCCGGCGGCTGTTGCGGCACGGGCGCCATCGACGGCGGCATCGCCTATGCCAGCGTCGGCTACGCCGGTGGCTGGGCCGCCAAGCGAGGCCCGCGCAGCGAGTTCCAGCGACATTCTCAGCGTGCTCTCGGTGGAGCACCAGGTGGATGTGGCCGCGGAAGGCGACGGCGTGGTCCTCTCCATCGCCAAGGATGAGGGAGGCGCGGTGAGGGCGGGCGAGGTCCTGGCCCAACTCGACGACCGCGACTTGCAGATGCAGCTGCTCAAGGCGCGCGACGACCTGCGCGTGGCGCAAAACAACGTCCAGTACAAGGAAGCGGAATTGAAGGCCAAGAGCGCCGCTCTGCGCCGGCAGCAGGAACTTCGCCGGTACGGCCTTTCGAGCGATGCCGATCTGGAGCAGGCCGAATTCGAGGCCAAGGGCGCCGAGTATGACCTGCACGGCTGGCAAGCGCTGGTGCAAAGCGGCGAGGCCGAGATTCGCCGGGTCCAGATCGAAATCGGGCGGATGAGCGTGCGTGCGCCGTTTTCGGGGGTGGTGGTAAGCCGCTACGTCCGCGAGGGGCAGACGCTGAAGAAGGGCGAGAACTGCTTCCGAGTGAGCCAGCTGGCGCCGCTGCAAGTGCGGTTTCAGATTCCCGAATCTTCGGCGCAGAGGCCGCGGCTGGGGCAAACGGTGGCGCTGTCGCTGGTCAGCGAGGAGGGGAGAGAGCTGCGAGGCCGAATCGTCAACGTGAGTCCGACGATCGATCCGGCGAGCGACAGTTACGACGTGGTGGCGCAACTTCCTTCCCCGCGCGGTTCGAGATTGGTGCCCGGAATGGCGGTGCGTGTCCATTGGCCCGCAGCGGGCGCGGCCCAAGCGCAGCGCTGACGGGGACCGTGCATGCGCTTCGGGCCAACCAGCCTTCGTATATCCAGCGTCCTGTCCAAGGGACTGCGGCGCCCGAAATTGCGCGCGGACCTGCGTGTCAGCGAGCAAACCGTAGCGGGCGAGACGAGCTACGTCATCAAGGTCCAGGAAACGGTCTCCTACAACCGCTACGGGACGGCGGAACACGAAGTGCTGACTCTGTGCGACGGCACGCGCACGCCCGCCGAAATCAGCGAAGAGCTGAACCGCCGGCATCCGGACGAAACACTGTCTGAATCGGAAGTGCTGGATTTTCTGGACAGCATCGATCCCGAGATGTGGGAGCGATCGGTCGGGGAGAAGAACCTGGCGGTGCTCGAGCGGATTCGCGACGAGCGCAAGGGCCGCGTAGACCAATCCAGCGTGCTGTACATCAGCTTCAAGGCCTGGGACCCGAATAAGTTCCTCAGCCGCATCGATCCCTACCTGAGCTGGATTTTCACTCCCCAGTTTGTTTTCGGGTGTTGCCTGCTCTTCGTAGCGGCCGGCTACTTCATTGTAGGCAACTGGGCGCACGTGGCGGCTGACACGAAGGCGCTGTACACGTTCCAGAACAAAACGGCCTACGACCTGTGGGCCTTCTGGTTCCTGCTGCTGGGCATCGGCGGGATTCACGAATGCGGGCACGGGCTCACCTGCAAGCACTTCGGCGGGGACGTGCATCAGATGGGCTTCCTGCTGATCTATTTCACGCCGGCGTTCTATACGGATACGACGGACATCGTGCTTTTCACGCGCGGCAGCCAGCGGCTGTGGGTGATCTTCGCGGGGATCTGGATCGAGCTGACGATCTGCGCGAGCGCGACGCTCATCTGGCATTTCACGCTTGCGGGGTCGGTGGTCAACGACCTGGCTTATAAGACGATGCTGCTGAGCGGCATTCAGGGAGCGCTGCTCAATCTGAATCCGCTGATCAAAGCGGATGGCTACTACGTGCTGGCGCAGCTGCTGGAGGCGGACAATCTGCGCGAGGACTCCTTCGCCTTCCTGCGCGCGGCCGTGCGGAAATACGTGCTGCGCGAGCCGATCGATTTGCCCAATGCGAGCCGGAGGCTGAGGCGCATCTATACCGTTTTCGGGCTTACGGCCATCACGTACAGCGTGTTGCTGATCGTCGTGGTGCTGGGCTGGGTGAAGAACATCCTGGTGGGGAAATTCGGAACCTGGGGATATGTGCTGACGCTGGCCATCGTGTGGTTCTTTGCGCGCAAAGGCGTGCGCAAGGGAGTGCCCGCGGTGCGCGCCTGGTGGCGCGAGAAGAAGGAGGCGTACATGGCTTGGAGGATGACCCGAACGCAGCAAATTGGCGCGTTCGCGGTCGGGCTGCTCTTGCTGGTTCCCCCCGTGCCGTCCACCGTGTCTTCGCAGTTCACGCTGGAGCCGGGAAGCGACACTCACGTGCGCGCCACAGTTGCGGGGATGGTCGAGAAAGTCTTCGTTCACGAAGGAGAGCACGTGCAGGCGGGCCAGTTGCTGGCCGTGCTTTCCGATCCGACCCTCACAACCGCTGAAGCGGTGAAGGCGCAGGAGCTTGCGCTGGCCAATGCGCGCGTCCGCAGGGCGCAAGAGAATCCGGAGACCAGGTATCCGGCGGCAGCCGTGCGCGAGCGCAAGCGCCTGGAAGAGGAGTTGGCCATAGCCCAGCGGAACGCGAGCCAGCTGGAGATTCGCGCGCCACACGAAGGCATCGTAACGACGCCCAACGTGGAGCAGAAAGCAGGCGAGTATCTCCAGGCGGGAGATGAATTCTGCCGGGTGGTGGACCGCCGCATGATGAAAGCGCGCATCCTGGTGCGCGACTGGAACCTCAGCGAGGTGCACGCCGGGGCGCGCGTGGGGATGAAAGTGCTGGCGTTCCCCTACCGGACCTACCCCGGGCGGGTCGAGCAGATCCTCCCGGCGGCGGCCGCGGATCAGCCCGTCGCGGACTCGCAGCACCTGCAAAAGTTGGGGCAGGACCTGAGCAACTATTTTGGAGTGGTCGTCGATTTTCGGAACGTGGACGGCTCGTTGCGCGAGGGAATGACCGGGACGGCGAAAATCCGTAGCGGAATGTCACCGATCGCATGGCAGGCCGGCCGGAAGACCTGGCGCTGGGTACGCTCGCAGGTGTGGTGAGCGCGCTGGATCCTATAGCGTTGCGGGGTTGGGAAGCGGAGCTGAGCGGGCGGCGAGGGCGCGCTGTGGCGACGCGGAGCGTCCTTTGGGGTTAGGAGGAGCAAAAAAAAGGGGATCGCCGCTCCTGGGACGGCGACCCCCCGGGCTCAACTACGAGCATTCTTCCGGAAGGAGATGGCGCCCTCCGAAAGAAATCCAAAGTACATCACATCCGGTACTTCGAGCGATTGCCGAGCCGGCGACCCGATCAGGGAACCCGCCGCAACATACCAACCGTCGGTAGCTTTTTGGCCGGTTTCAGCTTCCTGGCTGGTTTCGCGTTTTTTGATTTGGCCCCCACAAATAGCTCCCATCACTCCAGGTGACTACTTCGTTGAGATTAATAATTCCTGACGGTGAGCGTCTGCTTCTTTTCGACTTTCTTGCCCTTCGCCAGCTTTTTGCTCTTCGCCATGTCTTTCTCCTCGTTTTCCAAGAATCGGCCTCGAGGGGCCGGTTGTTACCGAACTGGGCCTAACTGCAAGAGTGCAAACCGCGTTCCCGAATCTGTGTGCCGCGGCGACCGGGCTTGGCTGAAGGCGCCGAGGCGATGGTTTAGAAGTGTACGGTCAAGGTCTGCTTCTTTTCGACTTTCTTGGCCGGTACCAGCTTCTTGCCCGGCTTCGCTGCCTTGGTCTTATCCGCCATGTTCGTCCCCCTCCGAAATTTT
>JBJKQB010000415.1:0-26617 GCA_046705825.1 Candidatus Acidiferrales bacterium
CAGATCGCGTCGTGGCCCTCGATCAAGACGGATCTGCGCAATGCCGGGGCTAAATGGATGGACGAGGAAGCGGTGACGGACGGGAATCTGGTTTCCGCGCGCAAGCCGGAGGATATTCCCGCGTTCAGAAGCAGCGCGTCGAAACGCTCGGGCGAAGCGCTGTCCAGCGGTTCATCGACTTTGACCTTTTCGCCCCACTCCGTGAATTTCCAGCCGCGAATCTCGCCGCTCTTGGGAGCGACCACGCTGGTTTGCGCGCCGGCCTCGTCGAGAGCCTTGCGCGGCTCGGTGAGTTCGACTTGCTCAAAACCGTCGGTCGCCAGGATGGCAACTTTGCAGCCTTTCAAATCCGCCATGGTTCGCTCCTCTTGCTGGTAATCGTGGATTGGTCTTCCCAATTCGATCTGAACATCGGGGCAAAAACGCGGCAATACAGTCATGCCCGTAAACGGGCCCGATCCGCGCATCCAATTGCGCGGTAGAGGCGGCCAAGCCGCAGGGATGGACGTTGTTCCGGCCACGGTGGCTGGCGCCGCCGGCCGATGTGCGCCTCGCCGCCGCCGCAACGGCTTCCGCGCCAGGACAGAACTTCGCCAAACTGTAGTTAGGGGAGGGCGGTTTGCCGCTGTTCGCCCTCAGGGCGACCTCTTTTTACGATACCGCGTGACTGCGTTATTCCTGCAGCGGATTGCCCGAATTCTGCAAGACTCTGCACATGCGCGCGGGCCGTTCCGCTGCCAACCTCCACATAACAGGGCAGTAAGAGGGCCCACGAGTTGCGGCCCGCCAAATGCATACATCCCCGATATACCCGTGCGAGTTATGGGGGTTTTATGCGCACGGGCAAGAGAGTATCCCCGGGATTTTCCAATCTAAGGAGAACCACATGCGCAAAGGGGTGTTTGTGTTGTTGGCCGCCTTGGTGCTGCCGGCCTTGGCTTTGGCCGATTCGGTGCCAGCGGGATGGACGTGCACGGGCAATTGCGGTACCTCCGGCGCGAATGGCGCCGTATCTCTGTCGCCGGCGGGCAATTCGTCTTACGAGTGGGTCTCGACGTCGGGCGGATTGAGCGGAGTGGGGGTGCTGCCAAGTGGCGGACTGGGATCGGAAACCAACGGCTCGACGCTGGCTTCGCCGATCTTCACCGCAACCGCCGGCAATCCACTCAACTTCTATTTCGACTATGTTACGTCGGACGGCGCGGGCTATGCTGATTATGCTTGGGCCGCTCTGTTCAACTCGTCAAACAGCCTGGTGGCGATTCTGTTCACCGCGCGCTCTGAACCCAGCCCGACATCGGTGGTCCCGGGGGCGGGCATGCCTCCTCCAACGGCGATCTTGAACCCATCGTCGGTACCTATCAACACGGGGGCGGGCTCGACCGATTGGGCACCGCTCGGGGCGTCATCCGGAACATGCTATATCGCTTTTGGCCAGGGTTGCGGAAATTCCGGCTGGGTAGATACCTCATACACGATCGGAACATCCGGCAGCTACTACGTCGAGATCGGAGTCATCAACTGGGGAGACGAGGCTTTTCAGTCCGGCTTGGCCATGGACGGCCTGACCGTGGCTGGGGAGCCTGTCGGGGGCGGCACGAGCGTGCCTGAACCCGGCAGCATTGCCCTGCTCTTCACCGGATTGCTCGGGCTCGGCGGTTTGGCGCGACGCAGGTCCGTTCTGGCTTAAGGCCGCTTGCGAAGCTCGCTTTCACCGGGCCGGAGCCCACAGGCTCCGGCCTTTTTCTTTTCGCCCGATCGCCAGAGCCTTAGTCGCTCGCGGCCATCGAGTTACCTTCCCGCCGTCCCATAAAACCACGTGAACGGCCCGATCCGTGCATCCAATTGCGGAGTAGAGGCAGCCCAATCCAGGGGAATGTCATTATTTCGCTCGCAGCTCCTGGCGGCGATTGCGGGTTTCGGTTCACGCGCAGGCACGATAAAATGCCTCCTATGCAGGTGCGCGTGCTGTTCTTCGGGCAATTGCGGGAAATAGTGGGCACGGCCGAGGAGCGCGCCGAGTTGTCTGAGGGCGCGCGGCTTGACGATCTGTTCGAGCGCTACGGCCGGCGCTTTCCGAAACTGGCCGAATTTCGGGAATCGATTGCGCCGTCGCTGAACCGCGAATACGCGGATTGGCGCGCTCCACTTTCGAGCGGAGACGAAGTGGCATTCCTTCCGCCCGTCAGCGGCGGATGAGTATTGGCGCAGACCGCTCCTGAATGAGCGCGGTTCGAGCCCGGCCAAAGACAAGAATTCCGATGCAATCATCTCCTGTAGCGGCGGCGGAAGACGTTTATCAACTGGTGCGCGAGCCCATCGACGCGCGCGGGGTCACCGAATCGCTGAAAGCCCCCGAAGACGGCGCGCTGGTCGTCTTCGACGGCTTCGTGCGCAACAAGTTCAAAGGCAAATCGACGCTGTACCTGGAATACGAGGCGTATGAACCGATGGCGCTGGCGAAAATGCGCGAAATCGGCGCACACATTCGCGCGCATTTCGCCGTCCATCGCCTGGCCATGGTTCACCGCCTCGGGCGGCTGGAAATTGGCGAGACCAGCGTCCTGATCGCGGTCAGCGCCGCGCATCGCGCCGCCGCTTTCGACGCCTGCCGCTACGCCATCGACGCCCTCAAGCGCGCCGTGCCCATTTGGAAAAAGGAGTATTTTGCGGGTGGCGCCGTCTGGGCCGAGGGCGAAAAGCCGGCTCAGCAAGCCATTTCCGGCCCGGAATCATCTACTCCTTAGGACCGTTTCCAAAGTCTTTCGCAAAGCGAAACTCCTTGGAGGAACCTCCGCCAAAGGGCGAATCGCCGTCCCGGGTTCAGCTTTCGATGACTCACGCTGGGTGGAACGCTTCTGCATGAAAACGACTGCGATCCTGCTGCTTGTGGTGGCGGGGCTGTGCGCGTGGCCCGCGGCGTCGCTATCCGGCCGCGTGGAAGCGCAACGCCAGCGCGGGCCGATTCGCGTCGACACAAACCTGGTGGAAGTTCTGGCCAGCGTGCTCGACGCGCGCGGCGAGCCGGTCATCGGGCTCACCCAGGATCAGTTCCAGCTCTCCGAAAACGGCGTGCAGCAAAAGATCGTGCGCTTCGAAGCGCAGACGAACCGCCCGCTCGATCTCGTGCTGATGGTGGATTCCAGCGCCAGCGAATTCGAGGATCTGCGATTCGAGGATGAAGCGGCGGCGCGCTTCATCCGCGAAATCGTCCGGCCTGCGGACCGCCTGGCCGTCTTCGAATTCGACGAGGACGTCACCGAGCTGGCGGATTTCTCGAACGATGTCCCCATGCTGCAGTCGGCGGTGCGGCGCATCAGGCCGGGCTCGGGCACGTCCATATTTGACGCGCTGGTGCTGGCCTCTCAGGAATTGAAAAGGCGCCCCGAGGGCCGGCGGCGGGCCATGATCCTGGTCACCGATGCGGGTGAGACGACCAGCGAGGCTTCCTTCGAGCAGGCGCGCCGCGCGGCAATTTCCTCGGACGCGCTGCTCTATCCGATCATCGTGCGCGTGGTGAAGAGCGAAAACGGACGCAACACCGCCGGCGAACACGCCCTCATCACCATTCAGGACGATACCGGCGGCGGGATGTTCTTCCTCGACGACCTGCGGCAGATCGGTTCCGTTTTCGATCGCATCGACCGCGAACTGCGCACCCAATACCTGCTGGGCTACTATCCCACGCCGCAGCCGCCTCCCGGAACTTATCGCCATATCGAACTGAAGGTGAAGAACGGCGACCTGGTGCACTACCGCAAGGAATATCTCTCGGCGGGTGCGCCGCCCGCGGCTCCCCGCTAATCCGGTTGGAATGATAAGCTGAATAAGGTGCGGAAATAGAACGGGAGGCGCATGAACGAATATCTCGATTTCGCGATTGAGGCAGCCCGGGAAGCGGGCGCGGTGCTGCGCGCCGACTTCGAGCGTCCCAAGAAGATCTCCTACAAGGGCGAAGTCGATCTCGTGACCGAGTCAGACAAACACTCCGAAGCGATCATCGTGGCCAAACTGCGCGAGCGCTTTCCGGGGCACGCCATTGTGGCGGAGGAAGGCTCGCGCGGCGCCGCTGCCGGCGCGAAATACTGCTGGCACGTCGACCCGCTGGACGGCACCACGAATTTCGCTCACTCCTACCCGTGCTTCGCGGTGTCCATCGGCTTGCTCGAGGACGGCGAACCCGTGGCCGGCGTGGTTCTGAATCCCATCGCCAACGAGCTGTTCACCGCTTCGCGCGGCGACGGCGCCTGCCTGAACGGCAAACGCATCCAGGTTTCGCCCGTCGAGAAGCTGGCCACCAGCCTGGTGGCCACCGGGTTTCCCACGCACCAGCGCGCGAATAATCGCAACATCTACTACTACTGGGAGTTCACCATGCGCTCGCATGGCGTGCGCCGCGACGGCTCGGCTGCGCTCGATCTCTGCTCCGTCGCCTGTGGCCGCTTCGAGGGTTTCTGGGAATTCGGCCTGAATTCCTGGGACACGGCCGCCGGCATGCTCATCGTGCAGGAAGCGGGCGGCAGGATCACCGACCTCGAAGGCGGCGCCTATCATCCCGGAGGCCGCACCATTCTGGCCACGAATGGGCGGGTGCACGACGAAATGCGCGATGTGGCCGCCTCGGTCGCGGAGCGCGCGGCCGCGCCAATGGTCTGATCCGCAGGCTTTCCGGCGGCCTGCCTTCTTTCGTTTCTCCTACCGTGGATTTATAATCCTGCTAATTAGGGCGGCGGCCGGCTGGCCTGAAAGGGAGGAAACGATGCGCGCAGACAGCGTGGAAGTCTCCTGGGACAATGACAAATCGAAATGGCTGGTGCGTATCGTCAGCGGGGAAGAAATCATTCGCCGCCACTGCAATCTTCCCAAGGATGCCGACGATCAGACCCTGCGCTCGGCCGCGCAAAAAACGGCGGTTGATGAAGGCTATGAAGCCGACGGAATCAACATTCGCAGGTAATCCGTTCGTGCCGCTCGCTGACGCAGCGTCTTACTGGCGCCGAAACTCGAAATCCGAAAATCGAAGCTCGGTCCGCCATGCTCGCGTGCGCCTCATAGCCTGCGTGCCATTCTGAGGCCCGTACTTCGGGCCGAAGAATCTCTCTTCCATTCAGAGAAATCCTCACCCTCAAATCTTCGGCAGCACGATCCCCTGCTGCGACTGGTACTTGCCCTTCTTATCGCGGTACGACACGGCGCAAGGCTCGTCCGATTCGAAGAACACCACCTGGCAGAGCCCCTCGTTCGCGTAGATTTTCGCCGGGAGCGGCGTGGTGTTGCTGATCTCCAGCGTCACGTACCCTTCCCATTCCGGCTCGAACGGCGTCACGTTGACGATGATCCCGCACCGCGCATACGTCGACTTCCCCACGCAGATGGTCAGCACGCTTCGCGGTATGCGGAAATATTCCACCGAGCGCGCCAGCGCAAACGAGTTCGGCGGCACGATGCACACCGCTCCCTTGAATTCCACGAACGACTTCGAATCGAAATGCTTGGGGTCCACGATCGTCGAGTTCACGTTGGTGAAAATCCGAAACTCGTCCGCCACGCGCATGTCGTATCCGTACGACGACACGCCATAGCTGATTACCCCGTCCCGCACCTGGCTGTCCTCGAATGGCTCGATCATCTTGTGCTCCGCAGCCATTCGGCGTATCCATTTGTCGGACTTGACGGACATCCCTCCCCCTTTGCGCTCGGCCCTGATTGCGCCCGCGACTCCGCGCTACAGCAAAACGTGCAGGCGCGAAGAATCGCGCAGTGTAGTACACCCCGCTTGGCTTGACAACCTGCAAGGCACTGACTAGCATAGGTTTCCAAGCTAGGGGAGGCGGTTGTGATCAAGCTCGACCTCGTAAACGCCATCGTACAAAAGACGAACATCAGCCGCTCAAAAGCGGAACAGGCTGTCGAAACTGTCTTCGAAGCCATGAAGACCGCCCTCGGTCGCGGCGAGCGCATCGAGCTCCGCCGCTTCGGCGTCTTCAATGTGAAACCGCGCAAGACCGGCATTGGCCGCAATCCTCGCACCGGACAGCAGGTGAATATCCCGCCGGGCAGAGCCGTGCGCTTCAAGCCGGGCAAGGAGCTTCAAGCCCTTCCGGTTTCCAAATCCTGAAAGTGCCATTCTGAAGCTCGCACCCTGAACCGAGCGCCGCAAGATCGAGCCCGCCTTTCCGTGCCGTCGCGCGCCCGCGCGGCATCCAAGAAGTGAGCATGTCCGAAATGGATTCAACGAACGGAAATGGGCACGGGCGCATTCCTGTGGAGGTGCTTGATTCGCGCTTCTCCGATGTGGCGGAGTTCCGGCCCGCGCGCGTCAAGCCGCGGCCCATTTGGCCTGCCACCCTGCTTTTCCTGCTGACTGTCCTCTCGACGCTGATCGTCGGGTCGGAATTCGCGCTCTCCTACATGCAGAATCGCGAGCCGTTTTCCACCACCGAGACTCTCTGGCAGATGATCGTGCAACCGCTTGCGCATCCGGCGCTGCTGGCGCTGGGCGTGCCCTTCTCGTTCACCCTGCTTTTGATCCTGATGGCCCACGAGCTAGGACATTTCTTCGCCTGCCGCATCTACGGCATCGACTCCAGCTATCCCTACTTCATTCCCGCTCCCACTCTGTTTGGGACGTTCGGCGCCTTCATCTCCATCCGCTCGCCCATCACCACGCGCAAGGCGCTGTTCGACGTGGGGTTGTCCGGTCCTGTCATCGGCTTCATTCTGGCTGTTCCGGCCATCGCTTACGGCGTGGCGCAGGCGAAAGTCGTTCCCGGCGTGGAGAACACCGCCGTGATCGTTTTTGGCACGCCGCTGCTGATGCGCTGGTTTATCGACTGGTTCCATCCCAACGTGAATCCGTCCTGGATTCTGGTTTCTCCCATCGCCCGCGCGGCCTGGGTGGGATTATTCGCCACAGCGCTCAACCTGCTGCCCGTGTGGCAGCTCGATGGCGGGCACATCGTCTACAGCCTGACCGGCAAGTTCCATCAGCGCATTTCGCTTGCCGTGGGACTGGCCCTGGTGGGTTTCGGCATCTACTACTGGCGCGGCTGGATCCTCTGGGGCCTGGTGTTGACGGTGCTGGCGCTGCGCTTCCGCCACCCGCCGTTGTACGATCCTTGGGAACGCCTGGGCCGCGCGCGCTGGATTTGGGCCATCGTCGCTCTCGCCATCTTCGTCCTCTGCTTCACTCCCTGGCCCGCCTACACCCCCTGAACGCCTGGCCTTTGTGGCACGGGCACTCCGTGCAACTCGCCTCGTTGCGATAGAATCTCATTCGGTCAGAGCGAATCTCAGGAGTGCCGGAGGATGTGTCTAAAAACAGCATGGCCGTTCGGCTTCGTCCTCCTAGCGGCCGCCGTTTCTCCCGCGCAGATATCGCAACAGAACTGGCTCGGCACGACCCGTCGGACATCTTCAAAAGTAGCCTGCGTTGACGACACGATACCTAAGTCCAAGCTTCTGCTGCCGGGCCCACAATGCGAGGCACGGGAATTCGCCAAACGAGGGAAGCCGGCCATGTCTCCTCCCCGTAATGGCGTCGCTCTGGGCGTGTCGTCACCACCAAACCAACCGGCAACTGTGTATGTGTGGGCTGACAATCAATCGGACCAACCCCGATCCTTTTACGTGTGCTGCGGCCTCAGCTTTCTTGACGCCGTGGATGTCTATGACTCCACTGGACGCCGCCTTATCACTGGGCAGGAACGTAAAGAGCAGGAAACATGCGCGAAGGGTGGTGGGTTCACAGAATCGTGCACGTGCAGCTTGTGGATTTCCGTGCCGCCGCACACAATGCAAATCATGTTTTGCGGCGATATCGAAGAGAGCTACAAGCTCAAACCCGGGCGGTACTACGTCTCTCCAGCGCGGGTAAGCCGCGAAGATTGCGAATCACTGAAGCGCACTGTCGCCGAAACGGCTGGCGCTGAACCGAGCGATGCCATAACGGTGACGATTCCCGCAAAATGAATGCAGTCGACCCGCCGCTCACGCCAAATTCGCTGGATCAACATCCACGATGACCGCCGCTTCGGGGATTTCCTTGGCTGCGCAAAAATCCAGGGCGCCGCTCAACACGCGCGACAGCGCCGCTCGCTGCCTCGCTTTCAGAATGAACTGAAACCGATACTCCCGCCGCAAGCGCGCCAGCGGAGCGGCTGCCGGCCCCAGAATCTTCACGCCGCTGTTCTCGAATTGGGCGAAATAGGACGCGAGCGCCCGCGACCACTTGATCGCGTTCTCGATCTTTTTGTCGCGAATCAGCACGCTGGCCAGCGCTGCGAACGGCGGATAGTGCAGCATCTGCCGGAATTGCGCCTCCTTGTCGTAAAACGCCGCGTAGTCCTGCGCGCGCGCGTATTGAATCGCGTAATGCTCGGGATAATACGTTTCGACCAGCACTTCGCCCGACAATTCCCCGCGCCCCGCGCGTCCCGCAACCTGCGTCAGCAACTGGAACGTGCGCTCGGCCGCGCGAAAGTCCGGCCGCCCCAGCGCCAAATCCGCCGCTACCACTCCCACCAGCGTGACGCGCTGGAAATCGTGTCCCTTGGCCACCATTTGCGTTCCCACCAGCACGTCGATTTCGCCTTTCGCGAATGCGCCCAGCACCTGCTGGTATTCGCGTTTCGTGCGCACTGTGTCGCGGTCGAGCCGCGCGATGCGCGCCTGCGGGAACTGCTCGCGCAAGTATTCCTCGACGCGCTCCGCGCCGTCTCCCACAAAATATAAGTATTCCGAATGGCATTTCGGGCACTGCTTCGGCGGATGAATCGAGAAATTGCAGTAATGGCAGATGAGCCGCTGCCGCCTCTTGTGGTAGGTCAGCGCGATGCTGCAATTCTGGCATTGCACGAAGGCCCCGCAGCTCCTGCACAGCAACGACCAGGAATACCCGCGCCGGTTGATCAGGATCATCGCCTGCGTATTTTCTTCGAGGCGCAAGGCGATGGCCGCGCGCAAAGGTTCTGAAAATGGCGCCGCTTTCCCCGCTCGCCGGAATTCCTCGCGCAGGTCGATGATACGCACTTCCGCCAGCGGCCGGTTCGCCACGCGCTGCGTCAGCTCGATCAGGCGGTATTTTCCTTCGCGCGCGTTGTGAAACGTCTCGAGCGACGGCGTCGCCGAACCCAGCAGCGCAACCGCTCCTTCCAGCCGTGCGCGATACACGGCGACGTCGCGCCCGTGATAGCCCGGCGTTTCCTCCTGCTTGTAGGCGGACTCCTGCTCCTCGTCGACGATGATCAGCCCCACATTCTCGAGCGGCGCGAATACCGCCGAGCGCGTTCCCACCACCAAGCGCGCTTCTCCATTGCCCACACGCCACCATTCGCGCGCGCGTTCCACGTCGGGCAGGCCGCTGTGCAGGATGGCGACGCTCGCGCCAAACCGCGCGCGCACCAGCCGCCCCACCCACAGCGTCAGCGCAATCTCGGGCACCAGCACGATCGCCGTCTTACCGCGCGACAGCGCCGCGTCGATTGCCCCCAGATACACCTCCGTCTTGCCGCTGCCCGTCACGCCATGCAGCAGCCCCGCCGCGAATTTTCCCGCTACGACCCAGCGCCAGATTTCCGCCAGCGCCCGCTTCTGCTCCGCATTCAAAATGTTTGCCGGGGGAATGAAATTCGTGTCCCACGGATCTTCATCCGGCGTGATGGGCTCTTCCCAGGTAAGCAGCCGGCCGTTTCTCTTCAGCCGCTCGATCGCAGACCGGGACACGCCTGCTTTTTCGATCAGCACCGGCAGCGGCACCGGCCCGCTCGACGCAAAGAACTCGCGCACGCGCTCTTCCGCCTGTCGCTCGCGCTCCGTGCGCGAGTTCTTCGGCGGCCGCAAGCCGCTTTGGGAGTGCGGTAGCTTGCTACCGCTTTCGCCGGAATTCGGAATATCGCAATTGCCCGCTGGCAGGCCGCTGCGCGAGTCCGGCGTGGCCATCCGATCCGCGTCGCTCGTTTTCGATTCGTCCTGCTTCCACGCCACTATCGTTTGCGCCCGCGTTTTTCGGTGATGCGCGGCCTCGCGCACCGCCAGCAGCCCCTGTTGCACCAGTTTTTCTAGCGCCGCCTCTCCTCCCATCCAGCGCTGCGCGCGCGCGGAGGGCACAGCCTCATCGCCTTCGAATCGTCGCAGCAGATCCATCGCGCCGGCTTCGCTGAACGCCAACTGCGCAAGCTGCGCGCGCCCCGCCTCCGTCAGGAAATATTCGCGGTCGTGCCGCAGCTCGATTTCCGGGGGAAGCATGGCGCGGAATGTTTCGCCAATGGGCGCGAGGTAGTAGCGGCTGATCCAGCGGCCCAACTCGATCAGGCTCGACGTGAGCGCCGGGCGCGCATCCATCACTTCGGCAATTTCCCGGATGGTTGCGCGGTTGGCATCGCGCGGAGCGCCTTCCGATTCGCTTAGCGCTACACCGATCATCGCCCGCTTGCGAAAGGGAACCAGGACGCGCCGCCCCGCGATGGGTTCGCCGTTCGCGCCAGGGGGCACCGCATACGTAAAACTCGACCGCAAGGGAAGCGGCAGGGCCACTTCACAAAAACGTTGCGCCATGCCGCGTAGTTTACCAGCGAACACCCGCCACGGATTCTTCTTGCACCCTTTGCGGGAGGCCGGTTTCGCTTTTCTCCTTTACTTCCTTTGCTTCCTCTGCCTCTTCTACCTCCGCCTCTCTACACGCTGACCATCACGATTCCCACAAAGATCAGCGCAATCCCCGCCCATTGCGATCGCTCCAGCCGCTCGCGCAGGACGATCCACGACAGCAGCACAGTCACCGCGCCGTAGAGCGAGGCCAGCACGCTGACCACCGAAACGTGTCCCGTGGCCATTCCCGCATTATTCGCAAAATACGCCGTCGTGTCCGTAAGGCCCACAGCGGCGACCAGCCACCAGACGCTCCCGCGCGGCAGCGCCAGGGATTGCCTGCTTGGCGCGGCCACCAGCCCAAGCGCCCCGATCGTCGAGAGCCGGATGATCCACACGGAAACGGCGCTGCCGGCGAGCGGCACCACGTGAAACCCCAGCCACCAAAACATGACGCCAAACGTAACCGCGGCGAAGATTGACCAGCCAACTCCGCGCGAAAGGTGAGCGCGCGAAGCATGCGCCTCCGAAGCGCTGCCGGTGCCTTTGGCGCTGGCGCTCAAAGCGGCAAACGAGGTTGCCGCCAGAATCACGCCGCCGATGATCACGCCCAGCCCCGCCGCGCGCAGCGGGTCGAGGCGCTCGCCGCTCAAAAACGCGAGCACGACGGTGATCGCGGGATAGCTCGACGAAATCGGCGCGACGATGCTCATCACACCGATTTGAAACGCGTAGTACAGCGCCAGCGAGCCCACCGTGCTCAGCACACCCGCAAACGCGGCGAACACCCAAGGGCGCCAGCCCGCCGTGGCCGGCGAAATTCCGCGCGACGTCCATTCCAGATAAGCCGTCATGGTCGCGAAGCCGAACAGCTGCATGAAGAACAGCGTGCGGAACGCGCCGATGCGCCGGGCCGCGAAGCGCGCGCAAAAATCCGCCACACCCCAGCAGATTGCGGCGGTCAATCCGAGAAAGATGGCCAAGGATTCCTCGTGGGGCGCTACGTCCGCGGATCGTGTTGACGCGCGCGCGTCATCGCCGCGGCTTTGGCTTCAGGCCGAGAAGGGCCATGATCTTCTGCAAATCCTTCCACACCTCGGCCTTCGCGTTCGGATTGCGCAAAAGATACGCGGGATGATACGTGGCCATCAGTTTCGCGCCGCGATAATCGAACCATTCTCCGCGAAAGCGCGAAATCCCTTGATTCGTTGCGAGCAGCGTTTGCGCCGAGCACGCGCCCAGGCAGCAAATCACTTTGGGCTGAATGACCGCGAGCTGCCGCAGCAGGAAGGGCGAGCAAATCTCGATTTCATCGCGTTCGGGAAGGCGGTTTTCCGGCGGCCGGCATTTCACCACGTTGCAGATGTAAACGTCCGAGCGCTGCAATCCCATCGCTTCGATCATCTGCGTGAGCAGCTTCCCCGCGCGCCCGACGAACGGCTCGCCCTGCACGTCCTCGTCGTGGCCCGGCCCTTCGCCGACGAAAACCAGCTCCGCCTTGGGATTGCCCACGCCGAAAACGATGTTCTTGCGGGCCTTGTGCAGCTTGCAGCGCGTGCAGTCGCCAATATCTGCGCGGATGCGCTCGAGCGAATCGTCTTCGATGCGCTCTTCGAAGAGCGACGGCCCCGTGGACACCTGGATCACCGGCAGATTGCCGCGCGACGATTGCGCCGCTGCTGGCGGATTCGCCACCGGCGCGGGCGCCGCCCGCCGGTTCGCTTCGCCCGATCCCTGCGCCGCAAAGGAGCTGGCTCCCTCCGCCTGTGCCTGCGCCTCGCCAGCCGTAGCCGAAGTTACCGCCGCAGCCATCACAGCTGCCGCCGAGGGCGGCAGGGAGTTCCGGTCGACGTAGAAAGGTCCCAGCCCCAGTTCGTCCGCATATTCCAGAAAATTCCCGAGTCGCTTGCGCGCGTCGTCCCTCATCGATTGCGCATTATCGCGGACGTATCCGCGATCCACAAGCGGCGAATGGCGCCAAACGGGAATTTTTGTGCTGTTCGGCTGTGGAAAATTGCGAACAACCGCTACTGGGCCCCGTGCGCCGCGGAATATTCCCCCAGACCGCCGACGAGCTGCCCCAAGCCCGCCTCGACGTTCTGCTGCAGCGCTTCCACCACCGCTTCCACCGTTTTCTTCTGCACCGGCTCGTCGTGCTGGTACGTTTGCGACCACACTACCGTCCCGGTCTTCGGCTGGAACAGATCGAGTTCCATCGCGAAGCGCGCCACGATTCCCGACGGCAGATCGATTTCCTTCAGCGCAATCAATCGCCCGCGCACGACGTAGTCTCCGCGGGCCGCGCCCGAAAGCCGCTGCACCGATTCGTATTGCCCTGTGGCGCGCAGCCGCTCGATCAGCATGGTCTCGATCATTTCCGGCGGCGGCTCGGCCCAGCGATGCTCGCTGTAAACGCCCATTTCAACCGGGCTGGTCCCGTAGACGATGCGATCGTCCTCCAGCAGCCGCGTCGCTCGCACGCGCGCCACCAGCAGCGACACTGCATGCGCCTTCGACGCCGTTGGCTGCGCCGCCGGCGGCTGCTCCAGCGTGTAGTAGTGCACCGGCCGCGCCGCGCCGCAGCCCGCGACAAAAATCGCGCACGCAAGTGCCGCCAGCGTGAATCCAGGCGCTTTCCGGCGCCCCGCCATCTTCTGTTGCGCGCTCCCTTTCATCGCCGCTGATCCACCTCGCCCGGTCTGTGCCGCTTCGGCTCCGACGATCGCAGCAGCGTGTACGGCCGCTCCTTGATCGTCTCCGTGAAATCCTTCAGGTTCTCGCTCGCATCGCGGAAATTCGCGATGATGTCGTCCAGGTTCCCGCTGTTCGCGTTCAGCGTCCCGTTCAGCTGGTCCGTCAACGATTCCGCGTTGGCCAGCGCTTTGCGCAGTTCGCCGATCGAGGCGCGCAGGTCCGGACGATTTTCCGCCAGCGTGGCGTCCACGTGGCTCAGCGCCTGCTGCGCCTGCGCCACCGTCTTCCGGAAATCGTCGATCACCGGGCCCAGCTTCGCGCTGGCCGCATCAACATTCTTCATCGTGTCGCGCAGCGCCGGACGATTTTCCTGCAGCGTCCCGCGCAGATTATCCAGCGTGGACGCCAGATTCGCGCGGTTCCGGTCGTTCAGCAGGTCGTTCACGCGCGCCACCGTCACTTGCAATTCCTTCACGCGCTCGTTCAGGTTCGTGAGCAGCTCTTTGGCCTGCGGCCCCAGGTCGTTCAACTGCGATTCCAGGTCCGCGAAACCGACGTACGGCTCCGATTGCAGCGCAGAGCCGGCCGCGGCGCGCGGCGCCGATTCCGATCCCGGCGCGATGGCCAGAAAATTGTCGCTCAGCGGGCTGATGCTGGTAATGGAAACGAGGCTGTCCGTTTTTACCGGCACATCCGGGCGCACGCGAAAATCGATTTCCATGCGCGAAGAATCGTTCGGGTCGCTGTGCACTCGCGCGATCCGCCCCACCGGAGGCCCTCCGGCGTAGCGCACTTCCCCGCCCGGCCGCAGCCCGCCCGCATTCTTGAAATACGCGTGATACGGAATTTCGCCGCGCTGGAAAAATCCACTCAGTGAAAAGAGGACAAAAACCAGCAGGGCCGCGGCGATCACCACGAACAAGCCCACGTACGCTTCTTCGCGCCGGCTCGCGGAGCCCGCGCCGCTCGTTCGCGCTTTGGTGATGCTGCCGAGTTTCATGGCCTGAAGTTTGGCGAGTATAGCACCTGCGCGGCGTCAAGTCGGCGGAAACGTCTGCTGCGGCGGGCTACTGGCGCAGCGGGACGATTTGCCCCGTCAGCATCTGCAAATAATCGAGTTCCTGTTCCATTTCGGGCTCGGGCACGCGGTCCAGGAACTGCCGCACGCGTGGCTGCGTGCTCGCTTTCATTTCCGCGGGCGTGCCGATGGCGACGATGTTCCCTTTGTCGACCAGAATCATGCGATCGGCAATCAGAAACGCGCTGGCCAGCTCGTGCGTCACCACTACTATCGTCATTTTGAACGCCTGCTTCAGCTTCAGCAGCAGTTCGTCGATTCCCGCAGCGATGATAGGATCGAGCCCCGCCGACGGCTCGTCGAACATCAGTATTTCGGGATCCATGGCCATAGCCCGCGCCACCGCCGCGCGCTTCTTCATCCCGCCGCTCAATTGCGCCGGCAAATAATCTTCGTAGCCGCTCAAGCCCACCTGCTCGAGCTTCAGCCGCACGATGATGTCGATGGTCGATGGATCGAGCCGCGTATGCTCGTGCAACGGCAGCGCGACGTTCTCTCCCACGGTCATCGAGCCGAACAGCGCCCCGCTCTGGAACGATATCCCCGTGCGCGTGCGCAATTCGTGCCAGCCCTCGCGCGAAAGCGTCTGCAGATTCTTCCCGCGAATGCGGATTTCCCCGCCACTGGGCCGCTCGAGCCCCGCCAGCGTCCGCAACAGCGTGCTTTTCCCGGACCCGGACCCGCCCAGGATGACCATGGTTTCTCCGGCCAGCACGTCGAAGCTGACGCCGTGAAGTATCTCGCGCTCGCCGTAGGCGACGCGCAGGTCCCTCACTTCGATGGCCGGGGCCGCTCCTGCCTGTTTGTCCGCATGCTCGCTCATGCCCTCATCTCGCGCTGCCGAAGTAAAACAACGCCGTGAACACCAGGTCCACCAGAATCACCAGGAAAATCGATGTCACCACCGCCGACGTCGTCGATTTCCCCACTTCTTCCGATCCCAGCCCGGTGCGAAACCCTTCCTGGCACCCCACCATTGTAATCACCAGGCCGAACATGGCGGCCTTGATCAGGCCGGTCGCGATGTCGTGCAGGACCAGCGCGTCCATGGTCGCGTGCATGTACGTTCCCAGCGTAAACCCGGCGCTGGTCACGCCAAACAGCGCGCCGCCCAGGATGCCCATGGCGTCGGCCCAAATCGTCAAGCAGGGCATCATGATGAGCATGGCCAGAAACTTGGGCACCACCAGGAAGCGCACCGGATCGAGCGCCATCGTTTCCAGCGCGTCGATTTCCTCGTTCACTTTCATGGTGCCGAGTTCCGCCGCGAACGCGGACCCCGAACGCCCGATCACCAGAATCGCCGTCATCAGCGGCCCCAGCT
Source organism: Candidatus Acidiferrales bacterium (assembly GCA_046705825.1). GTDB lineage: Bacteria > Acidobacteriota > Terriglobia > Acidiferrales > UBA7541 > Palsa-295. The sequence continues at coordinate 15,684 of JBJKQB010000415.1, forward strand.
CGCGCGTCACCGATATGGCCACCGCGTCGGCGACGAATTGCAGCGCGCCCAGCCTTCTCAATTCGTACGCGCCCTGCAATGCCAGGATGAGTCCCACGAAAAACGAAATCAGCGACAGGATAGGGATGGCGTCCACGCCCACCGCCATGCCCTGATGAATGGCCCGGCGGAACGGCAGCCGGCGCTCGCGAAAGATTTCGCCGAACATCGCGCGCGTCGTGCTGCCCGCCAGCCGTGTCAGCCCGCCCAGGTAGGCCAGGCTGTCGATCGTGGCCGCGCCGATGCTGCGTGTCATTCCCATTGCACTGGGTGAGCCTCAGGCTCCTCTTGGATGTGCAGCCTGCCGCGGTGCTCGCTCAAAATTGGTTCGACGTACCGACGTGCCGTTGCGCTCTCGATCCGCAGCATCGGCTCGAAGCACTTTTCACTGCGGCCGAAGGCCGTTTTGGAGTGCGGCGGCTTGCCGCCGCTTTGTCCTCTACCGCGTTCCGTCCGGCGCGATGCATCGCCGTCCACGCATTCAGCAGAACAGCCGTTCGCGCTTTCGTGGCAAATCCCGTATCTCTGTGCCCTCCACGATTTCTCGGTGTTCTCTCTGTTTCGCTTTTTCTGTCTCCGCGGACTCTGCGCCTCCGCGGTAAGAGTTGTCGCCTTTTCCTTCGACTGCTGGGCACGCCCGAAGATCAACTGTTTCCGGTTCCCCGCCCCAGCTCCTGCGGCCCTGAATTTCCCGCCAGGGCCTGCTGCTCGGTGTCGTACACCTCGAAAACGCGCACCAGACGCGTCAACTCGAGCACCTCTCGCGTCGTTTTGGTCAGGCCGTACAGCGCGAAGCGGCTGTCCAGATCTCGCGAGGCCTTCAGCCCTTCGACCAGCGAGGCCACGCCCGAGCTGTCGATGTAGCGCACCTGGCGCATGTCCACCAGCAATTGCGGCACACGCTTCTCTTTCAGCAAACCCAGAATGGCTTTGCGCACTTCCGGCGTGTTGTACAGCGTGATGTCCCCGCTCAGTTCCAGAATGGTCGCGTTGCCCGTGTGACGTGTCGTTATGTTCATGCAGAAAACTCCTGCGGATCGTGCCCTCTCTTTTGCCAGACTTTTCCCTCTAGCGCAATGTCTTTCCCTCGCGCGCCGCCGTGTTCACTCCCAGTGCACCGCGGTCTCTCCGCGCCGTTGTCCTTCGCTGTTAACTGTGTTGTAATGCACGTCAGCCCTCATCCCTCGATCATGGATTCGACCGCCTCATTGCTGGTCATGCTGCTGGTTCTCGTGCTGATCGGCATTCCGATCATCGCCATCGTGGCGCTGGTGCGCGTCTCCAGCCTCCGCCGGGACTTCACGCAAATCCCGCGCCTGATCCAGCGCATCTACGACCTCGAGCGCCGCCTCGAAGCGCTCGACCGCAAGCTCGGCACGCTGCCCGCACCCGTCGAATCGCGCGCCGCTGGGCCTGCTTCTGCAGCACCGCGTCCCAGCGAGCCTGCAACGCCGCCGCCCGCGCCCGAGAAAACCGTTGCGCGCCCTGCTCCTCCGGCACAACCGCGGCCCGCGCCTCCGCCAGTTCCCCCTGCCGCGCAGCCTCCTGAGCCGCCGCCACTCACAATGCCGGTTTCCGCCTATCGCCAGCCCGCCGAAGAACGCGACGTCGAAAGCACCATCGCCGGCCGCTGGTTCAACTATGTCGGCATCCTGGCCGTCGCTCTGGCGATCTCCTTCTTCTTGAAATACGCCTTCGACAACAACTGGATTGGCCCTATCGGCCGCGTCACCATCGGACTCCTGTTCGGCGCCGCGCTTTTCCCTTTCAGCCACTCGATTTTCAAGCGCGGCTACACGTACTACGCCGAGGGCCTCACTGCGCTTGGCGCCGCCGTTCTTTATCTTTCCGTTTGGGCCGGCTGGCACTACTACCGCATCTTTTCCCAGGGACTCGCCTTCCCTTTGATGATCGTGATCACCTGCCTCACGGTCGCTGTCGCCCTGGGACGCAATTCGCAGCGCCTTGCGGTCCTCGCGCTTGTCGGCGGGCTGCTCACTCCGTTTCTTGTCAGCACCGGGCAGAACGCGGAAGTCACCCTCTTCAGTTACCTGCTCGCGCTTGGCGCAGGCATGCTCGCGATTGCCTGGACCCGCAAGTGGATCTCGATTCCGCCCGTGGCCTTTGCCGGGACCCTGATCTACTTCTGGGGCTGGTACGGCGATTTCTATTACAAGTCGGAGCTTGTCACCACACTCCTGTTTGCCACGGCGTTCTTTATCCTCTTCGCCGCGCTGCCCGCCATCCGCAGCACGCGCCAGGGAGAGCTTTCCGCAATCGACATCGGCATCGTGCTCACCAACGCGTTTTCCTACGTGATCGCGCTGCGCTTGATGCTCTGGGACCAATACCGCTGGGGATTGACCTTTGCCGTCCTGGCCCTGGCCGCCGCGCATCTCTTCGCCGGGCGCGCCCTCCCGCACAAGGATTCTTCCGCCAATCGCCTCGCGCGCATGCTCTACGCCGGCCTTGCGCTCACGTTCGCCACGCTGGCCATTCCCATTCGCCTGGAGGGCAAATGGATCACGGTCGCTTTCGCGGTTGAAGGCCTTGCCCTCATCTGGAGCGGCCTGCGCGGGCGCTCGCCGGCCCTGCGCGCCGCGGGACTGGTGCTCTTCGCCCTGGTCGCCATCCGCCTGGGCATTCTGGCGCTGACGGCGCAAACGACGGCCACATTCCTGTTGAACCAGCGCTTCCTGACTCTGGCCGTATGCGCCGCCTGCTGGCTCGCGGCCTTTTTTCTGGCGCGCGGTTCCGATTGCAGCCTCGGCGAAGCCGAAACGCAGCTCTTTTTCTTTCTCGAAGTGGCCGCGAATTTCTGCTTCCTGCTCGCCCTCTCGATGGACGTCTGGGACCTGTTCGCGCGCAGGACTGCTCTGGGCATCGACCGCGAGCGCGTTCAGCAGCTTGCGCTCTCGCTGCTGTGGGTGGCCTACGCCCTGGCCCTGCTCGTTGCCGGAACCATTCGCCGATCGGCGCCGCTGCGCTGGCAGGGTCTCGCGCTGCTGGGCGTGGCCATTGGCAAGGTCTTCTTCCTCGACCTTTCTTTCCTGACGCGCTTCTATCGCATCGTCTCGTTCTTCGTGCTGGGCATGGTCCTGCTGGCCGTCTCCTTCTACTATCAGAAGCGCTCCAAAGCGCGCTTGAAGCCGGGCCAACCATGACTCGTCCCGCGTCACGCTCGCCGCGCAACTCGCGACCGCTATTCCCCGCCGCCCTCTTTTGCTCGCTCTTCCTGCTGGCCGCCTCGCCGCTTCCTGTCGCATGGCAACACTGGCGCTATTCGCGCGCGATCGATCTTCCGTCAACGCAAGCGACGCAGCTTGTCAGCCTGCGCCTTCCCCCGGAGGTCTACGCCCACGCCGCGCCGTTCCTCACCGATCTGCGCGTGATCGACGATACCGCCGCGGAAGTTCCCTACGTCCTGCATGCCCGCGATCTGCCCCTGGGCACCGCGGTTTCCTATACCCCGCTGGTCCTGGAAAACAGCTTTTCCCCGGGGCATTACACCCAGGTCGTTCTCGACCTGAAAAAGTACAGCGCCTTTCACAGCTCCGTGCGCATCGACACGCCCAAAGCCGAGTTCATGGAATGGGTGGAAGTGGCGGCCAGCGATGACGCGCGCGTCTGGCGCATCGTCCAGGACCGCGCACCCGTTTTTCGCTTTCCCCGCGAAGGGCACTCCGGCACGAATGTGGTCGACTATTCGCCCACCAACGCCCGCTATCTCCGCCTGCGCATCCTCGATGTCCACGAAAAGTTTCCGGTCACCGGCGCGCAGATTATCTCGACTCCCGCTGAGAAGCCGGAACGCGAGGCGCTCGACATCGCCTTCACGCCAACCACGCCTTCAGCCCCCAACCAGAGCGCCTGGCTCGCCGACCTTGGTGGAGAAAACCTGCCGCTGCGCGAGGTGCGTTTCCAGGTTGGCCCGGGCGAATTCGTTCGCGAAGTGACGGTCCAATCCAGCCGCGACCCCTCGCAATGGCACTGGATCGGTTCCGGCGAGATTTATCGTTTTGCGCAGGGCAAACGTGAGTGCGAACAGCTCGTCGTTCACGTGGGCGGAGATTCCGGCCGCTACGTCCGCGTCGAAATCGCCAATGGAAACGATCGCCCGCTCGCGGCCGTCGTTCCCAAAATGTACATCGCGGCGCAGCGCATCGTCTTCGAGCAGCAGCCCGGCAAGACGTATCGCCTCTTGTACGGCCAGACGCGCGCCCAGCAGCCCATGTACGACCTCGACCGGCGCGTCACGCCTCAGCAGATGGACGCGGCCCTCGTCGCGCAGGCCGGACCTGAGGAAATCAACTCCGATTGGTCCGATCCGCGCCCCTGGACCGAAACCCATTCCTTTGTTCTGTGGCTCGGCGTCGCTCTCGCCGTCCTCCTCATCGGCTACACCGCCCTTCAATCCCTCCGCCGCTCAAGCACTTCCGCAGACCAGGACGCGACGCACAGCGAAACCTCACAGCACCAATAGACGAGCATTAAATCCAGCGGCGGACGCGGCCCTTGTACTCCAGGTACTCCTCGCCGAATGCCTTCTCCAGCTGCCGCTCCTCTCGCCGGATCAGCAGCTCAACGAGAGGCAGATGCGCCGCCGTGATCAGCAGTGCGCCCGGCGAGCCGAAGAGCAGCCCCGCCCCAAAGAATACGAAGACGTTGCCGCCCAGATACAGTGGGTTGCGCGAGAAGCTGTACGGCCCAGAGACGACCAGGCGGCGCTGCGGCTCGAGCTTGATCACCTTCATTTTCCGCTCGTAAAAGTCGAATGTGGCCCACACACGCAGCAGAAACCCGGCATCCACCAGCACCCAGCCCCCAACGGTCGCAATGGTCGAGTGGAAGTTGGGCCAATGGAAGAGCAGATCGAGCCGCGTTCCAAGATACGCGACGCCAAAGCCGACCAACACCACGCCTACGCTGTGCACTACACTTTTAAGGAGATTTACGCTTGATGCGCCGGACAAAGGATTGTCCTGCTGCGGCGGAGACTTTGCGACATCCCTCCGGGGCGTTTGTTGGCCGGGGTGCAGTCGGCGCTGATCGAGCATCACTGTCCGAGTATAGACCGATCCGAATCACACGGATAATTGACGGCCGTCGACGAGGCGGATGGGGACGGGCAATGGAACCCGCTGAGGACTGCCGCTTGACTGTGGATCGTACTGTGGAACATACTCAACACCATGAAAACGATTCAGATCGTCCTCGACTCAGGATTACTTCGCGCCACCGATGCAGCCGCCAGGCGGGCTCGCGTGAATCGGTCGGCTTTGGTTCGCCGGGCGCTTCGAGAACATTTGAAACGTTTGGAAACTCGCGAATTGGAAGCTCGCGACCGGGCTGGTTACGAGGGCCGTCCCCAGGATCGGAGAGACGCGGAACAGTGGGAGCAGGTTGCGGCATGGCCGGAAACATAGAACGCGGCGATATCCGCCTCTACAGATTTCCTCCTCCCGACAAGCAGAGACCGGTCCTTGTCCTGACGAGGAGCAACGCGATTGCTTACCTGTCTTCGATCACCGTGGCTCCTATCACTTCGACGATTCGAGATGTGCCGTCGGAGGTTCGCCTCAGCGAAGCGGATGGCATGAAGCGTCCTTGCGCTGTTAATCTCCACAACGTTGTCACCGTATCGAAGGCGCGCTTAGGGCGGCGCGTAGCCGGACTGAACGCCGAGCGTCTGCAGGAAGTTTGTCGCGCACTCGGCTTCGCTCTGGGCTGTTCCTGATTGCATACAGCCGGAGGTTGGAACCGATCACTGCACAGACTCAGAGTGCTTACGCCCAAAGGAATACTTCAAAAGGCGATAGGAGATGTAAAGCAGGCCAGCCGATACGAGATAGAAGCCGATAAGAAAGACGATGTCCTGCCAACGCAACGGCGTAAGGACACCGTATTTCTCCATGGGCATGGAATAGAAGTCTTGATAAAAGCCAAGACTGCCGCGAACAAGTTCTGCGAGCGTGCCCAGCAGAAACAGGCTGCCCACCATGACCGAAATTAGTCGGTGTGTTCCCATCTGAGAACCAGCAGGCCGGACATGTCGCCCGGCCTCTGTATTCGAAAGAAATCTAAAAGAGATTCTTCCGGCTAACTGGCGGCCCTCTCAGAATGACGCCCCGAGAGCGCGGGGTCAGCTGCAGCCGGAGGTGCTGCCGCAGTTCGAGCACTTGTAGCAGCTGCCGTTGGGCGTCATGAGCATGCCGCATTCCGAGCAGTACGGCGCGCCCTCGGCGGCGGAACGCGCGCGCGAGGCGCGGTCGTCTTCCGACGTCTTTGCGACCCCAGTCGAAGGATTGGGCGCCGCCGCAACCGGGGCGGAGGGCGCCGCATCCTGCTCGCGGAGCGCTTCCGCGTCGAGGTAATCGCGCGTGATGAACTTCCCGCCCAGCCACCGGCCAAGGTAATCCACGATGGATTTCGCGTAGCGAATCTCGGGATTCGGCGTGTAGCCGGAAGGCTCGAATCGCGAATTGCAGAATTTGTCGACCAGCGCGCGCAGCGGCACGCCGTACTGCAGCGCAATCGAAACGGACAGCGCGAAGGCGTCCATGATGCCCGATAGCGTGGAGCCTTCCTTGGCCATCTTGATGAAGATCTCGCCAGGCTGGCCGTCGGGATACATGCCCACGGTCAAGTAGCCTTCGTGGCCGCCAATCGAGAATTTATGCGTGATCGAGCTGCGCTCGTCGGGCAGCTTGCGCCGCTTGGTCCCGGGGAACATTTCGGCTTGCTGCGGCATGGCCGCCGTTTCCGCCTTCGCCGCACCGCCTTCCACGGGCGCGACCGCGGCCTTCGCGCTTTCCCTCTTGCCCGCGGCGGAAAGCGGCTGCGAGCGTTTGGAATTGTCGCGATAGATGGCCACCGCTTTCAGCCCCAGTTTCCACGATTCGATGTAGGCATTGGCGATGTCTTCCACCGTCGATTCTTCCGGCATGTTGATGGTCTTGCTGATCGCGCCCGAAAGGAACGGCTGAGCCGCCGCCATCATGCGCAGATGGCCGCGCCAGGCGATCGACCGCCCGCCGCCCGCGGGAGCGAGCGAGCAATCGAACACCGGCAGATGCTCGGGCTTGAATCCCGGCGCGCCTTCGATGGTCCCATTCGCGTCGATGTAATCGACGATCTTGGCCACATCCTCGGGCGAGTAGCCCAGATTGTTCAGCGCCTGCGGCACCGTGTTGTTCACAATCTTGATCACGCCGCCGCCCACCAGCCGCTTCTGCTTGACCAGCGCCAGATCCGGCTCGATCCCCGTGGTGTCGCAATCCATCATGAAGCCGATCGTCCCGGTGGGCGCCAGCACGCTCACCTGCGAATTCTAGAACCCGAATTTTTCGCCCAGCGCGAGCGCGTCATCCCAGGATTCCCGCGCGGCGCGCAGCAACGCGGGCTGCACGTTTTCTTCCTTGATTGGCCGCAGCGAGTCGCGATGCATGCGGATCACGTCGAGCATGGGTTCGCGATTCCGCGCATAGCCGGGAAACGGCCCCATGCGCTCGGCGACGCGCGCCGATTGCGCGTAGGCCTCGCCGGTCATCAGCGCCGTGATCGCGCCGCAGAAGTCGCGCCCGCCGTCGGAATCGTACGGCAGCGCCAGCGACATCAGCAGCGCCCCGAGATTCGCGTAGCCCAGGCCCAGCGGGCGAAATTCGTGCGAATTGCGCGCGATGCGCTCGGTCGGATATCCGGCATTGTCGACCAGGATTTCCTGCGCGGTAATCGTGATGTCGACCGCATGGCTGAACGCAGCGGCGTCAAATTGCCCATTCGACCCAAGGAACTTCAGCAGGTTGAGCGAGGCCAGATTGCACGCCGTGTCGTCCAGGAACATGTATTCCGAGCACGGATTCGACGCATTGATGCGATTCGTGGCTTTGCAGGTGTGCCAGCGGTTCACAGTCGAGTCGTACTGCATGCCGGGATCGCCGCAGTGCCACGCGGACTCGGACATCTCCTGCATCAGGTCGCGCGCGCGGTATTTCTCCACCGGCTTGCCGTCGGTCACATTGCGAGTCCACCAGTCGCGGTCTTCCTCCACCGCGCGCATGAAATCGTCCGTCACGCGCACGGAGTGGTTCGCATTCTGGAAGAACACGGAGGAATAGGCCTCGCCGTCGATCGAGGGATCGTAGCCCTGCTCGATCAGTACGTGCGCCTTGCGCTCTTCCTTGAACTTGCTGCGGATGAATTCCAGGATGTCCGGGTGATCGACGTTCAGGATCACCATCTTGGCCGCGCGCCGCGTCTTTCCGCCGCTCTTGATCACCCCCGCAAACGCGTCGAAGCCCTTCATGAAACTGACCGGGCCGGAGGCGATTCCGCCGCCCGAAAGCGATTCGCGGCTGCCACGCAGGCTCGAGAAATTCGTGCCTGTTCCGGAACCCCACTTGAAGAGCATGCCTTCGGTCTTGGCCAGGCTCATGATGGAATCCATGCTGTCCTGGACCGAATTGATGAAGCAGGCCGAGCATTGCGGCTTCTCCTGCACGCCCACGTTGAACCAGACGGGCGAATTGAAGGCCATCTTCTGCTCAACCAGCAGATGCGCCAGCTCGTCGCGGAAAGTGTCGCGGGATGCAGGCGAGGCAAAATAGCCGCCCTGCTCGCCCCAGGCCACAATCGTGTTTACCACCCGCCCAATCAGCTGCCGCAGCGACGTCTCGCGCTCGGGCGTGTTCGGCTTCCCGTGGAAGTACTTGGAAGCAACAATGTTCGTGGCCGTCTGCGACCACGGCTTGGGGACCTCAACGTTCTCCTGGCGGAAAATCACCTGCCCTTTATCATTGCTTATGAGTGCGGTTCGCTTCTCCCATTCGACCTTGTCGATGGGCGCCACCTTGCCGTCCGTGAACCGGCGATGGAACTCCAGGCCGGTCTTGGTCTGAGCTGCCTTTTCCGTTTCCGTTCCGTTCAATGCCATACGTGCTTCCGCCATGATCTGCCTCCGCGCCGACAGCCAAGCCGTCGAGAATGTGTGTTTTGCCGGTACCCGCGGAGGAGCCTTTCTCTATTTTACTCCCAAGCGCGGACGCCCGGCGTTATCGTGTGTCGCGAAGAACCCTAAAAGACCGCTTCGGAACAGCCCAGCCCGGAGCGGGACGCAATATTGGTCGTTCGGCCAGGACCAAAGCCGAAATGAGAATTCGGAAAAGCCGAGCCTGGGCGCGTCAAATCTTGCCGCGCCAAGAACCGGCAAGCCCGCAGTGGCGGGCCAAGTTCCCCCTTCGATTGTTAATTGAACCCGGTGAGTCGGTCGCGTTCGCTCTCCGGCGCTGCTGGGAAAAGCTAGTGAACGTATCCCCGAGTCTGGGGCCGAAGTATCGGAGCATGCTGGGGAGATGTCAAGAGGAAATGCGGTGCGAACCACAAAATATTAGGTGGATCGTGTTGAAAACGTCTATCTGTAGTGGTAGCTGTTCCAGGCAGACACAACGCCCTGCGCGCCCTGCGCGGGCTGGCAGCCAACACGCGTCAACTTGTGCCTAAAGTACATCAAATCCAACCATGCGGTAAAACCTTTTCCGCCGCGCACTCTTGCAGTACGACGCAGGCGCGGACGCATGTAGAAACCTCCTGCATTCGTTACTTTTCTATCCCACAAGACCGCTACCGTTTTTTCTGTAGCGGCTGACGTAACTGGCTCATACAGCGGGTCTTGAGGGAATGGCAAAGCGCTTGCCATAGGGATGGCGACGTACTGGTCATTTTGCAGTCCTGTCTTGCCAGATTTTCTTAGTGGAGCGAAACGCCCGGCCCCCAGCCCTGTGCCGCAAACGGTTTCGCCCAGAGGAGACATTCGAATGAGACGGACAGCACTCTTTCTATTGGCAGGCTTGGTGTTTGCCTGGGGAGCGAAGGCGCAAACTTCCGCCAATGCGCAAGCGAATGCGAATGCGGGCGCGAAGGCGCAAGTCAACGGGCCGGCGCAGGCGGGCGCGAATGCGCAGTCGAGCACGTCAGCGTCAGCATCCGCATCACAAACATCGACTTCATCGGATCGTGACAGCGAGCGTTTCGGCCATCGAAGCAAAGCGAAATCGGAGCCGCGTTCGCATTCAGGTTCGGCGAACAGCGGATCGGCCATCCAGTTAGCCAGCGGCACAACCGTGAATGCGGTGCTGGTGAAGCCGCTGGACGCGCGCAAGTGCCGCCCCGGCTATCCCATCGAGGCGCGCACCACCTCGGAGGTGAAGGAGAACGGCCGGGTGGTTCTGCGCAAGGGCTCGCGGCTCTATGGGCACGTCACCGAGGCGCAAGCACGGACCAAGGGCCACGCCGAGTCTTCGCTGGGCTTGATGTTTGACCGAGCCAGGCTGCGCAACGGCCAGCAAGTGCCCTTGCACCTCGGCGTGCAGGCGCTGGCTTCGGCGTGGAGCAACACCGCGGCGTCCGTTGGCGATGACGACGCCATGATGGGCGGCGGGGCTGCGATGGGTGGCGGAGGCGGCCGCGTTGGCGGTGGCGGTCTGCTCGGCGGCGCAGGCGGAGCCGTCGGAGGCGCTGCCGGCGTTGCAGGAGGAGTCGCAGGGAATGCGGGGGTCATGGCGGGAGGCCCGGGACGTATGGCGAGCGGAGCAGCAGGAGCGACAGCGCGCGCCACAGGTTCCGCGGCAGGCAACGCGGGCGGGCTGGACGCTGCCGGACACCTGATGTCCAGCAGTTCCGGCGTGTTCGGCTTGCAGGGACTGAGCCTCGCGTCTTCCGCCAGCAACGCCACGGAAGGCAGCGTGGTCACCTCGACGACGCGCAACGTTCACCTGGACAGCGGCACGCAGATGGTTCTGAGCGCCGCCGCGAAGCGTTAAGCCGCAGACTCAAATCGGCCGCGCGGCGATCGCCTCAAAGCGCGGCCGACGTTTTTCCCAGGAGTAGGCCGATGCGGC
>JBJKQB010000416.1:0-3400 GCA_046705825.1 Candidatus Acidiferrales bacterium
CTGTTGAGAATCAAATATTCGCCGTGGCGATGATGCGCCTTGCGGTTGATGAAATGCCCTGCATCGTGCAGGAGGGCCCCGATTTCCAGCAGCAGCCGCAGGTCCGGCCCCATTTCGTGGAGCGGGCGCAACTGATCGAACAGTGAAAGCGCCAGCCGCGACACCTGCTCGGCGTGACGAAGATCCGTCCCCAGTTTCCGCGCGAACCAGCGCGTTCCGGCCAGTAGTTCCGCTGCCTCTCCCTGTTCTTCTTCGGGAATCGGAACCGAATATTGTTGCGCCACGAGGTCCAGAAGGATTCCTTCTCGCACGCCGACTCCAGGAACCAGCATCGTGCGCAGACCGAGCCAGCGAGCCACCGTGCTGATGATGATCGCCGCGATCCCGATCACTTCCGCGCGGTCCTGGCGAATGCGAAACTGCCGCATTCGCCCGGGAACGTCCAGCTTCAGCAGCCGCCACGTTTGGTCGCGCAACAGGCGCACGTTGATAGCCGGGTAGCGGCCAAAATGCCGGGCGGGCGCAAGACGGGCGAGCGCTTCGGCATTTCCGCCGCACGCGACCACGGTCGCCCGGTTGAGCGGAGGCGGCGATGGCATCGCGCTGCGCAATAGTGACAACACGTGATGGCGCAGCCGCAACTCCAGGTCTTCGTTGATCGCGCCGCTCACACGATACGTTTCCAGAATGCGAATCGTGCCGAGCGGCAAAGCGATCCGTCGGTCCAGCACGCCCCGATGGAAGAAGTTCATTTCCAGGCTGCCGCCGCCCAGGTCGAAAATCAGCCGCGGCTGCACCGCTTCACCGAGCGCCCAGTGCACCGCCGAACAGACGAGGCGCGCCTCCTCCGCGCTGCTGATGATTTCGATTTCCAGGCCGGATTTCCGCCGGATCCGTTCGATCAGTTCCCTATGATTCCGCGCTTCGCGTGCGGCCGCGGTGGCCACTGCGCGATACGCGCTCACGTGATAGTGGTCCATGCGGCTGCGAAATTGGCGGAATGCGCGGGCCGCGCGCGAAATCGTCTCGTCATCCAGAAGCCGCCGCGTGAAGGCGTTGTGGCCCAGGCGCACGGATGCGCGCTCGGTTTCAAGGAACTGGATCTGCCGGGGAGACGTCGCGCGCGCGACCACAAGCCGGATCGCGTTCGAGCCCGCATCAATCGCAGCCAGTTGGACAGGTGCAGCCACTTAGCGCCAGAGGTGTGAAAATGCGCTCGAAGGCCGGTAATGCGTGTTGCGAATTCCCAAATGCTCCGCAATCTGCTTCCGCAGCACGCTGTTGACCTCCGTAACGCTTGCTTCTCCGTCGACTTCGATAAATCCGTGCCGGTTCGCAAGATACTCGAACTCGCGCTTGATCATCGACTGGTATCGAATAAACGACTGGAACAGGTCGTTCGACAGCGACATGTCGCGTCCCGATTCCCAGTAGCTGATCGAATGCGCTTTCTTGAACTCGCGGTCGAACGCAATTTCCGGTCGCACATTCAGCCAAAACGTCAGGTTCGGCCGCAGCGCCATCTCGTATAGCCCGTGCAGGTAGTCGCGTCCGATGCCGCGCACCGCAGCGCGGGCGATCAGCGTGAAAATGTAGCGGTCGGCCAGAACCACGAGCCCCGATTGCATCGCGGGAAGAATGCGCCGCTCGAGCTGATCGTAAAAATCGGTGGCGTACATCACGGCCAGCGTCATGCGCGTCACGGCGTTCTCTTCAAGCAGCCCGTCGATGTCCTGCGCCACCAGAAGCGACCGCCGCAGACCCATCGTCTGTACGGCAAAGCCTTCGGATTCCAGCCACTCGGTCAATAGCACCACCTGCGTTGAACGCCCGGAACCGTCGCTGCCTTCCAGCACGATCAGTGGCCCACTCAGCTCCTCGATGTTCACGCCGGGAAGCGGAATGCCGTAGAAACGCGAAGCGACATCCGTGGGCGCCGCACCAGTGCTGTTGCCGCCTCCCTTTGGGGCGGCCGCGGGTTTCCGCGTTGCATTCCCGCGCGAATTCGAGTTATTTCGCTTCATCCTTCTTCTTTTTCTTCGTCTTGGGCGCAAACTTCGCCAGATCCACTCGCTCGCGGACTAGATCGCGCATTTGCCGCTGTAACCGGTTCACCGGAAGCGTGCCGTCCATTAAAACAAAATGATCCGTTTCCACCATCTGGTCGTAGTTGTTCAGAATGCGTTCCTGGAACATGCGGAAGCTTTCCTGCCGGTCGAGCGAAATGCCCAGGTCCATGCCTGCTTCGTAATATTTCAATTTCGGTCGCCCGGCGACGATGCGATTTACCGCGACATCGAGAGGCGCCCGGAAATAGAACGTCAGATCGGGAACTGGCGCGAAGCTGTAAAGGTTGCGCAGCCATTTGGGTGAGCAGCCGCGCGCGGCGTCGCGCGCAAAAGCGGTGTAGATGTAGCGGTCGGCGAGCACAAGGTATCCTCCGTGCAGCAACGGCAGGATCTGGCGCTCGCAGCGGTCGGCGAAGTCGGCGGCATGCAGCAGTGAAAACGTCACGGCCGTCAAGAGACGCCGCTGCTTGCCGCGCCGCGTCGCCGATTTCACCAGCGGCGACGAATTCCATTCGGTGAAGTGGATGCGGTAGCCGCCGATCTCCAGCCAGCGTTTCAGAAGATACAGCTGCGTGCTTTTGCCGGAGCCGTCCGTTCCCTCCACCACGATCAGAGCGCCCGGATACGGGCTTTGCGCGGATGCCTTCTCCGGTGCCGCTTCCGACGCCGCTGAAATCTCGGGAGTTATGGTTGCCATTCGAGGTGCCACTCGCTCAAATAACTATCATACTTTCGCTCGCTTGAACGCTCCATGAAAATCGTGTTAAGCCGGGGTGAATCCAGGCTGGAACTTCCCGAAGCGCGCTTTTTGCTCCCACGCGCAGCGTAGGGCACGCCTCCACTGCGCCGCGCGGACCGTTTCCTGATACATTTGCCGTGCAAGTTGCGCCGGCGGAGGCCCTCAGATGGCCAAATTCTCAAAGGACCTGATGATCAAAGCAGGAGAGAAGGTGCGCCTGTCGAAATACGATCCGGACGAGACGCTCGGCTGGCATAAAGGTCATAAGATGGAAGCCAGCCTCGAAGAGGCGATCCAGCGGGTCGATAACCTGCAATATCGCCTCGCCGCCGAACGAAAGCAGGCTCTCCTGATCGTGCTGCAGGGCCTCGACACGGCGGGCAAGGACGGCACCATCCGCCACGTCATGACCGGCATGAATCCCCAGGGCTGCAAAGTCACATCATTCAAGGTGCCGACCGCCGACGAAGCAGCCCACGACTTTCTTTGGCGCATCCACAAAGCTGTCCCCGAACACGGCGAAATCGGAATTTTCAATCGTTCGCACTACGAAGACGTGCTCGTGGTGCGCGTGCATAAACTCGTGCCGAAG
>JBJKQB010000417.1:0-5544 GCA_046705825.1 Candidatus Acidiferrales bacterium
CGGGAAATGCCCCAGTGATAGGTCCGATTCTTGAGCCAGTTTGCGAGGCAGGCGATCCCGGCGGCAAATGCTCCTGCCGCAGCGGAAAGCGGGTGCCAGAAGATTGCGATGACGATGAGAGGCGCGAGCGCGGCGAAAAATATCTCCAGCCAGAAACGCATCGCTGATGGAGTTGTGCAGCACGCTTCGGCAACTTTTGTTGGTCCGTTCATGAAACCACTCCTTAGACCGATTTACAAACCGATGCTACACCCTGGAGAAGAGTCCAGAGTCAAGCATGCGGGGGGCAAGCCCTGAGCTCCCTGGTTTCCTGCGATGCGCTCGGATACGGGCGAAGACGCGCCGCAGCGATCCCAGGAACGATTCTTGATGTGCCGCCGTTTGGCGTGTTTCTCCTTTGGATACAGGGAGTTAACGGCCAGAGGACCTGTACCGAAGGACAGGTCAAAAAGCGTCCTATACGGGCTAGAATCAGCCTTGCAACCGTCACCCGGCCCTAGGAATCTGACTTACGAGGGTGTAATGCAGCGCCAGTTCGCCATTCCGGTCTTCGCCGGGGTCATGAGCCTCTGTGTCCTCGGTATCCCGCTGGCTCAGGGTTCGGGCAACCGTATCCGGCATGCCGTCGGGGAGCACGCCAGTAGATCCGCTCAGCAGGTTGCGAGCCAGGAGCAGGCGCCGTCCACCGCCGAGTTGCAGGCTCGCGCCGAAGAGTTGATCGCCCACCAGCACGCCGACGATAGGGCCAGCCAGCAATACGAATTCGTGGAAAAGCAGATTGACCGCTCGGGCGGCGCGAATCCGCAAGTCCTGGAGGAGAAGATCTTCCGGGTGGTGCCCACCGGCACGGGCTCGCTGAAGATTCTGTTGCGACAGGATGGGAAGGTCACCGATGCGGCCGACTATCGGCGCCGCTTGCAGGACTGGCAGCGTGTTCTGGAGTTGGCGCTCAACCCGAACGACCCCAGGGAGCAGACCGCCGAGGCGAAGTTCGAAAAGAAGCGGCGCGACCGTGCGGCGCTGGTGGACGCGGCGAGGTCCGCGTTCGTTCCCAAATGGGCGGGGACGGCAAGCATCGACGGGCACCATTGCGACGTGTTCACGCTGACCCCGAATCCCAAATTCCACCCGCACTCGATGCTGCAGGAGGCGCTGACGCATTTCACGGCGAAGGTGTGGGTCGACCACGACGCGAACCAGATCGTGCACGCGGAAGCGCACTGCGTCCGCGATATTTCGGTGGGCGCCGGAATTCTGGGCAAATTGTACCGCGGAGGAGTTTTCTCCTTCGATCAGGCGCCGGTGGCGCCGGGGATCTGGCTGCCGCGGCGGTATCAGTACGACTTCAGCGGGCGGAAATTCCTGTTCGTGTTTGAAGTGCACCAGGTGGTGGAGTCCAGCCACTATCGTCTAGTTGGGCCTCCGCAGCAGGCGCTGGCGGTGGTGAAGAACGAAATCGCGGCGGGAAAGACCGAGTATCTTGACCCGTGAGGGCCGGGCGCAGGTCCCGTCTCAGCAATCAGCATCGAACTTCGCATCAACACCCACCAAAGGCAGAGAGAGGTCCTTCGCTACGCTCAAGATGACACCCGAGGGACCCTGTTCAGGATGTCATCCGGCTGGTATTCCTTCAGGCCGCGGGCGACTTCTCCGGGCGGCAGACGGCGCAGCGAATAGACGTGCGGGCGAGGCCCGACGCCCAAGTCCACGCCAGCGATCACCTGGAAATAGCTTCCCGCGTAGCGAATGGCGAAGGGATATTTCCAGTCCGGCTTGGAGCGGCAAGAAGCGATTTTCAAGTCGCAAGCCGCGTCGCCGCGGGTGAGTTCGTCCGCGACGAGCGGGGGTTCGGGGCGGCGCGCGGGCTGGCGGAGGTGGCGCCAGGCGGAATCCACAACGTAAAACGCCAGCATTCCGTAGACTTCGCCCGTGGCGAGCGCGGCCAGGTATCGCACCACACCCTCCAGGACAAAGTAAGCGACGAGCCAGGTGATCGGATTCAGCCAGAACCAGATGTAGGCGAACATGCCGATTCGGGGAGCTGCTGCGTCCGGCACAGGGGCGGTGGAATGCGCGGCCACATGGCTCGCGAGCGTGACGTAAATCGAGTACCACACAACCAAGCCAGCAAGCGCGAGGACCGTCTCGAGAATGCCGGAAAGGATGGCGGTGCGGGCTAATTGCTCCGGCGCAGAGGGAAAGATCCTGCCGCGCCAGCGGCGCGGCAGCAGCGCGGCAAACGGGCCGAGGATGTAGGCGGAGAACACGGATCGAGGCTCTGCCAACAGGATAGCGTTTGCGGACCAAGGAATCGCGCGCAGGGCGGCCGACCGGGGTCAATGAGTCAATGAGCGGGTTCGGCCGGCGCCGGCGGGGAAACTTGAAGAGAGGTCCTTCGCTGCGGTCGCATGGCAGTACGCGCCAAAGGCAAGGAGAGATCCTTCGCCCGGCCAAAACCGCCGGGCTCAGGATGAGCGGGCAGGGATGACATCCGACGGGCAAAGCAGAGGAGAGGGGCGATGTGAAGTGCCGGTTGTCGCGCGCTGCAGATGTGAACAGCAGAGAATGAAGAGGAGAGGCGCCCAGGACGCCTCTCCCCCTGGCGGCACGTAAGGCGACAAGCGCGCTAGCGTGCGGCGGCAGCCACGCCCTTTTCGATGGGCGCGCCGACCAGATTGCCCCACTCGGTCCATGAGCCGTCGTAATTCTTCACGTTGTCATAGCCGAGCAGGTACTTCAGGACGAACCAAGTGTGCGAGCTGCGCTCGCCGATGCGGCAATAGGCAATCACCTCGCCTCCGCCGGTGACGCCCTTCGAGTCATAGAGCTGCTTGAGGGCATCGGCGGACTTGAAAGTGCCGTCCTCGGCGGCGGCTTGCGACCAGGGGATGTTGGCGGCGCCCGGGATGTGCCCGGCGCGCTGAGCGGTTTCGGTCATGCCCGGAGGAGCGATGATCTTGCCGGTGAACTCGTCGACGGAGCGGACGTCAACCAGCTGCGCGCCGTCGCGCTTCTCGATGGCGGCGAAGATCTGCTCTTTTCGCGCGCGAAGAGACTCGTCGGGACCGGTGGCGCGGTAGGTGGTGGGCGTGACCCTGGGTGCATCGGTCGTCAGGGTACGCTTTTCCTCGATCCACTTCTTGCGGCCGCCGTTGATCAGCCGGACGTCCTTGTGGCCGTAATACTTGAGCTGCCAGAAGGCGTAAGCCGCGAACCAATTGTTGTTGTCGCCGTAGAGGATCACGGTGGCGTCGTTGGAGATGCCGGACTGCCCGAGGAGCGACTCGAGGGTGGCCTTGTCGATCAAGTCGCGGCGCACATTGTCCTGGAGCTGGGACTGCCAGTTCCAGCCCACCGCGCCGGGGATGTGGCCCTGGTCGTATGCCGAGGTATCGACGTCGACTTCGACGAAGCGAACCTTCGGATCGTTCAGATGCTCGGCGGCCCACTGCGTGGAAACCAGTACTTCCGGATGCTTGTATTCAGCCATTGCTGTTTTTCCTCCTCACTCGCTTTTGAAATTGAAAAACCGGCGAAAAACCCGCCCCAAAATGAAAAACCCACCAGCCAGCGCAACCTCTGGCGGTGGGGCTTCGAAATTCCCGGCTAGAAAGCGATGCCTAGATCACTAGCCTCCCGGTGCCAGAGGACACGTGTGCGCAGCACATACAACAACAGCACGGAGCCGTCCTGAGGCCGTTTGCCATGGAAAAAGCGTACATGGAAAGCGCCGCAATAGCAATGGCGTTGTGCCGCAGGTCTGCGAACGTCAGATGGCAAGGTTAGGGGGTGGTCACATCGTGCGCGGGAGCCGGTGGGGCGCCTTTCGGGAACAGCCAACTTCGGACCTCAAGCTCATCAGAACTCCTCCAAATCGATCGAAATAAAGATGGTGCCGGCGGCTGGACTCGAACCAGCGACCTAGGGATTATGAGACCCTCGCTCTACCTCTGAGCTACACCGGCACGTTTGCTAGATGAGGTCCGGTCACATCCCGAGTGTACATTCGATGCTACGGACGGCCCTGCGCAGTGTCAAGGGAACTGCGATCGGATGGACGACGGGTTTGTTCGAAAGCACGTTTCGTTGCGCGGCGCGGTCAAACAGAATCGATCGCGAGTTCGCGAAACGAGCCCGCGCGGCTACTTCGTGCGGCCGAGAAGCGCAATCAGAATTGCCATCGTGCGCGCGTCGATTTCCTCGAGCGCCCGGTAGGCAGAAACCAGCGCTCGCGCAGCCTTGATGAGTTCTTCCCCGCACACACGGAGGACGGTTCGCATGGCCCGCGAATCTTCTCAGGTCGCTCGAAGGGGATCAACAGTTTTTGCGCGGCGCGGAGGCGGCAAGATCAACAGACGAAACCGGGACGCCACATCGAATGCAGAAAACGCCGGCGATACGCCGGCGCGACTGAACTAGTATTCGCCTGCCGTGCCTTCGAGGAAGGCGCGGAGCTTGCGCGAGCGCGAGGGATGGCGCAGCTTGCGCAGCGCTTTGGCTTCGATCTGGCGGATGCGCTCGCGGGTCACCGCAAAGGATTGCCCGACTTCTTCGAGCGTGTGCTCGCTGCCGTCATCCAGGCCGAAGCGCATCTTGATGACTTTCTCTTCGCGCGGGGTGAGCGTCTTCAGCACGGAAGAAGTTTGTTCCTTCAGGCTGAGGTTGATCACCGCGTCGGAGGGCGACACCACGGCCTTGTCCTCGATGAAGTCGCCCAAGTGCGAATCTTCTTCCTCGCCAATCGGCGTCTCCAGCGAAATGGGTTCCTGCGCGATTTTCAGGATCTTGCGCACCTTCGCGACGGGAATGTCCATACGCTTGGCGATTTCTTCCGAAGTGGGCTCGCGGCCGAGTTCCTGCACCAACTGGCGCTGCGTGCGCACCAGCTTATTGATGGTCTCGATCATGTGCACCGGGATGCGGATGGTGCGCGCCTGGTCCGCGATCGCGCGCGTGATCGCCTGGCGAATCCACCAAGTGGCGTAGGTCGAGAACTTGTACCCGCGGCGCCATTCAAATTTGTCGACCGCCTTCATCAGGCCGATGTTGCCTTCCTGGATCAGGTCGAGGAACTGCAGCCCGCGGTTCGTGTATTTCTTGGCGATGGAAACGACCAAGCGCAGGTTGGCCTCGATCAATTCCTTCTTGGCCTGCTCGGCTTCGACTTCGCCGCGCACGATCACCTGGATGGCGCGCTTCAGCTCGGTCGGGCTGACTTCGATGGCGTGCTCGATCTCTTCCAGTTCCTGGCGGCGCGCTCTCAATTCTTTGCGGGCTTCGGCTTGCACCTCGGCCTTGGACGCTTCCACGCGGCGGTCCAGCTTGGCGATTTCGCGCTCGAGGAACTGGACGCGCTCGACGGTCTGGCGAATCTTGTCGATGAGGCGCTTCTTCTCGAACGGGTTGTAATCGATTTCGCGCACCAGCAGCGACATCTGCACGCGCGTGCGGGCCAGCGCGATCCGCGCAGGGAAGTACGGGCGCTTTTTCGAACGCGGGATGCGATCGAGCTTGATGGCCTGCTTCAGAGCCTGTTCGTAAAGC
>JBJKQB010000418.1:0-6099 GCA_046705825.1 Candidatus Acidiferrales bacterium
GTTGAGTTGGTGAGATTGCCGGGCGATTGAGTGTCGGCCTCAGGGTAACGAGTGGTTAGAAGAGAAGGCCGAAACTCGAAACGCGAAATTCGAAATTCGCAAAGGCGAAAAGCCCCACCGTCCTCAGGGTAAACGAGTGGCAGTGGTTAGAAGAGAAGGCCCGTAATCCGAGGTTTTGCCGGGACAGTAGCCTTTCTTCTTGACATTTCGCTTTTTGTTCGCCTATAGTGGGGGTGCCTGCTGGACCACTCAGAACCTGCCGAAGGAGTCCGCCAATGCCGCAGCGAACGCGTCGCGCCGGAGTGCCGAGAGACCCTGTGAGTGCGCGTGCCGGCGGACGCTGCGCTCAAAACGACGCGCGGACGAGAGCAGGCCGCGACCGCGGCAGGGCTCCAGGCGCGGTTCGAGGCGGGACGGCGCCGGGCTCGAACGGTGCGTCCGCGGGGCGGCGTGTGCTGGCCGTGCTGGTGCTGACGCCGGTGCTGATTTTCTACATGTCGCGGAAGGACGTGGGCCATGCAGCGAGCAAAGTTGTGGAAGCGCGCGCGGTGGAGCGGTGGCCTGGTTTTGGGTTTGAGTCGATCGATCGCGCGGGGCGGGAGCGCGCATTGTTTGCGCGCTACCGGCAGGAGTACGAAAGCGATCCGCGCGGGGCGAACCGCATCTACGCGCGCGCGATGTTTCTGGCGCGGCGCTACGACAGCCGGCCGTATTGGCGAGAAGGAAAGCTGGGAGCGGGCATGGCGACCGATCGCGCGACCGCCGACCTGGCTATCGAGCACCTGATTCCTTGCGAAAGCATGGGGCGGACGATCAACCGCATCGACTCGAACGGGAAAATGTCGTATGGAATTCTGCAATTTCAGGATTGGGATGAGTGGGAGGCGATGTCCGGGCTGTCGGGCAATCCGGACAATCGCGCGGATGCCATACGCATGGCCGAATGGGCCATACAGAACGGCATGATCAATCATTGGACCTGCGCGGGAATTCTGAAGATCCAGTGACCAGTGGCGGGAGCGCGAAATTAGAAACGCGAAATTCGAAATTCGGAAAGGTGCAAAGACAGAGGGCGCTAGGCGCCGGCGGGGGGAAGGAATGTCGATGGTGGAGTCGCGCTGGGATTGCTTCCACTTGCGGTAGACGTTGACGACAGCAATGGTCCAGAAGGGGACCAGATCGACGCCTGGAACGAGCTTGGCGGCAATCGTAGGCAGAAAGAAGCGCGAAATTCGCAACGCGAAATTCGAAATTCGGAAAGGTGCAAAGACAGAGGGGTGCTAGGCGGTGGTGGGAGGCGAAGGGATGTCGATGGTGGAGTCGCGCTGGGATTGCTTCCACTTGCGGTAGACGTTGACGACGGCAATGGTCCAGAACGGGACCAGATCGACGCCGGGAACGAGCTTGGCGGCAATCGTAGGTAGAAATTCCCAGTGCCAGCCGAGCAGCGGGATCAGAATGGCCGCGATCACGAAATCGAGGACGTCATCGGCTCCGGAGAAGGCGCCTTCCGCGAACAGAGGAAACACGATGATTTGAACCGCGTCGGCGAGGACCGCCACGATGAAGGCTGTGCGAAAGCGCGAGCGCGCGGAAAGCGTAATGGCGTCGTCGGTCATAGCAGCGTCCGGCCCTTGCGCACGGCAAGAGACGGGCGACATTTCATATTGTGCCCGCGCGTAAGGGATGGCAAGTGCGGAGCGGCGCGTCGCGTCCGGAAGCGTGGCAGAATACGGGTGCAGCAGGCGAGCGGGAAGCGAGGCGGAGATGCACTACTTGCTGTTCTACGAAGTAGGAGAGGATTACGTGTCACGGCGCGGAGAATTCCGCGAGGCGCATTTGGGGAAGGCCTGGCAGGCCAGCAATCGAGGCGAACTGGTGCTCGCCGGCGCGCTGGCCAGTCCGGTTGATGGCGCGGTGCTGCTGTTCCAGGGTGAATCGGCAGAGGTGGCGGAGAAGTTCGCGAAGGCCGATCCGTACGTAACCAGCGGAGTCGTGAAGCGCTGGCACGTCCGCGAATGGACCACGGTGGCGGGGCGGGATGCAGCGAAACCGGTGGGCAAGCCGAAGTAAAGATGGAGCTGCGAGCGCGCGCCGGGCGCTGCGCAGGCTGATTGCGCCGATTGCGCGCCGACAGACACAGCGAAGTTTCGCGAACGGAGAGGGCCGGCGCATCCGAGGTATAATGATGGGAGCGGGTGAGTCGAGCGATCGCCGGCTTGTCCTGAAACCTGCGCAAGCGGGAGGAAGGGCGAGCGGGAGGAAAGTCCGGACTCCAAAAGCTCGAGCCATGAGGCTCGGGGACTTGGATTCGCTGAGGCGAGTCCGGGTAAACCCTGCGGCTCCTGCGGGAGCCTCGGGGTAAAGGGCAACGCGCCTGGTAACGCCAGGGGGTTGCGCTGGGAAGCGAGCGCAAGCGCGCTTTGCGGCGCGGCCACGGAAAGTGCCACAGAAAATAGACCGCCGGTGAGCCAAGACCTCTGCGGCAGGCCCGAGGTAAGACCGAGGGTCCGCCTCTACCGGTCGAGCCCATCAGGCAAGGGTGAAAAGGTGGGGTAAGAGCCCACCGCTCGCGTGGCAACATGCGAGGCACGGAAAACCCCGCGTGGAGCAAGGCCAAATAGGAGGGGAGGGCTGGCCCGGCCCGAATGCCAGCCTGCGAACGTCCTGGGCGAACGCAGGCGAAGCGCTCGGAAGAGCGCGGCTGCAACCCTCGGGTAGGCTGCTGGAGTCCCGGAGCGATCCGGGACCTAGAGGAATGATCGCTACGCGGCGCGTGTGAAGTTGCGCGGATGAAAATCGGCGCAGCGGAGCGCGCGCGGCGACAGAATCCGGCTTACAGACTCACCCGCTGATTTTACTGTACTTGCTGCCTTTTTGTCGAGGATCGTGCCCAAATCGTGCCCACGTTTCCGCTGTCTGGTACCGATTCCATGATCCGCCGCACGCGCTCCCGTAGCTCCGGAACGAATGGCGCATAGTGCTTCTCGACAGTGTCGATCGTGTCCCCCAGAACCTTCGCCACGTCGTAGGGAGTGGCACCCTCACAGAGTAACTCCACCGCAAGTGTGTCCCGGAACCGATGCGGATTTGAATTCGCCACTCCCGCGCGCCGGCCCAGGGCCATCATTCGCTCATAAAGCCGGGGCCGCGTTAGCGGTAAGCCGGTTTCGGGGTTGAGCAAAACCCGGTCCCACGGTTGCGGATTTCTCTTCTCGCGTTCGGATTCGAGTACGAACAGAAGTTCGGTTTGAATAGGAATGACCACCCGCTTTCCGCGCTTTTGCGTGACGCGAACGATTTCTTTGGCCTCGAAATCGACGTCCGCCCAGGTGAGTGCGACCGCATCAGAACCGCGCAGCCCCGTTCGCCGCAACAGGGCAAACGCCAGCGCATCCGGCGCGGCGTGCTCACGGAGTTTGCGAATCTCATCAGGCTTGAACGGCTGCGAGCCGCGTTCCGGCTTGTCGCCCGGACGCCCTTCGAGCCTGACGGGGTTTTTCACGATCATTTCGTTCTCGACCGCACAACTGAAAACACGATGGAGAATCGCGGCTGAGAGCACGATGCCTTTTGCCTCAGATAGTTTGCTCCGCGACCGAATGCGCTCCATGCGCCACACTTTGAACTCTTCCATGGTCGCGCGGTCGATTCGTTCGAGCGTGCCGATACCACGCTCTTTGAAGAACTCGGTCGTCTCGTTGATCTCGAATTTGTACCGCTCGAGCGTTGACGCTCTCAACTTACCGAGGGCGATTCGTCGTCCGCACTCAAACTCGAACAGAGTGACCAGTTCTTGCCACGTTGGAGCTGCAAGGGGTGGGCGTTCTTCATACCCGCCAATCGTCGCAATTCGCCCAAATGACTTCTCAGGGAGAAGGCTCCGCAATTTCGGCCAGAAGGACGAGCCTGTCCCCTCGGCCATCGCGCGTTCGATGTCTGCGATAGTATTCCGCGCGTTGTCCCGGTTCTGTGTTCGCAGCCCCAGACGAATTCGCGCGCCCGCGATCCGCCCCTCTATGCGAAACCACTTGCCGACCTTTCGCTCTTTGAGCATCAGCGCAAGATCCTCATCCGCTCGCGCTCAATTTCGAGTACCGTCTTAGCCGAGACAAGTTTGTGCCCTTTGCGTCCGGGCGCCGGGGCAAAGTCTAGCACGGTATAGCCGCGGAGATAGCCGTACACGGCCGAACGCGACACGCGCCACCGCTCAGCAAGATCGGCAATGCTGAAATATGGCTGCATGCCCGCAACGACCGGAGTTTCAGCATCGCTTTTCCGCTGCGGTCCGATTTGTGCGAGCGAAGCCAACACTCACCGCTTCGAAACGATTCGTTTTCGGGCCGAGTTTTGGGCCTGATTGCGACCTCGTGTCTTCAACGACCTATCGCCTTCGCCGCAACCGGGTTTTTGGGGAGCGATCATTGGCGTCAACTGATCCGCTACCACGCTGACCCCTCTTTCAGTGTCTCCACCAGTGCCCGATTACCCGTCTCCCGCATCAAGTGATCCGCCGTTTTCACCTGAATGTGATTTATCGGCCCACGCTCCCCTGCATTGTGACCCGGCCGCAAATCCTGCGAAGCTGTGACAACATCTCCACCTCCTCCCACGCCTCGTCCAGCGTCAACCTTCGCCACACCCCCGCATCGTCCAACGCCTGCTCCAGGGTCAGGCGCCGCGCCTGCAGCTCCCCCCTGCTCTCGCGTACCAGCTCCAGCGCTTCCAGAATCTCCCCCGGCGACGGCGGGAACGGTCGCGCCGTCCGCTTTATAGCCGCGATCATTGCTTCGGACAGATCCCGCTCCGGCAAATCTCCCAAGCACATCGTGTAGACCAGCACCTGATCCTCGTTTGGTTCGCGCCCGTACGTCGCGAACAACCGCGTTAACCATTCTTCGAACGCTTCCGTTTGGCCCCCACTTTCCGTTTTGTTTTCCATGCTCTCTCTCTGCTCCTTTCTCTGCTCTTTCTTGAATCGTCCAGGTTGGGACGCAATATCGTCCCGATTGGGACGTTTTGAAATCGGCCCAACTGGGACGTTTTGATCTCCATCGGCCTTGCCATCTCCGCGCCCCAACTCCAGCTGTACCGGCTTGAACTTCTTCGCGTTCAACACGGTGATCATCATTCGCTTGTACGTCGTGTATCGCACCGCCACATAGCTCTCGCTGACCAGCAGTCGCATCCACTTCCGTATGGTTCGTACTTCGTACCCCGTGTCCTCCGCGATGTCGTCATAGGTCAGCGGCTTCCAGCGCAACACGGCCCCGTAGCTCAATTTCTGCGTGGTTTGGCGATGCACCAGCACCAGCCATCCAAACAGCCAGATCGCGTTGCCCATACGCTCGTAGTGCTTGCGGTCCCATAGCCCGCCTCGAATCCCCGAATTCAGGTGTTTGCCTCTCATATCGCCAGTTCCCGCGTCACGAACGAGAAAAACCGCCTGAGAGTGCGTTCACTCGGACGCCGGCCCCGCTGGTATTCACGAGCGAGCAGCACGAGCTGACCCGCGAGAATCGCGGAGCGGCGATGCCGGTCTTTAGCAATCATTGCATCGCGAAGCGAGCGCAAATCAGCAATCAGGGATTCCAGACCAGGGGAGAATTCGGAGTGAGGTTCAAACTCTTGACTACACGAGGCGTTCCCAATTAGGGTACGCATTTAACTCCTCAAGCTCGCCGCCGTCCAGACGAAGCGAGCGAATTTGCGGCGCGCCGACTTGGCGGTCGGCGCGTTCGCTTTTATAACTACATGCAATGAAGGGAAACCGTCTAGATTCACGTGAACAGGAAGCTTCGTCGAACTGTGTGAACGTTCACAGCGCACTCCCGGACTGAGGGTCGGTGTGAACTAGTCGAGGGACGCGGTAGCGGTGCCTTTAGGCGTGGATACGGATCCGCCAAGAAAGAGTTTTCGGAAGTCCTTTTTGGTGTACCACTGCCCTGCAATAGAGACCTGATCTGCGGATTCGATAAGGTCGAGAATAGCCGGCATGTCGGGACGAAGGGTCATGGACGCCGTACGAGTTTTCCCGGCCCGAGTTTCCTCGCGCAGAAGGATTTGCGTATTCTCATGCTGCGCCACAAACTTTCGGAG
>JBJKQB010000419.1:0-2589 GCA_046705825.1 Candidatus Acidiferrales bacterium
GTATTGTAGCGCGCGCGGGCAACCGCACCATTGTGGACTGCGATCCCACGGCCCATGCGGAAATGGTGGCGTTGCGCGAGGCCGCCGCCACGGTGGGCAACTACCGCCTGCTCGACGCGCTGCTGTACGTGACGATCGAGCGGTGCGCCATGTGCGCGGGCGCGATGATTCAAGCCCGCGTCGCCCGGCTTGTGTAGGGCGCGGATGACCCGAAGGCCGGCGCCGTTCGCTCCTGCTTCACGATCCTGGAGGACGCTCGACTCAATCATCGCGTCGAAGTCACGCCCGGGGTGATGAAGGACCAAGCCGCGGCGCTTCTGCGGGAATTTTTCGCGTCCCGGCGTTAGCAGCCTGCGCCGCCCGCCGCCTGGCCCGACCGCACCCAGGCCCCTGGGCTCGCCTGCGCCAGAGAAACGATGCGGCAACAGTCGCTCTCCGCTCAATGGCGAAGATGAGGGACGCGCGCAATTTTTGTGATCTGCGTCACAAAAATTGACTGAATAGGCACAGAAAGCGCTCCGAACCTACGAGCCCGCAATCGGAATTCGATTGACACTATGGACGCACCTTCTTAGCCTGTAACCAGCGCCAGATCAGTAATCCCTCTCTTGTGGCGTAGTGTCCCCCCTTCCAACCGATCAACCACGGATAGTCTGCTTTGAAGAGGCGTTATGTCTTCAGACGATGCGGCGCCAGTCACGTCGGACACACGAGTCGTTGTGCGTTTTCAGACGGCGTCGAAAGTCGCCGGGACCGCGGTGATTTTGATTGGTATTACCGCGCTTGCCGGGTGGGTATTCGGAATCAAAATCCTCGAGTCGGGCGTTCCGAACCAGATATCGATGAAGGCAAACACGGCTGTGGCGTTCGTGCTTTGCGGCACCGCTCTCTTGTGCGCCTGTTCGGAATCGGCCGGCAGGTTCCGGAGGAGATTTGGCCAGGCATGTGCGCTGATGGGGACCCTGATCGGCGCGCTCAGCCTGATCGAGTACGTCTTCCGGCTCAATTTGGGCATCGATGTCCTACTGTTCAACGAGGGCCCGGGCGCTATCGGGACATTTTCGCCAGGACGCATGGTGCCGCTCGCCGCGTTCACTCTTGTCCTGATCGGTGCTGCACTGCTGCTCGCGAGTCCCCGCAGTAGCTGGCGCGTTTGGGCCTCTCAGATCCTGGGTGTGATCGCACTGGCAGCCTCGGTCATACCGGGCCTCGAATACGCGTTCGGCACCGTTACGTTCTCGGGACTAGCTGCCCTCACGCGCACGGCGGTTCCAACAACAATAGGGTTCCTGGCCTTATGCGCGGGCGTTTTGGCGGCACGGCCGGACCGCGGGTTGATGGGCATCGCCACCACAAGCACGCAAGGCGGGGTCATGCTGCGGAAGCTGTTGCCCTGGTTGGTCGGCATTCCGGTGCTGCTCGGCTGGCTCGGTTTGGCGATCGAAAGAAAGGGGTACTTCGCGCCCGAAATGGGGCCGGTCCTGCTGTCCTGGTCCTTGATGGTGGTTATGGCGTGGCTGATATGGTCTTACGCAAAGTCGTTGGATGCGGCGGACGCTCAACGGAAGAGAGCAGAGACAGCGGCAGGCGCGGAACGGCAGAAATTCGGAAAGATTCTGGATAACTTGCCGCCGTATGTTGTGCTTTTGACGCCAGACTATCACGTGGCCTTTGCCAACCGCGAGTTCCGCCAGCGTTTTGGGGAGTCGCGCGGGCGGCACTGCTATGAGTTCTTGTTTAATCGCAGCGAGCCCTGCGAGGTGTGCAACACATACGAAGTCTTGAAAACCGGAGGGCCGGTGAACTGGAAGTGGACCGGCCCGGATGGGCGCCACTACGACATCTACGATTTCCCGTTCACGGATACGGAGGGGGCGCGCCTGATTCTGGAGATGGGCATTGACGTCACGGAGCAGAGGCGGGCGGAAGAGGGTTTGCGCACGGCGTCACTGTACGCGAGGCGCCTGATCGAGGCCAGCCCCGATCCGCTGGTGACCATCAGCAGCGAGGGAAAGATCACCGATGTGAACGAGTCCACCGAAGCGGTGACCGGCGTTTCGCGCGAGAAATTGATCGGAAGCGATTTCTCCGATTACTTCACCGAACCCGACAAAGCGCGGGAGGGCTACCAGCGGGTCTTCGAACAGAGTTCTGTCCGGGACTATCCGCTGGCCATTCGGCACAGTTCGGGCCGGATTACGGATGTGCTGTACAACGCCAGCGTCTATCGCAACGAGGCGGGAGAAGTGCAGGGCGTGTTTGCGGCGGCACGCGATGTCACGGAGCGCAAGCGCGCCGAGCAGAAAGAGCGCGAGCAGGCTGCGCTGCTGGACTTGGCACACGACGCCATCATCCTGCGAGGTTTCGATGGCCGCATCGCTTTCTGGAGCCGGGGCGCCAGCGACACGTACGGGTTTTCCGCTGAGGAAGCGGTGGGCCAGATCTCGCAGGATCTCCTCAAG
Source organism: Candidatus Acidiferrales bacterium (assembly GCA_046705825.1). Taxonomy (GTDB): domain Bacteria; phylum Acidobacteriota; class Terriglobia; order Acidiferrales; family UBA7541; genus Palsa-295. Next base: position 2,463 of record JBJKQB010000419.1, read on the forward strand.
ACGGTATTTCCGACCGCGCGGGAAGACATCCAGCGATGGATCACGGGAGCGCGCGAATGGGAAGGGGAACTGGGGCACACGCGGAAAGACGGTCGACAGATTGTGGTTGCCAGCCGGTGGTCGCTGC
>JBJKQB010000420.1:0-3561 GCA_046705825.1 Candidatus Acidiferrales bacterium
AAACAGCTCCGTGCTGATCAAGAACCCCACGCCGACCGACACCGCGCTGACGATCATCGACACAGCGATGAATTGCGACAGCCGGTCCGTCACCCGCCGCGCCGTCGCCGCCGGAAGAATAATCAAAGCGCTCGAGAGCAGCGCTCCCATGAATCGCAGCCCGATCAGCACCGTCAGGCTGAAGACCAGCAGAAACCCAAGATCGAGCCTGTCCACGTTGATCCCAGTCACCGCGCCCAGATCCGGAGCGAACAGCGACAGCGTGAGCCGGTCCTTATAGTGCAGCACGCCGCCAATCACAAAAATAACGCCCGCCAGACCAAGCACAAATCCTGCCGCCGAAAGCGGCCGGAAATTCCCGAACAGCGCCTCGACCAGATCCTCGTGCGGCGTGATCACCGCGCCAATCGCCAGCGCTGCCGCGAATACGACTCCAATCGCCGCGTCCGTCGCCAGCCCCGTTCCCTTCTGCAACCGCCAGACGAGCAGCGTTCCCAGCAACAGCGTCGCCGCGCCGCCCGCAATCGGCTCGAATTTCAGCAGGAACGCAATACCGAGGCCCGGCAGCGCCAGGTGCGAAATCACGTCGCTCGCCAGCAGCATGCGCTTCATCAGCGCGAACGAGCCAACCAGACCCGCCGCCAGCGCGAACAGCAGCGCAAGAGAAATCGTGAACGCCTCGGCGCTCATTTCGACGGTCCGAACCCGCCGTGCGCGTGCCCTTCGGCATGACGATAATATTTCGGCGGCGCTCCGTACAGCTCGCCTAGCCGTTCCGGTGTCAGGATTTCCTGCGGCGGTCCCATGCACGTCACGCCCTTGCTGAGGCACAGCACCTTCGTCGCGTAGTGATAAACGACGCTCAAGTCATGCGACACCAGCAGCATGGTAATGCCTTTCTCCTGCTGCAACGAATGCAACAAATCGTAAATGCGATTTTCCGTCAGCTCGTCGAGGCTGGCCGTCGGCTCGTCAAACAGCACCACGTTGGGATTGCCCAGCAGCGCGAACGCGATCAGCGCCTTCTGAAACTGCCCTCCCGACAAGCTGCCGATCGTTGCATTCAACACTTCCGGCGCGATCCCCACCAGCCCGCACACACCGTGCAAATCCTCCGCCGGCAGCTTCAGCGTTCGCAGCTTCGCGCTCAGAATGTCGCGCACGCGCAGCGGCAATTGCCAGTCCGCCGCCACTTTCTGCGGGACGTATCCCAGCCGCGCGATCGCGCTCCAGCGAATTTCTCCGCTGTGCGGCAGCAGTCCCATCAGCGATTTCAACAGGACCGTTTTTCCCGCGCCGTTCGGCCCGATGATCGCCAGGCAGTCGCCCGCCTCAATTTCGAAGCTGACGTCCTGGATTGCGGCGCGGCTGCCGAACGCGACACTCAGATTCGTCACCGAAAGTAATTTCGTCGTCATCGTGTGAGACCGCGGCGTGCAAACAAGTCAACGAAAGTAGCAAGCGCCCGCGCAACCGGTCAAGGACGCCGCCGGGGCATCTCTGTCCACCGCGACTCGCGCAAAACCTGCTGCGCTTGCGCTATCATCGCACGCGTGCGCGCCGCACAATCATGACGCCTGAAATCTGGCACACCATCTCCGCCGGCTCCCTTCGGGATTCGCCCGTCCCGCCGCTCGCGCCCGGCGAAGTCCACGTCTGGCGCGCTTCGCAAGCGGTCGACCCGCCGGTCCTATCGCGCCTGCACGCGCTGCTCGATCCTGCGGAAAAAGCGCGCGCCGAACGCTTCGTCTTCCAGCGCGACCGCGACCGCTTCATCGTTGCGCGCGGCATCCTGCGCGAGCTGCTCGCCGCGTATATCGGATGCGCGCCCGCAAAGATCGATTTCGACTACGGGCCACAGGGCAAGCCGTCGTTGCGCGCAGCGGATTCGTCGCCATTCGACCGCGCCGGCACGCCATCCCGCATTCGCTTCAACGCCTCGCATTCGCACGGCCTCGCCGCCTTCGCGTTTGCTCTCGACCGCGAGTTGGGCATCGACGTCGAGCTGATCCGCAGCGATTTCGGCGGCGAAGAAATCGCCAAACACTATTTTTCGCGCGACGAAGTTGCGGAGCTGATGTCGCTCCCACCCGAAACGCGCGCCGAAGCCTTTTTTCTCTGCTGGACGCGCAAGGAGGCCTACATCAAGGCGCGCAGCCAGGGCCTGCAAATTCCGCTCGCCAGCTTTTCCGTTTCGCTTACGCCCGGCCGGCCCGAACGCTTGCGTGCCGGCGACGCGTCGCGCTGGCAGTTGCGCTCGTTCCAGCCGAAAGAGGATTACGCCGGCGCCCTCGTCGCCGAAGCGACAGCCTCATCTGACGCGGAAGCGAATATCTCGCCGTCAGCGCAAGTGAAGGACTCGCCGCTCACAAAAGGGAAAGTCTCGTCGGTAACAAGAGCGAACGATTCGTCGACAGCCGCCCACGGACTTTCGCTCCGCTTCTTCGATTGGCGCCCGTAGCCGTTACTCCGCTGTTGTCATTCCGAAGCGTTCGTTTCTGATTCTGAGCTTGCCCTTCCAGCAGGCGAAGCGAAGACTCTTTCTTGCCGCCGGCCCGTGTAGCACACGCGATGCGCTGGAATGCCGGCGCTGCTTCTGTCCGCAGGCCTATCCGCTTTTGTGTAGCAGGCGTGGCGCTGCGGCGGGAATTCTCTTCTCTGTTGCCTGTTATGCCGGCTGGCCGGAGTGCGCTTGAGCGAGAATTGTGCGGAAATTGTCGAGCAAGTGGGCGAGCAGATCGTGCACCTTCGGATCGGCTTTGGCCAGCCCGGCGGTCACTGCGTCGCGTTGATCCTGGATGGATTGCAAAGCGGATCGGATGTTTGGGTCTCTCGTTTGCGCGATCTGCGCGCGCACGTCATCGAAGAACTTGGTCGAGAGCGCTGCGGCATTGCCGTAATTCTGGTTCGCAGTATCCTGCACCAGGGTAAACAGCTCCTCTTGCAGATGGTATAGCGCGACGGTAGCGTTCGCCTCCGAGAGTTGCGCCGAAAGCGCGTTCGCCCTCTTTTCGGCCGCCGAGTACTGCGCGTGCTCGTACCAATATCCGCCTCCGAAGGAAGCTCCCATCAGCACAATCACGATCGCGATGCGCCGCAGCATTTGCCCGTCTCCGTCTTGATGTGTTCGACCGCCTGCGTTCCCGCCGCCATTGTACTCCCGGAACGCCATCGCTGCGCGTGTCGTCGCTCGGCTCCCGCTGGAGCTGAAGTTGTGGGTGCCCCATGCTCGGTTTTTGAGCGTGGGGCTTTTGACGTTGCGCGGGGCCGGCTGCCCCAAAGTTTCTGGGCGAATCACCACTGCGTCAAACCGGAAGCTTCAACGCGATCGCAAGAGATCACCGACAACTCCACAGGCGGAGGGTGCCTGTCTGCCGCAGGCAGGCCACATCGTTCGCGCATTTTGCGAACGGTGGGATCTTGATCGCACGCAGGAATCTCACTTCCGAATCACGCCTGCGGTCCTCACTCCTCGTCCTCCAAATCCTCCATTGTCATTTCGTCCACAAACCGCGCCATATCTCCGCGCCGCAATTTCCCGCACAATTTGCTCAACGACTG
>JBJKQB010000421.1:0-3832 GCA_046705825.1 Candidatus Acidiferrales bacterium
GGCCGGACGTGGTGTCGCGGGCGTAATTCAGGTCCATTAACAAGGCGTCGAATTCGCGCGCGTCGAGAGCGGAAAGCACGGCGGCGGGAGAGGAGACCGTTTCGGTTTCGAAGCCTTCGCCCTTCAACAGACGACGGAGAGCCTCCCGGATGTCTGGCTGATCGTCGGCCACGAGGATTCTGGTTCGATTTGCCTGCTGCGGAATCATGTTGGAGATCCCGGGAGATTCTATCGCGATTTGCCGCACCAACGCTCGCGCGAGGAGAGGAGGCGTGGCGCCGAGGAACGGAACCGGCTATTCGTAGCGCAGCGCGACGAGAGGATCGATCGTGGTCGCGCGGCGCGCGGGGAAATAAGCGGCGAGCACGGCGACGATCAGGATCAAAACAGGAACGCCAATGAATGTTACGGGATCGAGGTTATGGATTCCGTAAAGCTGGACGCCGAAGATCTGGTTCTGCAGATAGCGCGTCAGCACAACAGAAGCGACGAGACCGAGGAGCAGTCCGATTCCAGCGAGGCGCAGGGCTTCCCATACAATCATTTTCAAAACGTTGCCGGGCGCGGCGCCAAGAGCCATGCGCACACCGATTTCGTGCGTTCGCTGCGAAACAGCGTAGGCCATCACGCCATAGATGCCGATCGCGGCAAGCAGGACGGCAACCGCGGCAAAGACGGCGAGAAGCACCATGTCGAGCCTGCGCTGCGCGAGGGCGCCAGCGACCATACTGTCCATCATGTGCACGCTCGTGACGGGCTGGTTCGCATCGAGAGAACTTACGATATGACGCACTGCGGGCAGGATCTGCTCGCCGGACCCGCTTTCGCGAACCACCAGGCTCATGAGCCAGGAGGGATCCTGCTGCATTGGCAAGTAAACCGTCGGATTCGGTTTGGCTCCCCAATACCAATCGTGAACGTCGCCAATCACGCCGACGATCGTGAGCCAGGAATCGCGTTTCTGCGCCTGCCAGGGAGCGCGCGCGGAAATGATGTGGATGCGAATCTGTTTTCCAACTGGATTTTCGTTCGGCCAGTAACGCCGCTCGAGCGATTGATCGATCAGGGCAACGCCCGCGCCGTTTGGGCCATCTTCGGGTCCGAAACCGCGCCCGGATAGGACCGGGATGCCCATGGTGCGCAAATATTGCCAATCCATGACGGCGTAGCGAGACGTAAATCCTTCCGTGCCGGCGGGCGGCGTGCGGCCGGCTATGCCGAAAGCGAAATCGTCGGTCCAGCCCGAGTACGCAAGGAAATCGACGGCGCTGGCCGACTTCACTCCGGGAATCGAGCGAACGCGATCGAGAGTCTGCTGATAGAAGTTGACCGCCTGAGGGCCGTTGTAATGCTTCAGGGGAAGCTGAATCTGCATGGTGAGAAGGTTCGCAGGATTGAATCCCAGGTTCTGAGAGAGCAGCCGGATAAAGCTGCGGATCAGCAACCCGGCGCCGATCAGGAGCAAGAGCGAAAGCGCGACCTCCGAAACCACAAGCGAGGAGCGCAGGAGATGGCCACGGCGAGCACCCGTCGAGCCGCGGCCGCCTTCTTTCAGGGATTCTGTGAGCGCGGAACGCGCCGTCTGGAGCGCGGGCGCAAGGCCAAAGATGATTCCCGTCAGCACAGAGAGCCCGAATGTGAAGAGCACAGCCGCTCCGCTGAGATGAACGTCACCGGAAAACGGAATTTCGTGCAGGCCATGCGGAAGATCGAGGCGAATGAAACGAACTGCGCCATACGCGACGACGAGGCCTAGCGCTCCTCCCAGGAGGGCCAACAAAATGCTTTCGGTGAGCAACTGCCGCAGGACACGCCCAGGACGCGCACCCAGCGCCGTGCGGAGAGCAATTTCGCGTTCACGAGAAGCGGCGCGCGCAAGCATCAGGTTCGCCACATTGGCACACGCGATCAGCAGGACGAAACCAACTGCCCAGAGAAAAAGCAGCATCGCGGGACGGATGTTGTGCGTCACAGTTGTCTGCAGACTTTCGATCAGGAGCCCCGCTTTCTGATCCATTTCGGGATACTGCTTTTTCAGGGAGGCGTTGATCGTGTCCATGTCCGCGCGCGCCTGCGGAAGGCTTACGCCCGGCTTCAATCTTGCGAATACGATCAGACCGTGATTCCGGCGGTCGAGCTGCGCGTGAGTGAATGCCAGGGGAACCCAAACCTCGAGATCGGCGTTCGTTCCAAAGATCGTAAATCGCGGAGGCAGGACACCGACAATCCGGTACGGCTGATAATCGAGCACGATCGATTTCCCGAGGACGCTGCGGTCTCCATGAAATCGCCGTTGCCAAAAACGGTAGCTGAGGACCGCGACGGTGTCGTGTCCCAATTGATCTTCACCGGGCAGGAAAACGCGGCCGAGCATCGGCTTCACACCGAGTAACTGAAAGAAGTCCGCCGATGCTCTTGCTTCCCAGACTTGCTCGGGTTCTCCGTTTCCGGTGGTCGTCGCATACAGCGAGCGCCACGCCGCGAGTTCAGAAAACACATGGTTCATGTGGCGCCAGTCGAGGAATTCGGGGGGCGAAGCGGTGCCGCGGCTGACATTGAGATCGGGGAACGTACTCCATACGACGGCGATGCGGCCGGGATGACGAAAGGGGAGAGCCGGCAGCAGCAGCGCGTTCACCGCGCTGAAAATCGCGGCGTTCGCGCCGATGCCGATGGCCAGCGTTAAAGCAGCGACGATGGTGAAACCGGGACTTCGCCGAAGAATGCGCCAGGCATACCGCAGGTCCTGCCACAATTTTTGCATCGAAGGGCCCCCGCCCCCGCTGAAAGGGAGCCCATTCTTGCTCTTTGATTACTCGTTGTCTACTCTATTTTCGGCGTCACGGTTGCGTTCTTGTGACGGGCATCACGCGGCACCGGCATGCGTCTGGCCATCCACGATCCAGCCATCCGCTAACTGAATGATTCGATTTCCGTAAGCGGCCCAGGCCTCGTTGTGCGTCACCTGAATGATGGTGGTGCCGTCATCGTTGAGTTTCTTGAGCAGGTCCATGATCATTTTGCCCTGGCTGGAATGCAGGCTGCCGGTTGGCTCGTCGGCGAGGATGAGTTTCGGCCTGCCGATCACCGCACGGGCAACGGCCACGAGCTGTTGCTGGCCGCCGGAAAGCTGGTTGGGGAACAGGTCTTTCTTGCCGACGATCTGGAAACGGTCGAGGATGTCGGCAACCATGCCCTGGCGCTCGGCCCGCTTGATATCGCGATAAGAAAGCGGCAGATCGAGATTCTCAGCGACGGTGAGATTGTCGAGCAGGTGATACTGCTGGAAGACGAATCCGACGTATTTCTTGTGCAGGTCGACACGCTTGCGGTTATCCAACCTGTGGACGGGATTGTCGTACAGGTAGTATTCGCCCTTCCATGCGCCGTCGAGCATGCCGACGATTCCCATCAGGGTTGACTTGCCCGCGCCGGAGGGTCCCATGATCGTGACAAAGTCGCCCTCGCGAATATCGGCGTTGATGCGGCGGAGGACCCACGTCTTGCCCGCGCCCGATTCGTAGAATTTTTCGACGTCAATCAGTTTGATCAATTTTAGCTCTCCCGTTTACGTTTGCCCTCGCGGCCGCGCGGCGAGCGCGGTATCCACCACACCGCGCAAGCGGCAATTTTACGCCTGACCGGCTCGCGCGGGTCGCACTGATTTGCGGACGGCAACAAAATCATTCGTAGCGCAGCGCGGCGATCGGGTCGACACGCGTGGCGCGGCGCGCGGGAACGTAACACGCGGCGAGAGCCACGCCGACCAAGAGCACGGAGACCGCAATCAGGGTCACGGGATCGCCGGCATGCACACCGTAGAGCAGAGACC
>JBJKQB010000422.1:0-5328 GCA_046705825.1 Candidatus Acidiferrales bacterium
CAATTCGACTTTGGCGAAATCCTCGATCGTGATTTTGGCCGCGCCCGCTGCGGCCGCGGCGCCCGATGTCTCACCGCTTCCCGTTCCTGCAGGCACGGCAGCGGGCGCACTGGGATTGCGAATTTCCTGTTCCATCGTTTCGATCCTTTCTGAGAGCTCTTTCTTGTCCACGCGCGGAAAGACCGCTTCCGGCTTGCCAATCTTCGTTCCCGGCTGCAGCCCGCCCCATTCCAGCTGATCGATGCGCACGTCGGCTAGCTTTCCAGGCTGCCCGAGCTGTTCCCAAATCTTTTGCGTCGCATCAGGAAGGACAGCGTGGGACAGCACACACACATAGCGAATAGCCTCCGCAGATGCATAGAGCACACGTTCCAATTCCTCGCGCTTTGCGGAGTCGGACGCCAGCGCCCAGGGTTTGTGGAGTACCAGATACTTATCGGCGCTGGCGATGCGTGCCCAGGTGCCATCGACCGCGCCCGAGAAATTGAAGCGCGCGTATGCTGCCTCGATGACTTCACGGGTGGCGTGTGAGAACTCGCCGACAAACTCGGAGTGCCCCTCCGGGAAAAATCCGCCTGCTAGATGGGGATCTGGAACCGCACCGTCGCAGTAATTGTGAATCATCGTGAGGACGCGGCTGGCGAGGTTGCCCAACCCGTTCGCTAAATCCGCGTTATACCGCGTGATGAGCGCGTCGCGCGAGAAATTGCCGTCCTGGCCGAAAACAGTTTCGCGCAGCAAGTAATAGCGCAGGGCGTCGTTGCCCACCTTCGCGCCTGCCACCTCATCGAATCCCTTCACGATCGGCTCGGGATAGGCGACGTTGCCCTTTGACTTGCTCATCTTCTCCTGCTCGAACAGCAGCCAGCCGTGCGCGAAAATCTGCTTGGGCAGCGGAAGCTCCGCGGCCATCAGAAACGCGGGCCAGTAGACGGCGTGAAAGCGGATGATTTCCTTGCCGATCATGTGCACGTCGGCGGGCCAGAAGCGCTGGAATTTGCGGTTGGCGTCGCCTTCGTGGCCTTCACCGTAGCCGATCGCGGTCATGTAGCTGGTGAGCGCGTCGTACCAGACATAGAAAACGTGCTCGGGATCATCGGGCCAGGGAATGCCCCACTTGATGGCCTTGCGGCTGATGGAAACGTCCTTCAGCCCCGCTTCGACGAAGCTGCGCACTTCATTCATGCGGAAATCGGGCTGAACGAATTGGGGCTGCTGCGCGTACAGCTCGAGCAATGGCTTCTGAAACGCCGAGAGGCGGAAAAAATAGTTTTCCTCGGAGATCAACTCCGCCGGGCGGCCGCAGATGGGGCAATCGGCCGGCTCGGGCGAATCGCTGACGTACAGATTGTCGTAGATGCAGTAGCGGCCTTCGTACCTGGCTTTGTAAATCGCGTGCGGGGAGCGCCGCAGCGTGCGGCGCACCAGGATTTGCACGGCGCGGGCGTGCTCGAGCGAGGTGGTGCGCACGAAATCCGTGTACTGGATTTCGAGCAGCTTCCACAGGTCGATGAAGATTCTCTGATTGCGATCGACCAGTTCCTGCGGAGCGATCCCCGCCTTTTCCGCGGCGCGTTCGATGTTCACGCCGTGCTCGTCGGTGCCCGTCGTGTAGGTAACATCGTAGCCGCACATGCGCTTGTAGCGCGCGATGACGTCGCAGGCGATGGTGGTGTAGGCGGAGCCCACGTGCGGGCGCGAATTCGCGTAGTAGATCGGCGTGGTCAGATAGTATTTCGGCTTATCCATGAACGAGAGGCTCTCTCGGAGCGTTGAACGTTGACGCCGCAGAGGCGCAGAGAAGATCGCCTTTTATCATCTTTTCCCCGCTCTGTGTCTCTGCGACTCTGTGGCCAATTCTTTTTCTTGCGCTTGTTGCTGGAACGCGAAAGAAGCAGCGGCGATCACTTCCTTGAGCGGCACACCGCGTTCCGCCGCGATCGTCTGGCAATCGTCGTATTCCGGCGTGGCGGTCAGCAGCGAGCCGTTCATGCGCGAGACTTTCATGCGCACAGCGCCGAAACGCGTTTCGACGGGCACCAGCTCGCGGTCCAGCGTTTTGCGGCGCGCTTCATGCGCGCGCACGCCGATGCTGGTGGTCTCGCGAAAAATCAAATCCACCAGCGGCGAAACATGCGCGGGTTCGCTCAGAATCGTAATCAGCAGACCCGGGCGATTTTTCTTCATGTGTGCTGGTGTTGAGAAGACATCCAGCGCGCCGGCGGCAAGCGCCTTCTCCGCGAAATAGCCGTAGATTTGCGGGCTCATGTCGTCCACATTCGTTTCGATCACCGTGATCGGCGCGTCCCATGTTCCGGCCTGAGTTTCGATGCGCTCGCCCAGCAAAAGTCGCAGCACGTTCGGCTTCTCTTCCAGTTCGGCGCTTCCCGCTCCGTAGCCGACGCCGCGCAACTGCATCGCCGGAACCTCCCCGAAACGCGCCGCGAGCGTGGTTGCGATGGCGGCGCCCGTGGGGGTGACCAGCTCGCGCTGGATTCCGCTCGAATGCGTGGGCGCGCCGCGCAGCAGCTCAACCGTCGCAGGCGCCGGAACGGGCAGCACTCCATGTTCGGTGTGCACGTGCCCGCCACCCAAATCCATCGAGGAGCAGGCGAATTCATCGATGCCCAGCAGGTCGAAGCCGATCGCCGCGCCGACGATATCGACGATGGAATCGACCGCGCCGACTTCGTGGAAATGGACCTTCTCGATAGCCACCCCGTGCACCTTGGCCTCTGCTTCGCCCAGCCGTTGAAAAATTCTCTTCGAACGATCGGCGGCGCGAGGCGAAAGCCCGGCCGCATCGATCATCTCTACAATTTCCGTCAAGCCGCGATGCTGGTGCGCGTGCGGTTCATGTTCGTGGGAGTGCTTTGGTGAGGAAAGTCGCCGGCGAGACGCCGGCGCTACCATGCGAGCGCTCCGGCCGCGCCCTTGGGCAGTGTGATGGTCGTGCACACGCTCTGGGTCTGAACCATCGTGCGCGTGACCGCCTTCCACGTGGACTTTGACCTGGGTGGCCATGATCGACTGACGGCGAACCTTCTCCCCGGCGATCGACCATCCGGGAAGATTCAGCTTGCGCAATTCGCGCTCGATCGCCTCCAGCTCCGCGCCGGCATCGACCAGCGCGCCAAGCACCATGTCGCCGCTGATGCCGGAGAAGCAGTCGAAATAAGCGATCCCTGTTTTCTTCATGTGCGTACGTTCCACTCCGCGCGCAAAACGGAAAAATTCGATACTATTCTGCGCCCGATACTGTGTCAAACCAACTTCCGCCACCGGGCCGCAGAATGACGCAGCCCATGCGGCCGCGCGGCGTGAACGAGCGAGGGTAACCATGACCAACAATGAGGCACGGGAGTTTGCCATTGCGTGGATTGCGGATTGGAACGCGCGCGATCTGGAGTCGATCCTGGCGCATTACCACGACGCCGTCGAATTGACCTCTCCAGTTGTCATCGAGGTTTTGGATCTGCCCGACGGCCGCGTGAAAGGCAAGCAAAACCTAAGGCGCTATTTTCAGCGCGGGCTGGAGGCGCATCCCAGCCTGCATTTAGAGCTGGAAGACGTGCTGTGCGGCCTGAGCAGCGTGGTGCTCTATTACCGGAATCAGCGGGGAGGACGAACGGCGGAGTTCATGGAATTTTCGCAAGACGGACGAGTGATGCGCGTGGCGGCAAACTACAGCGCTTGAGCCGCTCCGGCGGCGCGTGCAGCGCCCGGACGCCGCTCTAGAGATGCCGCAGCGGGTCTTCCAGCACTTCCGGAGAGGATTTCTTCACATCGCGCTCGAGCGACTTGGTCACCAGGTCCTTCGATCCCAGCCCAACGGCCAGCGACAAAGAGAGCACGATTCCGCCAAACAGGATTCCGAACGCCAGTTCGACGATTCCCGGCGCGATGCGCAGGTGGTCCAGAGCCATCGCTACGGCGAGGACAATCACCAGCCACTTCACTCCCACGCTGAGCAGCCGCGCGTATTGCAGGTTCATGTTCACTGCGCCAATCAGCACGCTGCGGCCAAGAAAACGCGCGACGATCCCGCCGACCAGCAGGACCAAAACCGCGCCCACCACGTTGGGAATGTACGCCAGGACGGTCTGCGCCAACGCGGAAGTCCACTGCGCGTCGAAAGCGGCAATGCCGATCAGGAAGCCGATCAGGATGACCAGGAATCCGATCGATCGCGACACCAGCAGCGTGGGACTGTGCATGGGCGACCAGTCCGCCAGCGACGCGAACCCCCAGCGCTCCAGGTGATCTTCGAACTCGATGCTCGTGAGCAAGCGGCGCGTGACGAACGCCAGCACGACCGCGATGATGATCGAGACCAGCACCGCCACGATCAGCGCGGCCAATCCCGGCAACAACGCCGCAAAGCGCGTCAGAAATTTCGCCGTCGACTGCGCCAAGGCTTGCTTGATTTGCGTCCCCATAGCTGCCTCCGAATCAAAACTTGCCGCCCGTTACGGGCTGAACCGGTCGGGCCAGCGCCAGCGCGAGAGCAGATACGGCTTGGCCGACTCGTAGGCCAGGGCCAGCCGCTCGAGCCGCTGTTCCACCGCCAACGCGCCGGCATTTTGCACCTGCCGCGCATAGGAAGCGACCCAGCCCAGGTACAGCGGCGTCATGGATTTCAGCAGGTGGTCGCGGCTGATGGTGCGCAAGCGATGCGCCAGCGCAAAGTCGTAGACGATTCGCACCCACACCGCGTCTTCCATGTGGAACTGCTCCGCAGGCAAGCGCAGCAGTTTCCGCAGCTCCAAAAGCGTCGCGGGCGGCAGCACCAGCCCCCAGATTTCCTGCAGCTCGCGATTGCCCAGTTGAAAGAGTTCGACCAGGCGCGCCACATCCAGATTTTCGGCGCCGGGAGAGAGGAATACAGGCTCGCCGATCGTGGGCACAGCCACGGAACCTCGAGTCCTCTGCCAGCATGCGGCGTTGCGCTCCATCTCCTGAAAAATCGGCCCGAGGACGGCAGCGATGAGCGAACTGATATTCGTCCAGTCCGTCGGCGGATAGACGCGCGCGCCGGCGTGCACCTCGCACACGTTGAAACCCGCGCAAACGGCTGCCGGGGCGATCGAAGCCAGGGAGTACACGCCGCCGCCGTGCGTCTTTTTTTCCGCCCCCAGAATCGGCTCGAGGAGCCGCTGCGAGATGCCCAAATCCGGCCCCATCGGATTCTGAATGCGCTTGCCATACAGCGCCCGCGCGAAAGGCGAAATGAGGCTGCTGTTGAGCAAGCCTTCCAGTCTATGGCGGGCGTAACGCGGGACCACCAGATCGGCATCGCCGTCCAGCAGGGGCTGGACCAGCCGCGCG
>JBJKQB010000423.1:0-8439 GCA_046705825.1 Candidatus Acidiferrales bacterium
GGACGCGTCGCTCTCTCCCAAGGTGAGGTCTTTTTCATGGGCAAGCGCTACGAAATCCAAAGCGGCACGATCGCTTTTGCCAATCCCATTCGCACCGAACCGGTGCTCAACGTCTATGCCCGGACAACCGTCGATCAATATAAGATCACGCTGAACTTTGTGGGGCCTATCGACCGCTTGCGCACGAATTACACCTCCAGCCCGCCCTTATCGGAGGCAGACATCATCCATCTCATTGCCTTCGGCACCACGGCCGAACAGGCCGCCACCAGCCCCAGCACCCCGGCCAGCGTGGCCGCCGAATCCATTCTGGCGCAGGGGGTCAGTTCCCAGGTCGCCGGGAAACTCGAGAAGCTAACCGGAATCTCCCAAATCACCCTCGATCCCCTGGTGACCAGCAGTTCGGGCTCGAATCCAGGCTCTCAAATTGCCATCCAGGAGCGCGTTTCGGGCAGCTTGCTGCTGACCTTCAGCACTTCGGTCACGCGCTCACAGGCCGACACGGTCGAGGTGCAGTACACCACGCCTCAGCGCGTGCGCATTTCCGTGCTGCGCGACTACAACGGCGGGTACGCACTCGATGTGCGCTTCCGCAAGACTTTCTAGAAGCTTGCAGCGTTCTTCGCGGCGTGTTTCATCCGCGCTATTCACTACAGAGCGCCCGCACAAGGGAGCCCAGGCCTTCTTCGCTCGCTCTGGACGCGAAACACTCACCGGGCGTTCTGCGCAAATTCCGGGAATACGGTGTATCCTAGAAGGCTAGGAAAGACTGGGGAAAGGTGAGTTTGCAAATTGTCCGACCCGGCACGGGCGGACGCCGTCCTGGGGCGGAACTGCAACAAAAACGAGGACAATGACCAGCGCACAACGGGTGGTTTTGCAGGGTTTGGACGACGTAGAAATTCGGGAATGGCTCGAGTCGCTCGACTCGGTGCTCCATTCGGGCGGCCCGGAGGTCGCCCGGGAGATTCTCGAACGCCTGCGGGCGCACGCCAAGGTGGTGGGCCTGGACCTGCCGTTCACGGCGAATACGCCCTACGTCAACACCATCCCGGCCAGCGCGCAGCCTGCGTTTCCGGGGGATCAGCAGATCGAACGCCGGATCAAGAGCCTGGTGCGCTGGAATGCGCTGGCTATGGTCGTTCGCGCCAACCGCGTCGAGCACAATATCGGCGGCCACATTTCCACCTACGCTTCCGCTGCCGCCCTCTACGAAGTCGGTTTCAACCACTTTTTCCGCGCTCGCTCGCCCGAATTTGAAGGCGACACCATCTATTTCCAGGGCCACGCGTCTCCGGGAATCTACGCCCGCGCATATCTCGAAGGACGCTTCACCGAGCAGCAGTTGGAGAACTTCCGCCGCGAGCTGAAGCCCGGCGGCGGTCTCTCTTCTTACCCGCACCCCTGGCTGATGCCGGATTTCTGGGAGTATCCAACCGTTTCCATGGGCCTTGGCCCGCTGATGGCCATTTATCAGGCGCGCTTCAACCGCTACCTGGTGAATCGCGGCCTGAAGCCGAAAACCGACGCCAAGGTATGGGCTTTCTTGGGCGATGGCGAGACGGATGAGCCGGAATCGTTGGGCGCCATTGGTCTCGCCGTGCGCGAAAAGCTGGACAACCTGATCTTCGTGGTGAACTGCAACCTGCAGCGGCTGGACGGGCCCGTGCGCGGCAATGGCCAGATCATTCAGGAATTGGAGGCTGAGTTCCGGGGCGCGGGCTGGAACGTTATCAAGGTGCTGTGGGGCTCCGAGTGGGATCCCATCCTGGCGCGCGATACGGACGGCCTGCTGGTGAAGCGGCTGGGACAGGCGGTCGACGGAGAGTACCAGAAGATCGTGGTTTCGCCCGGGTCCTACGTTCGCGAGCACTTTTTTGGCTCCGACCCACGCCTGCGGAACCTGGTTGAGCCGCTTTCGGACGATCAATTGTGCCGTTTGCGCCTCGGCGGGCACGATCCGCGCAAGATTTACGCCGCCTACAAAGCTGCGGTGGAACACAAGGGGTCGCCCACGGTCATTCTGGCGCGCACGATCAAGGGCTATGGTCTGGGCGAAGCCGGAGAAGGCAAGAACGTCACGCACCAGCAGAAGAAGGTCAACGAAGACGAGCTGCGCGAATTCCGCGCCCGCTTCGATATCCCGATCAGCGATGAAGATCTGGCCACCGTGCCGTTCTATCGTCCACCCGAGGATAGCGAGGAGATGCAGTACCTGCGCGCGCGCCGCGCCGCTCTGGGCGGATATACGCCGCGCCGCATGGTGCGCTCGAAGCCGCTGGTCGCGGACAACGACGAGCTATTCCGCGAGTTCCTCCAGGGTAGCGAGGGGCGCCAGGTCTCTACGACCATGGCTTTCGTCGTCATGCTGCGCAAAATGCTGCGCGACCCGGAGATTGGCCGCCTGATCGTGCCCATCGTTCCGGACGAGGCCCGCACGTTCGGCATGGAATCCTTGTTCCGGACCGTGGGCATTTACGCCAGTCAGGGCCAGGTCTACGAGCCGGTGGACATCAACACCTTGCTTTATTACAAAGAGGCCAAAGACGGTCAAATCCTGGAAGAAGGCATCACTGAAGCCGGCTCCATGTGCTCCTGCATTGCCGCGGGATCAGCGTATGCCACGCATGGCATCAACACTATTCCATTCTTTATCTACTACTCGATGTTTGGATTCCAGCGCATTGGCGACTTCATCTGGGCCGCTGCCGACATGCGCATCCGTGGCTTCCTGCTCGGAGGCACTTCGGGCCGTACCACGCTGATGGGAGAAGGTTTGCAGCACGAGGACGGTAACAGTCACGTCCTGGCATTGCCCGTGCCGAACCTGCGGGCCTACGATCCCGCCTTCGCCTACGAAATTGCCGTCATCGTCCAGGACGGCATTCGCCGCATGTACAAAGAAGGCGAGAGCGTTTTCTATTACATCACGCTGATGAACGAGCCGTACGCCATGCCGCCCATGCCCGAGGGCGTGAAAGACGGCATTGTGAAGGGTATGTATCGCTATCGCGCCGCCTCAAACCCGAAGGCCAAGCTGCGTGCTCAGCTGTTCGGCAGTGGGACCATTCTGAATGAGGTGCTGAAGGCTCAGGAGTATCTTGAGAAGAATTTCGATGTGGCTGCGGACGTCTGGAGCGTCACCAGCTATAAGGCGCTGTACGACGATGGGAACGAATGCGAGCGCTGGAACCGCCTGCATCCGGCCAAACCGCCCCTCATCCCCTATGTGACGCAATGTCTTAAAGATGCGCCGGGCGCGCTGGTGGCGGCTTCCGACTACCTGAAGGCCCTGCCCAACGTCATCGCCAAGTGGATGCCGCGGCGCTTGGCCTCGCTGGGCACCGACGGTTTCGGCCGCAGTGAAAGCCGCGAGGGCTTGCGCGACTTCTTCGAGGTGGACTGGCGCTTCGTTACTCTGGCCGCGCTCGACGAACTTCTTCTGGATGGCAAAATCAAGCCCGACGTGGTCGATAAGGCCATCGCTCAACTCGGAATCCACGCGGAAAAGCCCAGTCCGTTGAAGGTTTAGCGGCAAACTGCGATTGTGGCCGCTGGCCTCTTCCCCGCGACTAAAACCACGCGTTCTGAAAAGGAAAAACCCCGCTCACCGGCGTGCGGCAAGCGGGGTCTCCTTCGAATCGAAGGGGTCAGCGCTTCTCTAGATGTGAAGACGCCGACGACCGTATCCGATCAGACCGAACAGCCCGAATCCCAACATCGCCAAGCTGCTGGGCTCCGGAACCGAAGTTCCGATCCCGACATCATTGGAGATGGCTAGGTCGCCTTGTCCCTGGAATGCCTGAATGCCGGAGGTGGTCGGCAGCGAAACGCCGTTCGGCATCGTCACGTCAAATACGAACGTTTCCGTCCCGCCTGGAACAGAGACAGCCGGGCCCTCGGAGCACCACCAATTGGCACTGCCATTGATGTTGCAACCAGTCGGGTTGTTGGTTCCCTGCCCCATAACGGTCCAGGCATCGCCTGGGGACGACTCGAGAGAAACGCTCGTCGCGCCGGTGAACTGCACCGCGAACGACGAAAGCGTCCCACTCATGTCCGCTCCAGACGTGTTGATCGTCAGTTGGACATCGTAGACGTTTGGACTGTCCGTCTCGATGTAGGTCATTGTGTAGCCTATCCCGCCGACGGTGATCGTGTCCGCCTTCGCAACGTTGCCGAAGAGGAGAGCCACCGCCACCAGGGCTAGTGTGATCAGGATGCTTCTTTTCACTTTTTTTCTCCGGAGACTAAGTTAAAGCTGCTCCAGCCGAAACGCAGACCGCCGTTTCGGCGCAATAAGATGTGCAGCTTAGGGGCCACTCCGATGGGCCGCTGCAGCCGGCCCTAAGTACCCTATTTTGTGTAGACAAATAGGGCTCTACCTAAGGCACCCGGCGCTCAAACCCTGGGGCTGAGAAGCTGTTTACAGAAGAGAGGCAAAGCCTTGCATACACGATATGCACTGGAAGTCTAGCCAGTTCTAGTACTTACATGACGTCGCCCAAGTGCTCCGCCAGCGACGACCGCCTGACTCTTTTCGGGCACACGCATGAATCCCACAGGGCAATCGGGCGAGCAACGGTCGCCCCTAGGCAAGGCCAATGCGCAAGCAGTCGTAGAACGAGTCGAGTTCTCCAGGCTGTGTGAAGATGTGCGTCGACACGCGGAAATAGTCGGCGTTTCCCACGATGCGGATATTTCGCTTCGTGCATTCTTCGGCTACGCGCGTCAGGTCCCCCTTCCACTTCTCCTTGTCGCGCTCGAAGGTGACCATGCCTCCATAGAACGGATCGCTGCTCGCGTTCACGATGTGCACTTGCGGATAGGCGGCAACGCGCTCGCGAACCTGCTTGGCCAGCTCGTGAATGCGCCCGTAAATCACCTCCGGCCCAAGCTGGTTGTAAAAATCGACGGCTGCCTTCAGCCCCACCATGATCGAAAGGTTCGACGTGCCGAACCACGAAAAACGATAAGCCTTCAGGTCGTAATTGTTCCAGTTCGCCGTGGCCGTGTTCACCCACAAATCCTTGAGGTGTTCTTCTCGAATGTAAAGGAATCCGGTGCCCTTGGGCGCCAGCAGCCATTTGTGCGGGCTCGAGCCGTAGAAATCGCAGCCGATGTCGGTCAAGTCGAGAGGGATTTGCCCGATGGCGTGCGCGCCATCCACATGCGTCAGGATGCCGCGCTCGCGCCCCAGGGCGCAGATCTGCTTCGCGGGAAGGACCACGCCGGTCGTCGTTGTGATGTGGCTGAAGAAAATGAGTTTCGTCTTGGGCGTGATGGCCTTCTCGAAGCGCTCGACGATTTCGTCCGCCGTGGAGGGAGGCTTCGGAATCTGCACGTAGTTCAACTTGATTCCGTGGCGCGCCACGCGTTGATCCAGCGGGCAGTGGCCGCCGGGGTGCTCCTGGTCGGTGAGCAGCACTTCGTCGCCCGCTGCCAAATTCAACCCGTTGACCACCACGTTGTTGGATTCTGTCGCGTTCCGGACCAAGGCAAGATCTGCGATATCGACATCAAGAAATTCGGCGAGGGCGGTGCGGGTGGCGTGCAGGTGGGCGTTCTCCTCGTATCCGAACCAGGGATAGGAGGCCTCCAGGAACGTTTCCTCGGACAGAATGTTGTCGATCATGGCGCGCAGGACGGGCAATGGGGTGCAGCCCACCGAGCCGCAATTCAGGTTGATGTGGTCCGGCGCCAGCAGCCACTGCTTGCGCAGGGCGGCCCAATAGGCATTCGCATCGCGGGCCAGAAGGTCCTTGGAGGGCAGCGCCGGGGCCGCCTCGCACAGCACCTGCTCCGCGCGTGCGACCGGAATCCCGAGCAGGGTCGCGGCCACCGCCGCTTGCCGGATGAAATCGCGCCGATGGAGCATGGTTCCTCCTGAAATGAGGGCGCCATTATGCCTTGCGCGGCCCCGGCGTGCCAGCCTAAGGGCATGCCTGCGTGTGACTATCCGGCGCCGGGGCGGAGCAGCTGCGCCGCAGCATGCAGCCCAAAGTCGAGCTTCCTGCCTGCCGTGCAGTACAGCTAAGGTAGAGAATCCCCCGGAGATTACGCCTTTTGTCGATTTCCGCACGCCGCCCATGACAGGAGCATCTTGCGCGTGCGAGAATGTTGATAGATGCCGAAAATTGCCGAAGGCGTGCACCAGGACACCTTGCCCAACGGCCTGGTGGTCATCACCGAGCCGATGCCGCACGTGCGCTCGGTTTCGGCCGGGATTTGGCTGCGTTCGGGGTCGCGGCGCGAGCCGAAGGAAGTAAATGGGCTGTCCCACTTCATCGAGCACATGGTGTTCAAGGGCACGCGGCGGCGTTCCGCGGAAGACATCGCGCGCGAAGTGGACAGCATCGGCGGCATGCTGGACGCCTTCACCTCCAAGGAAATGGTTTGTTTCAACACGCGCGTGCTGGACGAGCACCTGCCCAAGGCCTTCGACGTCCTCTCGGACATGCTGCTCGAGCCGCGCTTCGCTCCCGAGGACATCGACCGCGAGCGCTCCGTGATCCTGGAAGAAATCCGCATGACCCAGGACAATCCCGAGGATTTGGTGCACGAGCTGTTCACCCAGAATTTCTGGAATCCGCACGCGCTGGCTCGCCCGATTCTGGGCACGCCGGAAACGGTTTCGGGGTTCGACCGGCCCACGCTGGAATCGTGGTTTCGGCGGTGGTACGCGCCGAACAATGTGGTCATCACGGCCGCGGGCCGGCTGGAGCACGGCCGTTTTGTCAATCTGGTGAACGAGCGTTTCGGGCGGCTGGAGCGCGCGCCGGAGTCCGACACAGAACCCGTGCCGCACCCCGCCCCGCACATCACGCTGCGCAAGAAAAACGAGCTCGAGCAGGTGCACATCTGCATCGGCGTGGCCGCGCTGCCCATGTCCGACCGCCGGCGCTTCGCCGTCTCCGTGCTCAACAACGTGCTGGGCGGCGGGATGTCCTCGCGCCTGTTCCAGAACATCCGCGAGCGCCAGGGCCTGGCCTACGCGATTTTCAGCGAGCTGAACGCCTACAAGGACGCCGGCATGCTTTCCGTCTACGCCGGCACTTCGCTGGACACGGCGCCCAAGGTGGTCGAATGCGTCATGCAGGAATTCCGGCGGCTGCGCGACGTCCTGCTCACCGCCGAAGAGCTGCGCCGCTCGATGGATCACCTGAAGGGCTCGACCCTGCTCGCCCTCGAGAGCACCGGCCAGCGCATGAACAGCCTGGCGCGCTACCACCTCTATTTCAACCGCCACTTCACGCCGGAACAGCTGATCGCCATGCTGGAAAGCGTCACGCCCGAAGAAGTGCGCGCGGTGGCCCGCGAATTCTTCCAGCCGGAACGCATCGCCGCCTCCGTGGTCGGCAACCTCGACGGGTTTCAGCTGACTCGCTCGCAACTTGCCGTCTGATTCACCTCGCTCCGCCGGGGCGCGCAACGCCTCTGGCCTCCAGGCCCAAGCTGTGCTTAAATTCTGACGGGGTCGCCGGCGCCTGCGCGCGCCGGGTTTCGCTCTGGATTCGCCTGCGCGAGCACCCGCCCGCAAAACGCGCGAGCCAGCAGCGTCTTCCGCTTCCGGCGCGAGCCGCGGGTGTCATTGAATCTGTGTCTCTGAACGCAGGGGGAATCCGCATCGCCATCGGCAGCCTGGGAACGTGCAGATGACGGTCATCCGTGTCGAAAATATCGGCAAGCGGTATCACGTGGGCGCGCTCGAAGGAGGCGCGTTGCTGCGCGACCGCATCGCCGAAACGCTGCGCCATCCCCTGCGCGCCCTGCGCCCCAAGCGCAAGGAAACCTTCTGGGCCCTGAAGGACATTTCCTTCGAGGTCAAGGAAGGCGAAGTCCTCGGTCTGATCGGGCGCAACGGCGCGGGCAAGTCCACGCTGCTGAAAATCCTCTCGCGCATCACCAAGCCCACCGTGGGACACGCCGAGATTCACGGGCGCGTCGGCAGTCTGCTGGAAGTGGGCACCGGCTTCCATCCCGAACTGAGCGGGCGCGAGAACGTCTTCCTGAACGGCGCCATCCTGGGCATGCGCCGCCGCGAGATCGTGCGCAAGTTCGACGAGATCGTGGCCTTCGCGGAGGTCGAGAAGTTCATCGATACCCCCGTCAAACACTACTCCTCCGGCATGTACATCCGCCTGGCCTTCGCCGTCGCCGCCCACCTCGAAACCGAAATCCTCTTCGTCGACGAAGTCCTCTCCGTCGGCGATGTCGCCTTCCAGAAAAAATGCCTCGGCAAGATGGGCGACGTCGCCCGCCACGGCCGCACCGTTATCTTCGTTTCGCACAACATGGCGGCGGTCACGCGCCTCTGCCGGCGCACCCTGCTGGTTTCGGCCGGGCAGATCGCCTTTGACGGCGAGACCCGAAGCGCAAACTCGCGCTATCTTCCGGCGGAAGGCCGAGGCTTGGGCGAAAATTATGTCGCCCCGGAGG
>JBJKQB010000424.1:0-36049 GCA_046705825.1 Candidatus Acidiferrales bacterium
TTCATCCTGCTGGTCCAAAACATTCTGATGGGAGTGCCCACCGGGTTCGTCCCGGGTGACCTGCCGCTGAATCTGGTGCAGCAGGCGCAGGTGGAAAGCCTGGCGCCATTTGCCGTGCCGGTGGCTAGCCTGCACCAGCCTGCGGGAGCGGCGCTGGTTGACGTCACCTTGAACGCCGATGGGGACGTGGTTTCCTACCAAATCGTTTCCGGGCCGGATGATGCGGCCGTGCGCCAACAGATCGAGCAGGTGCTGCTTTTCTCACGCTTCCGTCCGCGGCTGGATTTTGGACGCCCGACAAACGGCGGGCGCGTGATGATCGGCTTCAGCGAAGTGCGCGTCCGGGGCTAGAGTCGCGCGCACTTCCGGCGGTTGCACTGACCGAGTAGCCCCAGAGTGTTCTGCTTCTTCCCCTCCCGAAAGCTACTGTAGAACCCTTGTGCTTGCACTGCAGTACCTGTGGCGGTTCGCTTGAGCCACCAGTGCCGATCATCTCTTGCACATCTGCGAGCGCAGCCCGATGGGCTAAATCGCCGCACAATCGCAGAATTTGTCGTATGAAGACCATACGAGACGACCATGAATTCGTGCATGTTCTTTTATTTGAATGCGAGCAATGCGGGTGCCCCGTGCCATCGGCGATGACTGCCGACGCAAGAAACCCGGATGAAGTGGACGGCCGCACCTTCAGCCTGCGCTGCCACAACTGCGACTGGTCGGGGGCGTTGCTGGCGGTCACCGCCAAGCGGCACTGGGTCGATGACTGGAGGCCCGCGAGCGGGAGGAGGGACCTGCCTCGCAGCGGGCCCAGCTAAAGAAAAACCCTTAGAGCAGCCCACGGCGAACCCTGTATTGCCATGGTTTCGGATACCACGTACCCTGAGCGACGGTCACGCACCTGTCGCGCTGCAAACATCCAAATGACGCATCGAGTTCTTCTGGTTGACGATCATCCGGTGGTTCGCGAGGGATTTAAACGTTTACTCGACGTTCCCGGGCTCTCCGTCTGCGGTGAAGCCAGCAACGGCCGAGAGGCTATCGAGAGAGTTGCTGCTCTCAAGCCCGATCTCGTGTTGATGGACCTGAGCATGCCGGAAATCGGCGGCATCGAGGCCACCCGGGAGATCCGCCGGCGCCACCCGGCCACCAAGATCGTGGTCGTCTCGCTGCATGAATCGACGCAAGCGTCGATGCTGGCGCGGGAAGCGGGCGCCGACGCCTACGTCGCAAAGAGCCGCGCCGCCGAGGATTTGATCGAGACCATCCAGTCCGTTCTCGCGCAAGACGGCTTCCCGAAAGCCAGCAGCCTCGGTCAAGGCGGAACCTCAGGACACAGCAAAAGGGCTCCGTCCGCCAAACCGCGAGCGTAAAAACCGCGCCCAGCGGACCCCACAGCAGGCGGACGTTCTTGCCTGCAGCATACGGTCAAACAGGCAAACGGGAAACAGCACAGCAGATCCCTCACCCCCATTCACGCACAAAGCGCGTGACGGGGGTCCCTTCGACTGTCGCTCGCCGCACATTCGCTACGCCAGTGCAAGCAGGCAGGTCCTTCACGCATGAGGCGGGTGCTTTCCTTGACTCGCGTGCGATCGATGGCTAGAGTCTATCGCTGCGGTCTGAGGTGGATGCAACCTGGATGGGGCAGGGTCCATTCAAAATCAGAGCAGAGGAGTTTCCGTCATCCGAAAGTGGGTTCAGAGTCTCTCAGTCTGTGCTGTAGCCGCAACGGTACTGGCCTTCCTCAGCGTAGGAACTGGTGTTCGCGCCGCTCGCAGCCGGCAGGCGCCCTCCAATTACACCGGGATCAGCGTCCAATCCAGCCAGCAGATCTTTGCGACCATGTGCGCCCTCGACGCCGCAGGTTTTGGCGCGAACGAAAGCACGCTAGCCGGAATGCCCTATCGCCTGAAACTGCGCGCCGACCTGCTGAAAATGCAGGGGCCGGCAGTCACGGCTCTGCGCCAGTTCTATCGGGAACACGCCTTTGCCAGCCGCGCGGAGACCCTCTCGCGGTACATCACCTTTTCGCTCGTGGTGGGGCCGCCTCCGGATTTCAGATTTCTATACGACCGCGACCTGTTGCCTCCCGACGTGCTGACCATCCTGGATTTCCAGCCCATCCTGGCGAATTTCTACCGGGAGGCGAACCTGGCCGAGCGCTGGCAGGAGGTCGAACCCGAATACGAGCGCGCCCAGGCGCTGTACGACGCTTCGGTGCGCGACATCGTGGTGCGCAGCAACGCCTATCTGCGCGAGGTGCTGAGCGCCTCCAACGGACGCACGTTTACCGTGTATGTGGAACCGCTGGTGGGGAGCCTGACGAATTTCCGCATTTATGGCAGCACCTATTCCATTGTCGTCGGCACGCCCAACCCCCTTCCGCTTGCCGACATTCAACATGCATACTTGCACTTCCTGCTTGATCCGCTGCCGTCGCAGTATGCCAGCCAAGTCGAAGCCAAGAGGGGCGTGCTGAAAATCGCCGCGCGGGCGCCGCGGCTGCCCGTGGATTACCAGGGCGACTTCATCTCCTTCACGGACGAGTGCCTGATCCGGGCCGTGGAACTGCGGCTGAAGCACCTTTCGCCCGCGCAGCTGGAGGCCGCGTTGAAGCAGCAGGATGAGTCCGGTTTCATCCTGGTGCGCCCGCTGGTCGAGCAGCTGAGGATATTCGAGAAAGCCGGGCCGGCCATGCAGTATTATTTCCCGGACTTGATTGCCGGGATCGACGTGGCCGCACTACAGAAGCGCTTCCAGAATTTCCAGTTTGCCAACGCGCAAACCGCGCCGCCTTCGGAACACGGCGAGGGCTTCACGAAGAGCCCCGCGACCGAGTTGACGCCGGAACAATTGCTCGAACAGGGCCAGCGCGCCATTACCCTCCGGGAGCCCGCGCAGGCCAAGGCGGCGTTTGACAAGGTGCTGGCCAAGAATCCGAACGACACGCGCGCGCTGTACGGCTTGGCACTGGCTTCGGTGCTGGGCCGCGATGCGGACACGGCGAAGAAGCTTTTCGAGAAGGTCATCGTGCTGTCGGTGCCCAGCGAGTCGACGCAAAACAGCGCGCCCAGCGATCCCACCCTGCTGGCCTGGTCCCACGTTTACCTGGGCCGCATTTTCGATCTGGAGGAGGATCGCACGTCGGCGATCAACCAATACCAGGCCGCGCTTGCGGTAGTGGGTGCGCCGGAATCGGCGCGCGTGGCGGCCCAAGATGGAGTAAAATCGCCCTATCAGCCTGTACCCCCTACAGGCGGAAAGTCGCAGTAATCCTCAGCCCACGAGAAGGCCTTGAAGCGTGTGGGCGTGGAAACATAGGAAAGGGAACAACATGAAGAACGCGATTCTCAAAACGGCCCTCGCCAGTTCGCTCGCTGCTCTGGCATTCGCCTTTGCTTTGCAAGCCGGCCAAGCCCAGCAGCAGAGCGCGCCGCAGCAGAGCCAGCAGCAGCCGGCACAACCGCCGGCCAAGCCCACTCTGGGCCAGCCGCAAACGCCGGCCACCGGAGCGACCCCGGGACAAGCGCCGGCGGCGGCTCCCAAGGTGGATCCCGCGGAAGAGAGTGCCTACAAGCAATTCGCCGATCTGAAGCCGAATGACTACGACGGGCAAATCAAGGCGGGGGAAGCATTCGTCAAGCAATATCCGCAGAGCCGCTACAACGTGGTGGTGTATTCGAAATTGACCACCGCCTATTACGACAAGCAGCAGCTTGACAAAATGTACGATGCGGCGGAAAAGGCGCTGGCTCTGAATCCCAATGACCTGCAGGTGCTCGTCCTTACCGGCTGGGTGATTCCCCACAATATCGACCCCAATGATCCCACCGCCGACAGCCGTCTGCAGAAGTCGGAGATCTACGAGAAGCGCGCTCTTCAGCTCATCCCCATGCTGACCAAGCCGGCCACCCTGACCGACGGGCAGTTTACCGCGGCCAAAGCGCAGGACGAGGCCATGGCCCACAGCGGGCTCGGGCTCACCTATTTCCGCGAGCAAAGGGCGGCAGACTCGCTCAAGGAACTGCAACAGGCCACCACCGGCGAGAAGCCCGACCCCGTCGATCTGTTCATCATGGGAATCGACCAGGAGAGCCTGAAGCAGTACAACGATGCGGCGCAAACGTTCGACAAGTGCGCGCAGATTCCCGGCGTGATGCAGGACCGCTGCAAACAACAGGGGGAAAAGGCTAAGGCGCAAGCAACGCAACCCCCGAAATAAACCGATGCTCTTGGTGAGCCCCTCCCCGATGGCAGAATGCCCGACGCAGCCGCGAGGCGCAGCGCGGCGGGCCTCTCCGCGGCCATGGACGCTGGCTTGCGAGGCCGGGCTGTGACCCAGAAGGAACGCGAGGAGCTGGAAGAGAGGCTCGGCTACCATTTTGCAAGCACCGACCGGCTCGAACGCGCATTGACGCACCGGTCACACCGGGGCGTCTCGGGGCAAATCGACAACGAGCGCCTGGAATTTCTGGGCGACCGCGTGCTGGGCCTGGTGGCCAGCGAGCGGCTGTTTCGCGCGTTTCCGGAGTGGGATTCCGGGAAGCTATCGAAGGGGCTGGCTCGCATCGTCAGCGAGCCCTCAATACATGCCGTGGCCTGCGCCTTGAATCTGGGGGCGTATCTACGCATCGGACCAGGCGAGGAAAAGACAGGCGGGCGCGAGAAGAAGAGGCTCTTAGCCGATGCCTACGAAGCCGTCGTGGGCGCCATCTACATGGACGCGGGCCTGGGCGCCGCCTGCGCTTTTCTCGACCGCACGCTGCTGGAGCCGCTGCTGGCCAACCACCTGGATGCGCTGGACCGTCCGGACTTCAAATCCGCGCTTCAGGAATGGCTGCAGCAGCGCTCGCTGGGAACCGCGGAATATCGATTGAGGAGTGAGTCGGGCCCGGAGCATCAAAAAACGTTCGAGGTGGAAGTGTGGCACGCGGGGCGCCGGCTCGCTTCCGCCTGCGGGCGCAGCAAGAAGCAGGCCGAGCAGTCCGCCGCCATGCAGGCTCTCGCCGAACTCGAAATCAGCCATGGAATTGCCTGATTCCCAAGAGAAGACAATGGCACAGAGCGGCGCCGGCGCCGTGGAAACGGCTGCTCCGGTTGCCGCTGCGCAAACTGCGCCGCGCCATCATGCCGGTGCCGCCGATTACATCGAATCGTTGCTGTTCACCATTCTGATCGCGCTGTTCGCCACCACCTTTGTCGTGCAGGCTTTCAAGATTCCCTCGCAATCGATGGAGCCCACTTTGCTGGTGGGCGACCATCTCTTGGTCAACAAATTCATTTTTGGCGGGACGGGCGCGTGGTACGACAAGCTCTTGCCCTATCGGGCGATCCGCCGCGGCGACATCATCGTGTTCAAGTTTCCCTATGCGGATCACCCGCATTACGTCAAACGGGTGATCGGAATTCCGGGCGACCGCATTCGTATCGCGAATGAGCGGGTTTACGTCAACGGGCAGCTGCTGAACGAGCCTTACGTGATCCACGATCCGGCTGCGGAGGACCCCTTCGACGTCAATTTTCCCCCGGCCAATCCGTTTGCCTTTGAACCGGGCGTGCAGCCGCAGTGGGCCGCCACCCTGCAGAACTACGTACACGGTGGGGAACTGGTGGTGCCTCCCGGCCATTATTTCGTGATGGGCGATAATCGGGACCGCAGCTGGGACAGCCGCTACTGGGGATTTGTCGACCAGGACGCGATTATGGGACGTCCGGTGGTGATTTACTGGTCGGTGGACGCCACTTCAGCGGATTACGACGATCCGGGCGTCGGAGGAACGCTGCACGGGATGCTGGAGACCTTCCTGCATCTTCCCAGCAGCACGCGCTGGCACCGCTTCCTGCGTGAAGTACATTAATTTTCCGCGGCGATTTTGTTGCGTCAGGAGCCTGCCCGGGCCTATTGCAAGATCGGTGCATCGCGCATACGCTTGATAGCCTTAGCCGCCGATGGCAGCGGAATTGAGCTTCACTCGCCGTGTCCCAAACTCTGCCGGAAATGACGATTTCCTCGCCGCAACCGGATGGATCCCCGGGATGGTACGCGCGTCTATGGCGCAGTTGGCTGAAGTGGGTGGCCGTGGCCCTCGCCTGTTTGTGGCTGGCGGATGCGGGGATATCCCTCCTGATCCGGCATACCACTCTCAAAAACCGACTGACCGCGCGCCTGGAAGCGGCGTTTGGAAGACCCGTGCAGGTCGGGAGCTACGGGTTCAGCTTGTGGACGGGGCCGGAGCTGGAAGCGTATTCGGTGCGCGTGGGCGAAGACCCCCGATTCGGCTACGAATATTTCCTTCGCGCCGATTCGATGGCGCTGCGCGTTCGACTCTCCAGCTTTTTGCTCGGGCATCTCGAGCTGGGCACGATTGCGCTGTCCCATCCCAGCTTGAACCTTGTCCGCAACGCCAATGGCGATTGGAATCTGGCCGAGTGGCTGCCGCGTCCCGAGAACCCCGGCGACTCCAGCGCAAATTCCGGCAGCGGAGGAGCCGCCAGGCCGGCCGTGCCGCGGTTTTACAACATTGAAGTGAACGGCGGGCGCATCAATTTCAAAAAAGGCAGTGAGAAACTGCCGTTCGCTCTTGTAGGCGTGAACGGCACGGCCGAAACGGAAGGACCGGGGCGCTGGCGGCTCGATCTGGTGGCTGCGCCGGAACGCGCTGCCGTCGTGGTGCAAGAACCGGGAACGCTTCATTTGGTCGGGCACTTGGGCGGGACATCTTCGCGGCTTCGACCCGCTGTGCTGGAAGTGGATTGGAGTGGCGCTTCCATTCCCGACGTCATGCGCCTGGTGGCCGACCGCGATTACGGCGTGCGCGGCACCCTTGCCATTACGGTCCTGGCCCGGACCGAGGGAGATTCCTGGGTTCTGCAAACGAAGGCTCTCCTTTCGCAGTTGCATCGCTGGGACCTCCCGATGCGTGACGATAATCCGTACGTCAGCATCAGCGCTGGCGGCCGCCTGGAAGCGAGCGGATCGCGTTTCCAGTTGAACTCCGCCAAGATCGAGATGCCCCATTCGAGCGCCACGCTGACCGGCGCGCTGGACTGGACTCATCCTGGTCCTGCCCTCGGCGAGGTTTCTGTCGGGCGCCCGCGCATCTCCCGGGGGGCGCATCTTTCGATGGCGGAATCCCCAGCTGCGAAGCGCGGTACGGAACTGCATATCACTTCGAAGGCGGTTTCTCTCAACGACCTGTTTGACTGGGCTCGCGCCTTCCATCCGGGGATCGCGGATGGAGTTGCACTCGGTGGGCTTGCAACGCTTGAGGCGAATCTCGGAGGCTGGCCGCCGCGACTCCAGGACGCGAGCTTCGAGATCGCACGCGGAGTGATGGTGGGTACGGGCATTCCGTCGGTGCGGTTTAGATCCGTCGCGATTCGTTACGATACGCGCCGGGGCATCACGTTTGCTCCCGCCACCCTCACCATCGGCGCTCCGCCCAATTCGTTTGTCGCCGAAGGTTTGGCTAAGCCCAAAGCGCGCACGTTCTCGCTGCGCGTGCGCGGCGCTATTTCCAACGTTCACGAACTGGTTGCGGTGGCAGACAAGCTGGGCTGGAACCTCGCGCGCGGCTGGAATATTGCGGGACCTGCCCGTTGCGATCTGCGCTGGCAGAAAGCCGGGCTGGCGCTCCAGCCGACACTTACTGGTTCCGTTGAATGGGGAACTCCGAACAACGGCGTCTCCGTGGGCGCGCCGTTCTTGAATCGGCCAGTCGAGGACGTTCGCGCCCGGGCTGAACTGCAAGCGGACCAGACGGGCGTTCGCTTGTCCTCGGCGCGGGCCTTCGGCACACGCTGGAGCGGCACGCTCGAGCACCGGTTGTCCGATGGCTGGACATTTTCCGTGTCGGGCGGCTCGCTTTCGGCCGCGGAGCTGGACCGCTGGCTCGACGCGCGTTGGCGCGAAAGCTTTCTGGACCGCATGCTTCCCTTCTTGAATTCGCGCGCGCCTGCCAGCGAGGCTCTCCAGTCGCTGCACGCCAGCGGGACAATCGCCCTGGACGATTTCACCCTTGCTCCGGTCGCGCTGCATCATCTGCGCGGCAACCTGAGCCTGGATGGCCGCACGCTGCAACTTACGAAGGCTTCCGCGCAATTCGGGGGCGGACAGCTCTCCGGGGCCCTGCAAGCGAGCTTCGAGCGAACTCCGAAGTACGAGGCCGCGCTTGATTTTTCGGAGATCGATCTTCCGGCGCTTTCGACGGAATTCCCTTCGCTCACTGGGCGCTTGACGGGATCGGGCTCCGCCAAAGTTCAGTTCAGCTTCCGCGGTCTGAGCCGCTCGGATTTGCTGAACTCACTGAAATGCCGCGGAGTTGCCGTCGCCAAGGAACTCGCGATTGCCAATCTCACGGTGGGCGAGACCGGCACGGACGCGAAGGCGCGGTACGTCGGGCCTGTGGATGCGAGCACGTTCCCACACGCTTCCGCCCGGTTTTCCTGCAGCGCGGGGAAAATCGAGTTTGAAGACTTGGCCCTGTCCGGCGCCGGCGGGCTCTGGAATGGAACGGGTTCGGTGGATTTTGCGCGCAATCTCGATATCCGCTTGCGACGGCTTGCCTCGGATTCTGCCGCGACGGGCGAATCGAAACTCGGTCAAATCGATGACCATCCTGCCCGCGCGGATAACGCGGGAAAGGAATATCGCATCACGGGCACACTCATGTCGCCTGTGGTATCGCATGTTGCGATTCCGGTACGTTCCTCCCGCAGCGCGCGCTGACCAATTTGCCTGGGTGCAAAGCGTGTGCTAGGTTGCTCTCTTGATGCGGCAGTCCCTGCAATTCGGCCTCGCGCCCATTCTCCTGCTGTGCCTGGTTCCAGCCGCCTCAGCACGCAACGCGCAACGCCTGCGCATCGCCCCGCGGTTCGTCAAGGGCGAGACTCTGCGCTATGGCATCAATACGAGCACGGCGTCGAATGAACATGATGTCACGCCGGTTATCAATCCCGAAGGCGCATCGGAATACAAAGAATCGATGAGCCTGGTCCTGCGTCTGGATGTGCTCGACATTGCGCCGGCTGCGCCATCCTCACAAGAGCTGGTGAGATTTCGCGTCACCTTTGAACAAGCGAATTCCGGCTCACAAGCCAACGCCTATGCCCCCAGGGCGGATGCGTTCAACGAAGCGATTGATAACCTGAAGGGCCACTCGTTTGAATTTTCTCTCCAGCCCGGAGGCAAGCTGGTGGACGTCCAGAGTCTCGATCGGATTGCCCCGCAGCGCGACGTTGCCGCTCGCGTGCTTTCCTGGCTGCACGTGCTGTTCGCGCCGGTCGAAATTCCGGCCCGGGGCATTACCCTCGGCCAGAAATGGACGGATGAACGACAGCTCACGGACTTGCCCTTGAAGGATCTTATCTGGCGCAATGAATCGGCCTATCTCCGCAACGAGCCTTGCGCCGCGTCATCGGGGGTTAGAGGTGTGCAATTCCCGGGGAAGGGCGCCGACTGCGCTGTGCTGCTGACGCGCTTCCGCATTCTGCGGCATGGCTTGGATCATTCCGATGCAACCCCGGAGACTTACATTCGCAATGGCCTGCGCACTTCCGGCAGGTGGACCGGCTCAGGCGAAAGCCTTGCGGCGATTTCTCTCGAGAGCGGCCTTCTGGTCAGCTCGACCCAAACCGCGACACAGGACATGGACTATGAGATCCGCAGCGCGATCAGCGGTTCCGCCATCCACCATACCGGCCAGATGACCACCCAGACCGAAATCACCCTGTTGCCGGCTGCGGCCCGGTGATCTGGCCCGCTGCGGTATAATCTTGCTTTGCCAGAAAATCCCATCTTGATAGAGGCGCGCGGCGCATGAACTTCAAACTAGCGAGCACGTATGAGCCGCGCGGCGACCAGCCCCAGGCCATCCGCCAACTCGTCCATGGGGTGAATGACGGCGAGCGCCACCAGGTCCTGCTGGGGGTCACCGGCTCGGGCAAGACGTTCACCATGGCGAAGGTGATCGAGCAGATCAATCGCCCGACCATCGTCCTGGCGCACAACAAGACCCTTGCCGCGCAGCTCTATCACGAATTCCGCGGGTTTTTCCCGCAGAACGCGGTCGAGTATTTCGTCAGCTACTACGACTATTACCAGCCCGAAGCCTACGTGCCCGCCAGCGACACCTACATCGAGAAAGAAGCGACCATCAACGATGAGCTGGACAAGCTGCGCATGGGCGCAACGCGCTCGCTGTTCGAGCGCCGCGATGTGGTGGTGGTCGCCTCCGTTTCCTGCATCTACGGCCTGGGCTCGCCGGAGGCTTACTACGGCATGCTGCTCATGCTGGAAAAGGGCCAGTCGGTCGCGCGAGAAGCCATTCTGCGCAAGCTGGTGGAGATACAGTACGATCGCGCCGAAGACCTTCGCCGGGGCACGTTCCGCGTGCGCGGCGACATGATCGAGATTTACCCGCCGTATGAAGAGTTCGCCGTGCGCGTCGAGCTGTGGGGCACGCAGGTGGAAGCGATTCGCAAGATCGATCCGCTGACGGGCGAAATTCATTCGCGCGACGGCGAAATGCCGCGCATCACGGTCTATCCCAAGACGCACTACGTGCTTCCCGCAGAACAGCGCGAGCGCGCCATCCAGAGCATTTACGAAGAACTCGAGTGGTGGAGGCCCGAACTCGAGCGCCAGGGCAAAATCGTGGAGGCGCAACGCGTCAGCCAGCGCACGCTGTTCGACATCGAAATGATGCGCACGATCGGATATTGCCACGGCATCGAGAATTACTCGCGCCATCTTTCCGGGCGCTTGCCCGGCGAGGCTCCGCCGACATTGTTTGATTACATCCCGAACGATTTTCTGCTGTTCATCGACGAATCGCACCAGACGGTGCCGCAGCTTCGCGGGATGTACCACGGCGACCGCTCGCGCAAGGAAACGCTCGTCGAATACGGCTTTCGCATGCCTTCGGCGCTGGACAACCGGCCGCTCACATTCGAGGAATTCGAGCACCGCACGAATCAGGTGCTCTATGTGTCTGCGACACCCGGGCCATACGAGCTGACCAAGGCGGGCGGCATCGTTGTGGAGCAAGTGATTCGTCCGACGGGCTTGATCGACCCCCAAGTGGAAGTGCGCCCGGTGAAAGGGCAGGTGGACGACTTGCTCGAGCAGATTCGGGTGCGCGCGGCGCGCAAGGAGCGCGTGCTGGTCACCACGCTGACCAAGCGCATGGCCGAAGACCTGGCGGAGTATTTCGTCGAAGTTGGAGTGCGCTGCCGCTACCTGCATTCGGAAGTTGAAACGCTCGAGCGCGTGCGCATCCTGCGCGATCTGCGCCGCGGCGAATTCGACGTGCTGATCGGGATCAACCTGTTGCGCGAAGGGCTCGACCTGCCCGAGGTTTCACTGGTCGCCATTCTGGATGCGGACAAGGAAGGCTATCTGCGCAGCGCGACGTCGCTGATTCAGACCATGGGCCGCTGCGCGCGCCACCTGGAAGGCAAGGCGATCCTGTACGCCGACACGATGACCGAATCGATGCAAAAGGCGATCGCGGAGACGAACCGGCGGCGCGCAAAGCAGGAAGCGTACAACCAGGAGCACAACATCACGCCGCAGTCGATCATCAAGTCCGTGGATATGCAGCTGGTCAAGATCATCGAGGCGGACTACGTCACGGTGCCGATGGAAGAGCCAACCGGCGAGGTTTCGACCGAGGAGCAACTGGCCAAGACCATCGCGCAACTGGAGGCACAAATGCGCGAAGCGGCCAAGAAATTCGAGTTCGAGCGCGCCGCCGCGCTCCGCGACCGCATCCGCGATTTGAAACAGCGCGACCTGGGCCTGATGGCGGCGTCCGTTGCCGCGGTTGCCTCGTCTGTGGCGGCCAAGGCTGCGGC
This sequence comes from Candidatus Acidiferrales bacterium, assembly GCA_046705825.1. GTDB lineage: Bacteria > Acidobacteriota > Terriglobia > Acidiferrales > UBA7541 > Palsa-295. Next base: position 11,857 of record JBJKQB010000424.1, read on the forward strand.
CGGCGGTGAGCGATCCGCCGCACCTCCCGATCCGCCGAACAACCAGCCCGAAACTGAGCCCGCCCCGTTCTCCGGCGCGGGCACGTCCGCCGCGGCGGCATCCGCGCGGACTGGCCGGCGTCGCACGCGCCGCCCATGAGGCTTTCCTGCGCGGGCGCTCGGCGCGTTCTCTTCGCTTGTTTTGCTCTCGCAACTGCTCTGATGATTGCGCCAGCGTTGCGCGCACAGGAGTCTTCGGCGTCCACCGAGTCCCCGCCAGTTGCTCTTGAGCCGCATTTGAACGAGTTTGGGGTGTGGGGCTCGTATGCGGTCAACTCGCCCGACGTGTACGGCAGCCGCGCGCACGGCGATTTTGGCGCGCTCGGGTTTCGCTACGGCAGGATCATTTCCGCCTCGCGGCATCGCGTGATCGAGTACACGTTCGACGTCGTTCCGGTCGAAGTGATGCATCAGCTTTCCTACACGCCGTGCACGATCGAATCCGCGGGGGAGATCATCTCGACGCAGTGCATCAGCGGCCACGAAACCGTTTATGCCGGCGGGATCACGCCCCTGGGATGGAAATTCAATTTTCTGCCCCAAAGGCGCCTCCAGGTGTTCGCCGCGCTGGGTGGCGGCCTCATCGCTTCTACGGCCCGCATTCCCACCGACGTTCCCGGAGGCGCGCTGTTCAATTTCACGGCGGACTGGCAACTCGGCTTTGAGCGCTTCAACGCGTCGCGCACGCGCGCGTGGACCGTGGGCTACAAGCTGGAACACATCTCCGACGCGTTTCGCACACGCGTGAATCCGGGCATCGATTTGAACGTGATTTTCGTGGGGTATTCGTTTTTCAAGTAAGCTGTCAGGCTTTTCTGCTGAAATAGATCGCCGGCCCGAGGATCATGGCCCCGCCCAGCAGCGCCATGGCTCCGAGTGTGTCGTGCAGGACGATCACGCCGAGGCAGCTGCCCACGAGCGGCTCGAGATTCAGAAAGACGCCCGCACGCGACGCGGGAACGCGCGCCAGGCCCCAGTTCCAGCACAAGTAGGCGCCCGCCGTCGCGAGCAGGCCTTGCGCCGCGGACGCGGCCCAAACCGTCGCCGAGAAGTGAAAGCGTAAAGGTTCGAACGCCTCGGACCAGACCAGCAGAAGCGCGGTGCCGGACAGAATCATCCATACGGTCATCTCGATCGAGTCGTATTTTTCGAGCAAGCGCTTGCTCAAGTGAATGAAGATCGCCGCAGCCAGCATCGAGAGCAGCACGAGCAAGTCGCCCGCGATCGTCGGGCCGGCGCGCGTTGCGTGCTTGCTCGAAAGCGCAATCAGCGCCGCCCCAACGGGCGAAAGCAGGAAAATGGTCCACTCGAACGCATTCAGACGTTCGTGCAGGAAGGCGACGGACATGAGCGCCACCATGACGGGCAAAATGCCGACGATGAGCGAAGCGTGCGAGACGCTCGTCAACTCCAAGCCTTTGAACTGCACTAGAAACTGCACGGGAAAGCCGACCACGACGGCGGCGAAAAACAGCCGGATGTCGGGCCAGTTCCCCCGGCGAAAAAGGCGGCTTCTTCGGATCGCGAACGGGAGCAGAGGAATACAAGCGAAAAGAAAACGGAAGCTGGCGTTTTCGGCGACGCTCATCTGGCGGAAATCGATTTTGCCGAACAGGAATCCGGTGCCCCAAAGGCTTCCCGCCAGGACGAGAGCCGCCGTCGCGCGGAAGCTGCCGGCTCGTTGTTTGTGGATGCCCGCGCGGCTTTCGCTCACACGATCCCGCTTTTCAAGTCTTTGAGAGGATAGAAAGTGCCGCGCCATTCGATGCCGCCCTGCCACAGGGTCACCAGCATGGACCGGCCCAGCATCCAGACGAAAATCAGCGCGCCAATCGGAAGGGATATTCCCCACAGGCGGCTCGCGCCGAATTCATGCGCGGCTTCCGCGTGCGCGAGGACCGGCAGAGCGATGGCGGCGAGATCGCAGGCGAGCGCCCACCCGCGCGCGAACGGAAGCGCGCAAAAAGGGAAGACGCACATGAGCAGCAGCCCGAACACGCGCAATAGCGTTCTCGAAACGCTGTAGCCGGAGGTGGCAAAGAAATTCTTGGTGGTGCCGCGCACGATGTTGCGCACACCATCGTGCCAGTGCACGCTGACGGCCTCGCCGGCCCGGGCGGCGCCGGAGGCAAAGCCCGCTTCTTTTACAATCTTTCCGAGCTTCATGTCGTCGATCACTTCCATGCGCAGCCGGCGATGCGTGCCGGCGGCCTCGTAGCTGCTGCGGCGCACCATTTGGAATGCGCCCACGCCCAAATAGCCGCGCGATTTCGGGTTGTGCGCCTGCCAGGGTTTTGTGCCGATCACGAAACCGAAGCCGAAGAAGGTCATGGCGATCTTTTCGAAGAAACGGAACATTTCGGCGCGGCCCAGCAGGGTCAAGTGGTCCCAGTGGTTTTCGAGCGTGACGGCGAGGGCGCGGCGGAGCACGCCGGGAGCGAAATAAACGTCCGCATCGGTGAAGACGAGCCATTCGCCGGACGCATGTTCGTAGGCTTGCTGCAGCGCATGAGGCTTTCCCAGCCAGCCGGCAGGGAGCGTCTCGATATGGACGACTTTCAGGTGAGGATGCGCGGCAGCGGCCGCGTCGAGAATCTGCTGTGTTTCGTCGCGCGAGCGGTCGTTGACGGCAACGACTTCGTAATCGGGATAATCCTGGGAAACAAAGGAGGCAAGAGCCTCCGGGAGCTTGCGGGCCTCATCGCGTGCGGCGACCAGGATGGACACCTTAGGAAGTTTCGGCCCTTTAGCCGGGGCGACGTTCTCCAAGTGCGGAACCAGACGGATGCCTCGCGCGATTTGGGCCGTCTGCAACAGCCAAAGAAAAGCAATCAGTCCGAGCAGTGCGGTCCAGAAAATGTGCAAGGTTTCGAATTCCTCCAAGGCGCAGCAAAAATCACGCTATGCTATCACGCGTTGCGCTCGCGACTGCGCGGCGAGCGTCATCTGTTCTAAGGGACGCATCCTGGAATCACGGCTCCTGATTGAGATCGACTCCTTCTTCGCAAGGGTATGACTCGAACGATTTCCATCATTGGCGCAGGACGCGTGGGGAAAACAGTAGGGAGATGCCTGCGCCGGCTTGGCTGGCGCGTCGAAGCGGTCACGGCACGGTCGGAGGCGCATGCGCGGGCAGCGGTTCGCTGGATTGGCGGCGGCACGCCGTACGGACGCCTCACGCCCGGCGTTCTGGCCGCGCGGGTGATTCTGCTTGCCGTTCCGGACGACTCGCTCGCCAAAATCGCGGGAGAACTCGCGCGCCTGTGCGGAGAAAATCTTCGAGGCAAGGTCGTGCTGCACACGAGTGGAGCGCTCGACAGCGGAGTGCTTGAGCTTTTGCAACGTCGCGGCGCTTCGACAGGATCGATTCACCCCATGCAAACGTTCACGGGGCGAGGGACGCCAAAGCTCAAGAACATCGTGTTCGCGATCGAAGGTGCGCCAGCGGCCGTTCGTGCGGCCCGGCAGATCGCGAGCGAGTTGGGCGGCACGCCGGTGATCATCGATCGGAAAGAGAAAGCCGCATATCACGCCGCCGGAACACTCGTTGCGGGACATGCCCTCGCGCTGATGGAGGCAAGCACACGGATTCTCATGCGGCTCGGTTTCACGCGCGGCCGCGCGCTGCGGACTCTGCTGCCGCTCACGCGCCAGATGCTGGAGAATTTCGAGGTGGTCGGGCCGCGAGGGGCGTGGACGGGGCCGATTGCGCGCAAGGACTACGCCGTGGTTGCGGCGCACGCCAAAGCCCTCCGCCGCCTTCCCGTCGAGTTCAGGGATGCCTATGCGGCGCTCGCTTTGCTTTCCGGACGCGTGCTCGCGGACGATCCCTCGAAGGCCATTGCGAGGATCCGCCGCGCGTTGGCCGGGCTCTGAGGGCGGCGCTCCTGTTTTCGACCGCCGGTGGCGGGAGCGGGTTTTCAAAGCGGCCATTTTTCGTCAGAATAGAGGATTGAATCTTTCACCGGAGGGCAGCATTGAAGCCGCTTCATATTCCTGTGGAACACATGAAGTTGGGGAACGGCCTGCGCGTGGTCGCCTCGCCCGATCGTTCCGCGCCGTTCGTCACGGTAGGCGTTTACTATCAGATTGGATTTCGTCTGGAGCCGCGCGGGCGCAGCGGCTTCGCGCACCTGTTCGAGCACATGATGTTCCAGGGTTCCGAAAACGCGGGCAAGATGGAGCACATTCGCCTGATCAATTCATCGGGCGGCCTGCTGAACGGCACCACGAATTACGACATCACGAATTACTTCGAAGCGGTGCCTTCGAACGCGCTCGAGCGCGTGCTCTGGCTGGAAGCGGATCGCATGCGCGCGCTGAAGGTGGATGACGAGAATCTGCGCAACCAGCGAGACGTGGTGAAGGAAGAAGTCCGAGTGAACGTGATGAACCAGCCCTACGGCGGTTTTCCCTGGCTGGACCTGCCTCCGGTGGCGTTCCGGAATTGGCCGAACGCGCACAATTTCTACGGTGACTTCACGGATCTTGATGCAGCAACGCTCGAGGACGTCCGTACCTTCTTCCGCATGTACTACGCGCCGAACAACGCCGTCCTGCTGATGATCGGCGATCTCGATCCGAATGAGGCTTTTTCGCTCGCCAAGCGTTATTTCGAGGATGTTCCGCGCGGTCCTGAGCCCGCTCGTGCGGACATTTCGGAGCCGCCGCAAAGGGAGGAGCGCCGCGGCGAAGTCCTCGAACGGTTTGGCCCGCTGGCCGCGGTGGCGATCGGCTACACCATGCCGCCGCGCGGCACGAAGGACTGGTACACGGCAGCGGTTCTTGACCGCATCTTGCACGGCGGGCGCGCCGGGCGCGTGCATCGGCGGCTCGTGCTGGAGAAGCAGATTGCTGTGGAAGCGAGCGGCGGCGCCGATTTGTTGGATACGAATGGCCCGACGCAGATGGTCACGCGGATTTTTCCAAAGCCGGAGTTTTCGACCGACGAAGCCATCGGCGCGTTCGACGGCGTGATCCTCGAATTGGCGCTGCAGGGCACCAAGCCGGAGGAACTCGACCCGGTGAAAGTGAAGATACGCGCGGATTACTACTCCATGCTCGAAGGGGGGATGGGCTCTTACATGCCGCGGTTCGGATTGATGCACTACCTGGCGTCGTTCGCGCTGTTCGACGGCGATCCCGACCGCGTGAACACGATTTTGGACAGCTACCTGGCGGTCACGCCGGCGGAAGTGCAATCGCTCGCCCAGAAAATCCTCGTTCCGGGTAACCGGGCGATTGTTATTCGGCGCCCAGTCGAAAAGGATGGCCCGAAGGGAGCAGCGCGATGAGCACTCCTGCCGCGGTGAACTCGAATCGCGCTGCCGCTCCGCCTCTTTCCGCCGAGCGCGCCGTTGCCTGGCCCAAGCGCACGGTGAAAACACTGGCGAACGGTTTAGAAGTGGTTCTGGCGGAGTCGCATACCTTCCCGAAAATTTCCGTGGAGCTGTTTTTTCGCAGCGGCAACGCCGCCGTCGCCCACACTTCGCCCGGGCTGGCCGAAATCACGGCGAATGTAGTCCGCACGGGGACTGCCTCGCGCGGCAGCCGGCAGATCGAAGAGGACCTTCGCAGGATGGGCGGGGAACTCGGCACGCACGCGGGAGCCGATGCGAGCGCCATCTCGATTGCCGGGCTCGCCGATTTTTCCGGCGGCTTGCTCGAACTGCTCGCCGATCTCGCTCGCCACGCTTCCTTTCCGGAAAACGAGTTCGAGCGCGAGCGCCGTCAGAGAATCGAAGAGCTGAAGATCGAGCGCACCACGCCCGGCTTTCTGGCCAGTGACCGCTTTCGCCGCGTCCTGTTTGGAGAACACCCCTACGCCATCGTTGCGCCGACGGAAGAACAAGTTGCGGAGTATCGCCGCGAACAGCTCGAAGATTACTATCGCCGGCACTACACCGCGGCGAATGCTTTGCTGATCGCGGTGGGAGACTTTACGGCTGCCGCAATGATGGAGCAGGTGGAGAAGACGTTCGGCGAATGGAGCGCGCCGCAGCCCGAGACGCAATTCGTGCCCTCGCCGCCGCGGCACATCGGGCGCCGCGTTTACCTTGTGCATCTGCCCGGCGCGGTGCAGGCGCAGGTGCTCACCGGCAATCTCGCGGTGACGCGCCACGATCGCGATTGGTATCGCACGGTGCTGGCCAACGCGATTTACGGCGGTGCGTTTCATTCGCGGCTGGTGGCGAATATTCGCGAGCAAAAGGGCTATTCCTACAGCCCGCGCAGCGGCTTGAATCCCCTGCGGCAGCACGGCTACTTCAGCGTGCACGCGGCCGTGCGCAACGAAGTGGTTGCGGCCACGCTGACCGAAGTCTTCTACGAAATGGACCGCATGCGCGCCCTGGCGGTCACTCCCGAAGAACTGGAAAGCGCGCGCAATTATCTGACGGGCGTCTTTTCGCTGGGGATCGCCACGCAGGACGGCATGCTCAATCAGCTTTCGACGCAGTATTTGGACCGCTTGCCCGAAGACTATCTGGAGACATATCGCGAACACATTCGCGCGCTGACGGCAGAGGATGTCCTGTCTGCCGCGCGGCGCCATTTCGATTCCGCCAACGCGCAGATCGTGGTGGTGGCAGACCGCGAGCAGGTTCAGGAGCAAGCCGCGCTCTTCGGGCATCTGGAGGTATTCGATGTGCACGGGAAGCCCATCGAACTGGTCGCGTCATGAAATTGCGTGCGGATGCAGGGGGCTTCAGTTGTGAAGAGATTAGCGCTATAAGACAGGTCCAGGATGCCGCACCCGCAGCATGGGCTGCGCGCAGATTCAAGAGAGTAAATGCTTGAAGAAACCAAATTGGAAGGGCAATCAGCAGCGCCTGTGAACGTTACTGAACCGGCTGCGGGTGCCGGCAAGTCCCGGGGGGTCCGGCAATGGCTGCTCGGGCATTACCGCTTTCTGTATGCCGCCGACCTCATTCTGTTGTACCTGTCGTCGATGTTTTACATCACCGCGCGCATCGTTACTGGAGCGTCGAGCGCAGCCTCGCGAACTCTTCTCGTGATCGTGATCGGATCGGGCATTCTGGCGGCGCTGCCGTTTGTGACCGGAGAGAATTTCGAGCGGGATTTTGTTGCCTCGCTGGCGAATCCGGGATCGAAGAAGGTCCGGCGCGTCGAGATCATCGTAGGGACTGCGCTGTTCCTGATTCTTGTGGCCGCCGTTGCCGTGGCCATTCTCCACCCGGCTCATGCGGTTCGGCGATGATTTCCGGGGGCAAGCTGCGCTCCTCGCTTGCTGGAATCGCGGTGCTTTCGGTTCTCGCGCTTGCTCTTGCGGCGCTGAGCCAAGCGCAGAAGAAAAAGCCGCCAACGAAGCCGCTCAACTTGAATACCGCAACCGCGACGGAGCTTGAGCAGCTTCCCGGAATTGGCCCGGCCACGGCCCAAGCCATCGTCCGCTTCCGCGAAAAGAGCGGCCCATTCCAGCGCGTCGAGGATTTGCTGGCGATTCGGCGCATCTCCAAAGCGCGCCTCGAGAAGCTCCGCCCCTATATTACCGTGGGGAAGCCCGGCCGGAAGCAGGGCGCGGGCAGTGGAGGAGGCCAGCCTCGAGCCGCATTTGAACGTCCCCTGGTCCGCTGTTAGAATCGTGCTCGGGAAACGAACTGCTCAAAACAAGTCCTGTCCGGGCGTTTCACCGCGCAGGTAATCGCCCCGCTGCGACCCGCCAAGAAAGAGAGCCGCTGAACATGGCCGACATCGCTGCAATCCAGGCTGCCCTTCGTTCCAGCAAGATTGACGGCTGGCTTTTCTACGATCACCATCGCCGCGATCCGATCGCCGCGCATATTCTCGGGCTGGGCGGCAATGGGCTGGCGACGCGCCGCTGGTACTATTTCATTCCCGCCAAGGGCGAGCCGCGCAAGCTGGTCCATCGCATCGAACAAGGTTCGCTGGATGCGGTTCCCGGCGCAAAGCTCGTCTATTCCGGCTGGCAGGAGCTCTACAAGCTGCTTCCCAAGTTGCTGAAGGGGAGCAAGAAGATCGCGATGCAGTATTCGCCGGAAAACAACATTCCCTACATCGGCCTGGTCGACGCGGGCACGGTCGAACTGGTGCGCAAGCTGAAGAAGAAGGTGGTCAGCTCCGCGGACCTGGTGCAGATTTTCGAAGCGAGCTGGTCGCCCGAACAGCTTGAGATGCACCTTTCGGCGGGGAAGATCATCGATCGCGTGACCAAGGACGCGTTTGCGCGGGCGGCTTCCTTCGTGCGCGAAGGCAAGGCCCTTTCCGAATTCGAGCTGCAGCAGTGGATGGTTGAGCAGTTTCGCGCCGCCGGCGTCATTCCCGAGCCTCCGATCGTGGCGGTGCAGCCGAACAACGGGAATCCGCATTACGAGCCGCGCGAGCGCGATTCGCGCCCCATTCGCGCGGGCGATTTGCTGCTCCTCGATGTGTTCGGGAAATTGGACCGGCCCGACAGCGTCTACTACGACATTACGTGGATGGGGTATCTTGGCGACCGTGTCCCGGACCGCTATGCGAAGATTTTCCGCATTGTGCGGCAGGCGCGCGACAACGCGGTGGCATTCATCAAGGAAAGCGTATCCAAGGGCCGCGAGATTCAGGGCTGGGAAGTGGACCGCGTCGCGCGCGAAACCATCCGCAAAGCGGGCTACGGCAAGTATTTCGTCCATCGCACGGGCCACAGCATCGGACAATCAGTGCACGGCAACGGCGCGAACATGGACGGATACGAGACGCGCGATGACCGCAAGATCGTTGCGCGCACCTGCTTTTCCATCGAGCCGGGAATTTACATGGAGGAGTTCGGCGTGCGCAGCGAAGTCAACGTATATGTGGGAGAGAAGGAAGCGCGCGTCACTGGCCCGATGCAGGAAGAAATTCTCCCGCTGCTGGGCTGAGACACAGCCGCGGCTGGCCTGGGTTTTTGAAACAATGGAAGATCAGGTTCCTGAATTGGCGGCGAACGATACTCACGAAGCCGCGCCCGCTTCAATCGAAGCCGCGTCCGCGGCTCCCGAATTCCCCGCCGTGTCGAACTCATCTGCCGATCCTGTGGAAGCGGCCTTGCCGGATGCTCCCGCCGTTGCGCCGGAGAGTACACAAGACAAACGTAGCCTGTCCGCTGGCGAGATGAGCGCGGCGTTTGCGCCAATGATCGCCATCATCGCCTGGTTCGTTCCGGGGCTCGGACACTTGTTGCTGCGCCGCTGGCAGCGCGCTTTGGCGTTCTTCGTGGCCGTGGGCGGGCTTGCGGTGACCGGCTACCTGATGCGCGGCAACGTTTTCGCACTGCACTCGCCGGATCCCTTCGGAACGCTGGGTTTTGTAGCGGACGCGAGTTCGGGAATTTTCTATCTGCTCGCGCACGCGCTGGAAAGAGGCGGCCCGGATGTGGCGCGCGCGATGGGAGACTACGGGACGCGCTTCATCGCGGGAGCGGGCATCGTCAACATACTGGGCGTATGCGATGTCTATGAAGTCGCCCGCGGAAGAAAATACTAGTCGATGTCCTTCGGTCACTTGCACCATTTTTCCGCCATGTTGCTGTTTGCGGCTTTGATTTCGCTGGCCGTCGGATCCGTCGCGCGGCGCAGCACCAAGCGGCGCGTACAGTACGCGCTGTGGACTTTTGCGCTCTTTATGCTGGTCAGCATCGGAATTGCCTGGCTCCTGTATCCTTTCTCGCGCTAACACGCGGCTGGCTGTTTTGCCTTTGTCCTGATCGCCGCGCCCGCCCGCAAAGCAGCATGATTTTTCCCCCGTTTTGGACTAACATCGCCCACCATGATCACTCGACGCCATTTCATTCAATCATCGATTGCGGCATTGGCCGCGGCGGCAAGCGCCGGCAGGGCTTTCGCCAGCGAGCAGCCAATCGGAGTTCAGCTCTACACGGTGCGTACTCTAACGCCGCACGATCTTCCGGGCGTGCTCGCGGCCATCCGCAAAATCGGCTACGAGGAAGTGGAAACCTACTGGGACGTCTACACCCATCCCGCCCCGGAATTGAAGCGCATGATTCACGATCACGGCCTGCGGGTCCCCAGCGGCCACTTCAATTACGAGGGGCTGGAAGGCAAGCTCGATTATGCCGCTACTCTTGGCGTCGAATACGTCATATGCCCCATGTTGCCGCCGGAAATGCAGACCTCGCTCGACGGCTTCCGGCGCGCCGCGGAGCAATTCAACAAGTGGGGCGAGCGAATCAAGCGCATGGGCATGCGCCTTGGCTTCCACACGCACAATTACGAATTTCGCCGCTTCGGGAATACAACCGGGTTCGACTTGTTGATGGAACGCACCGATCCGAGCCTCATGTGCGTGGAGATTGATTGCTACTGGGTGACCGAGGCCGGACGCGATCCGGTCCAAATGATCAAGCAGCTAGGCCGTCGCGTGCGCTTGCTGCACATGAAGGATCGCAAGCCGGGCTTTCCCACCTCGACCACACTGAATGCACAAGCCGAGCATTTCACGCCGGTTGGAACGGGCACGATCGATTGGAGGGCCGTGATCGCCGCCGCTAAGCGGGACGGCATCCGCCACTATTTCGTCGAGCAGGACTCCGGGCCTCCGGCGCCACTCGAGGTTCTGCGCGTCAGCTATAAGAACCTGCGCCCTCTGCTTTGATCCTCGCCGGCGAATCAGGAGCAGGCAGGTGAGGAATCGCGATCGCTCGGAACAATTCTGGCGATCCTACAGCGCAGCCGAGACGCTCGTGCCCGCCGCCGCAAAGACGGCCGGCATCTCGGCCTCTGCGAGCGGCAAGAAGATCTTCACCACGGCGGGGTCAAACTGCGTTCCACTGGCCTCCGTAAGCCGCCGCGCGGCTTCCTCTAGCGGCAAGCCCTTGCGATACGGGCGCGAGGACACCATGGCGTCGAAGGCATCGATCACGCTCACGATGCGCGAACCGATGGGAATCTCTTCGCCTTTGAGGCCTCCCGGATAGCCTTTCCCGTCGTAGCCCTCGTGGTGATGAAGAGTAAGCAGGCTGGCTTGTTCGAAGGTGGGAATCTGGCGCAGCACGGCCCAGCCATATTCGGGGTGCCGCTTCATCAGCTCGTACTCTTCCGCGGTCAATTTCGCCGGTTTGTGCAGGATTGCATCCGGAATGCCGATTTTTCCGATGTCGTGCAGAAGGGCGGCCGTTTCAATGTCCACCAGTTCGCGTTGATTCAGGCCCAATTCGCATGCAACGTGAATCGCCCACTCCGCCAGCCGTGTGCTGTGCACGCCGGTGTTGAGGTCTTTCAGATCGAGCAGCTGATTGAAAGCGCAGATCACGGACGTGCGCAGCGCGCCCAGTTTTTCTTCCACTTGTTTCAAGCGCACATCGGGCGGGTACCAGCCGCTGGGATCTCCTGCCGCGGAAAGTGGGGAAGCGGGCGCCCTCAAAGGCGTGTCCAGCCGAGGGAGTACTTCGAAGACGCCCGCAGATGTGCGAGTCGCGGTCACGGGAAGGAACTCGCTCAGTTCCCGCCCAACGTGTCATAGATGTCCAGGCGGCCGTAGCCCATGTTCGCGCCGATGTAGTACTCGTGCGTGAGGGCCGATTCCGCCTGCGACTGGGTCAAGCTGCCCTTCAGGTTGAGCAGCAGCGAGGCCGTGCCCGAGACAAAGGGGGCGCTGAAGGAGGTCCCGCTGGCCGCCGCGTACGTTCCGAACGGATAGGTGGTGACGATTTGCTCGCCCGGCGCCGCCAGCCACACGATCTGGTTTCCATAATTCGAGAAGCTGGAGCGCTGGTCAAAATCGTTCGTGGATGCAACGCCAGCCACGTTCTTCTGCAGCGCGGCGGGATAGACGACTTCGTCTTGCCCGTCGTTTCCAGCGGAAGCGATGCAGACCACGCCGTGGCTCGTCGCATAAGCGAGGGCCTTCGACAGTTCGGTCGAGTTGCCGGTGAGGTCGAAGCTCATGTTGATCACATTGGCGTGATTGGCCACGGCATAGTAGATCGCCTGGATGATGTTGGAGAGATTGCCCGTGCCGTTGGCCTGGAATGCTTTCAACGGCAGCAGCTTGGCGGTGGGCGCGACCAGGTGGATGACTCCCATCACCTCGGTGCCGTGGCCGAACGCGGCGTCGGGCGAACCGTCCAGCATGGCCGCGGAAGACTGGTCCAGCATGGCTGCCGACGATTGGTTGACGTAGGCTGCCTGGCACGGATTGCACGCGGGCGCCGTATAGCCGCTGAGATCGGTCATCTCCGACCCGCCCGCCTGATTGCGCGTGAAATCGTACCCCGCAAGCAGAAAGGGTTTCAGCGCCGGATGATTGGGATCAACACCCGTATCGATGTCTGCAACGATGCCCGAACCGCTGACGTGAAACGTGGAATGCGCCGCGGACACGCGGACAATCTGCGCGGCGGGCTGGTTTGCGTACCCATACCAAACGCTGGTCCCGTAGTAATTGACCGGCCACTGCTGGTAGAGGCTGTTCGGGATGGTGGTCAACGTTGGAGGATTGGTCGGAAGCGTGAGTACCTGATCCACTTCGGCATCGAGAATTCCGGTCACTAGCCGGAGCACGTCCGCAAGAACGCTGGGCAACAGGCCGCTGTCGGGCTGCACCAGAAACACCTGGTTCAAGCCGCCATCCAGATTTCCCACCACCGTGCAGCCGTTCAGCAGGCAGACGAGGTTGAGACCGAGCGGGCCCAAGGTGGTGCGCACAATCACGCCGCCCGATCCGGCCGTGGTCGTCGTCGTTGTGCTCGTGGACGTGGAGGTGCCCAAAAACAGCAACTGCGCCGAGGCCGGCTTGGCTGATGCTGCCGCGATCAGAAGGGCTAGGACCCAGATGCCGCGGTTCATGGTTAACTCGCTGCTTGTGAACTGCTGCCGCTGGTAGCCGACTTGTTCCGTTTTGATCCGTACTAGGCTGCCCGGATCGCTAATTTGAAACAATGGTACAAACGGTCAATTTTGGCAGCTCACGCTCTATCTTTTCCTTTAGTACTCGCAGTCCTAAACTCAACACCATCACCAACATACGGAGAGGCGTCCGCTTTCTCCCGGAATGGCTCAACCAGCGGGATCGATATCTCCTCGTCCGGGAGCATCACCTTCAGCTCAAGCCTTCGCTGCAGCTCGCACTGAAGCTGAAATTCGCCAAAGTAATTGGTTTCGGTTGTGCCCAAAAGCCTGCCGCCCTGGAACAAAACTACCCGCAAAGCACCGGTGGCGCGAACAGGAACGCCTGTATGCAGCACCTGACCCAATAGCAACACTTGGTCGGCATCCTGTTGCGGTGCGAAACGGATGTCGATTCGGTAGTCCCCCGCGCCGAATAGGAGCTGCCGGGGACTCGCGGAATAAGAGCGAATCCCGGCCGGCGCTGGTGCGAGCGAGCTGTCCGAAAGAAGCTCAGCCACCCACGATTTCAGGGGCTTGACGTGTGTGAAACTGTGAGCTGAATAAAGCGATTTGGCGACGCGAACCACCGATTCAGGCGGTTCCGAAGCGGGCAACCGATGGGCCGCTTCGGCCACACGGTGCCACGTCTCCGCCACTTTAGCGCACTTCCCGCACGTTTGCAGGTGTTGTTTCATTGTGTTCAAACGGTCTTTCGAGCCGGTGCCGCGCGCAAAATCGGTTAGTTCCTCCGCCGTCAAATGCCCCTTCTTCCCCCTTGCCTTCATTGCGCCTCCCATCCCTCTCGTTTTCATCACGCCTCCGAACATCATCCCTTTGCCGTTTTGTCCCCCCAACACCCATAAGGGGCAGCAGGTGCGCAAAAAATATAGGCTGTTGGAAGCGGCCCAAAGAATTCCTAAGGTAACTCGCAAGTGCTTTGTTGGCAGTTGATTACGACAGAGTCGTCTTGCCAATCAGGGCGAACGGAGCCCAATAGTACGGGTGTGGATGGATGGCACGAAACTCGCGCATGGCCTTTTGCAGGGCGCCTGCGGTGCTGGAGCAGGAGTTCAAATGACGATAGAACAGGGCCATGAAGTCGGCCGTTGAGCGGTCATGGACATCCCAGAGTGTCAGGAGAAGAGAGCGCGCTCCTGCGTGCAGCAGCCCGCGAACCAGGCCCAGGAGTTCATCCCCCGCGCCGACCACGTTGATTCCAGTCGCGCAGCCACTCAGGGTAACCAAGTCGGCGTTCAGCTCAAATTGATAGAGATCATACAAATTGAGGTAGCCTGCGCCCAGGCGGATACCGGAGAAAAGCGGGTTGTCCGGGCGATAATGGCCGTGCGTGGCGATATGGATTAGGCGGCTTCGCGCGCCCTTGTTGCGCAATGCGGCCTCACCTTCTTCCGCGCCGAGGATCAGCTCGGAGCCGGGAAGGGCGTGGGCCACGGATTCGGCTTCGCTCTGCATGAACGGAGCGCGGGAATCGGGGACTCCGATTACGAGCGGAGCTTCCTTTGCCGCCGACGGCTTCTGCTGGCAAAGCGAAAAAATCCCCGCGCTCGGAGCGTAAGAAATGGTGAATGAGTCGGCGAGATAATTCTCGCCGTCGTAAAGCGCATGAAACGGGAGATAGTGCAGCACCCCGTGCGGCACGATGACCAGGTGTTCTGCGGAGAGGCGCTCTCGGAAGGGCGCGATAAGCTCCCTATAGAGCTCGCGGAGATGCGCCTGGGTTGCGGCCAGCAGCGATTGCTCGAAGGTGCGAACGTAATCCGCCGCGAGCTTGAACTTCGAGATCTGGAATTCCAGCAGGCGCATGAGGTTCGAAACGCGAGAAATGGGCGTGAGGGGCACGATTTCGAGAGAGCCCGGCCCCAACACGGCGGCGGCGAAACTGTCGCGGATGGCGAAGAACTCGATCAAGGCGCCATGCGGCGGAAGGGAACGCCGGGCGTCTTCGATCGATGCGCGCGGTGCGTGCCCGGCATCATCCGACGATTCGGCGTGGGAGATTTCGCGCAGCACGCGCAGCAGTTCATCTTCGTGCTCCAGTGCCTCCCGCTGGAGCTTTTCGATCCGTCCGGGCGAAGGCTGTTCGGCGCGCAATTGTTCCTGTTCGATGCGGCGGTAATACCAGTTCAGTTCTTCGCGCATATCGCGGATGCGGCGCACCAGCCCGCTTTGGGCCGCGCCGGTTTCCGCGGGGGCGGCGCGTTCTTCACGGATCAGCCGTTCGGCCAGGCTGCGCGATTTGGCCAGTTCGATGTAGCCGAAGGATTCTTCGACCGCCTCAGGCCGGCTCGAGTCGGCGAGACAGATCTCAACCAGGCGCTCGTAGACCTCCAGCCGGTCCTTCATGAACGAGATTTTCAGTTCCTCGCTGCGCAAGCTGCTGCGCAAAGCTTCGAGCGACTCGCGCGCCTGCTGGTAGGAATCGTATGCCGCTGCAATGTCGCCGGAAGCGCGCCGGGCTTCGCCGAGCAGGAAATGAGCCTGGTGGCGCAGGACGGGCGCTTCAAGCTTGGACAACCGCTCGAGAGCTTTTTGGCACTCCGCTGACGCGCCAGCGGCGTCGCCGCGGCGAAGGGCCAGCCGCGCGAACAACAGGTGGCAGAGCACCGCCTTTCCCGGCAGGAAGGAGCCGTCGAAAAACGCGGAGGCTTGCGCGCACAGCCGCTGCGACTCGAACAGGCGTCCTTCGTTGAATAGCACCAGGGCCTGATAGAGATCGATCAGGGAAGGCCAGACGAGGTTCTTCTCGCGCACGAATTTCGCACGCGATTCGCCGAAGAGTTCGAGCGCGCGCAGGGCCTTTCCCAGCTGGCTGAAACCCATCGCTTCGTAGGCCTGGCACTTCGCATCCTCGTAACCCATTTCCAACTTTTGGAAGAGATTCTGGCCTTCATGAGCCATGTGGATCGCTTCGTGGCTCAGGTTCAATTCCAGATAAATCTCGGCCAAATCGAGGTGGCAGAGGGCGAAGTGATAATGGTCGCCGGTCGCTTCACAGCGGCGGCGCGCAGCGTGCAGCATATCGATGGCCCGGCTGTGCTGGCCGCGCAGATAGTAGAGATAAGCGATGTTATAGTCGGCCTGGGCGCGCAGCAGGGGCATCTTGTCTTCGCCACACAGCATTTGGGCGCGTTCGTAGGTTGCCAGAGCGCGTGGGAAATCATTCAGTGTGATCAGGCACATGGACATGTTCGAGAGAGCGATGACCAACTCCTCGGAATCGCCGTAGGTCAGCAGCTGTTCATAAGCGCGTTCGTAACAGCCTAGCGCATCCTCAAAACGATCCTGCCGGTGATAGATGTTTCCCACGTTGTTGGCGAGCCGGGCCAGGCGCCGGGTGTCGCCCAGCTTCTCGAAGATTTCGCGGGCGCGGTCCGCGGCGGCGAAGGCCTGATCGTATTCGCCCAGAAGAATCAGGGCCTGAACGGAGTTGGTCAGCGTGCGCGCGATCTGCTGGTCATCTTTCAAGCCTTCGAATGCTTTGAGGGCCTGTTGATAGAATTCGACCGCTTCCTGGTTTCTGCCGGCGAGGTTGAGCGCGGTGCCGTTAGCGCGCAGGCTCAGGGCCAGAATGTCCTTGCTGGCATGCTTGCGCGCCAGGAACATGGCGGCCCCGGCAAGGCGCAGGGCCCGAGCCGTGTCGATGCGGCCCTGGGCGACAACCGCTTCGGTGAGCTGCTTGGCAAATTCGCGAGTGGCCAAGCGCGCGTGTTGCGAAAAAAACTTCCGGAGAGAAGCGTCGTCGGGAAGTTCGGAGATTTCGGCCAGAAGGTGCTGGTCGGGGGCCTGCGGCGCGGGCTGTTTGCCTGGCTTGTTCGATTGCACCGTCGCCACTAGAAACCTGCGTTCGCCAGGCGCCGCCGCAGTTTTTCCAGGCAGCGCTGGCGAATGAAGCCGATGGATCCGACAGCTATGCCCAGCGACGCTGCAATATCGCGGTATTCGCGCGCTGGCTCCTCGAAGAAGAGCATGTGGACCAGCTCGCGGCAGCGTGGAGGCAGTTCGGCAACGGCCTGCCGGAGATGATGTTCCTGTTCGGCCTCGCGCAGAATGAGGTCGGCTTGCGGCGCGGTCAGCTCGTGCTCCGATTGATGATCGTCATCCAGCTGGTCGACGCGGCGCTTCTGGCGTTTGGCATGAAAACATTTATGCGACGTCACCTGGATGATCCATTTGGGCAAAGCGGCCGGCTTGCGCAGGTTTGGGAGTTCGGCGAGAAGCTCCAGGCATACGGACTGGAAAATGTCTGCTGCTTCGTCGCTTGAAAATCCGTACTTCACCGGAATCGAAAAGATCAAGTTCTTGTACTTGTCGATGAGCGACGACCAGGCCTGCTCGTTGCCGCGCAGGCATTCGCGCACCAGCCGCGCATCCGTCCAGGCGCTTTCCCGCCCGCGATCCTTTGCGCCGGCCCTGGGCGCTAATCGAGGCGCCAGTTCACTGGACATAGAGTTCATCGATATTCCACAAGGCATACGGATCGAGAATTGCCGGATGGAAGTTGGCGATTCGGTCTTTGGCGCCTGCCAGGATGTCCGGGCTCACCAGGCAAATGAAGGGCATCTGCTGCGCCAGGATCTCCTGCACACGATCGTACAGCTGCTTGCGCTTGGCGTAATTCACGGTGACCAGCTGTTGTTGCATCAGCCGGTCGATTTCGGCTTCCCAGGCAGTCGCCGGCTTCTGCTGATTGGGGTGCCACAGATGCGTGCTTCCGCTTGAAAGCCACACGTTCATCTCCGGGGTCGGATCCGCGTCGCCATTCGCCAAGCCCATAATAGCCGCTTCGTAGTTATAGCTGTTGAGCAGGCGCTCCACCACGGCGCGAAAGTCCAGCGGCACGATATGCACGTTCATACCGATGTGGCTCAAGTCATCCTGGATCAACGTGGCCATTTGTGAGCGTTGCACGTTCGAGGAGGTGGTCAGTATCGAAAACTCCACCGCTTTCCCGTGCGGATCGATCAGCGCGCCAGCGCTGTTCCAGGTAAATCCGGCGGAACTCAACAGCTGCCGCGCGCGGCTCAGCGAGCGCGCAGGATGCGGAATCCGCGTATCGATCCACAGCTTGTCTCCGGGCGTCACAGGGCCCCAGATGGGAGTGGCGCGCCCATGATAAACGAGCCGCACGATCGCTTGACGGTCCATGGCGGCGGAGACCGCTTGCCGGAAACGCACGTCGCGAAACCACGCTTGTTTCGCGGCGATCTCCGGCAATCCCTTCGAGGAGAGGTCGTTCAAATTGAAGAACAGAAAATCGAATTCGAGCCCCGGGCCAAGGTCCAACAGGTGATAGTGCCGGGCCGCCTGCTCTCTCGCCAGGACGCCATAGTCTTGCGCATCGAAGCGGCTCAGAATATCCGTATCGCCCGCCTGGAAACGCATCACCTGCGCGTCCTCGCTGTCCACAAAAAGAAAAACAACGCGATTGAGATAGGGCAGTTGGGTATGTGCGCGATCTTCCTTCCAATAATACGGGTTTCGTTCGAGCACGATGCGCACGCCCGGCACGTACTCCTTCAGGCGAAAGGGGCCCAAGCCGGCAAATTGCGCCGGCGGCATCGTGATCGGCCACGCGGCGGAAAAATTCCCCGCGCGATAGGCGCCTTCGAGCAGATGTCGCGGAAGGATGGCGACGCTGTCGAACAGCCGCTCCGCTGCAGCGTAAGGCTTCGCCAAAGTGAAGCGCACCGTCTCCTCATCGAGCTTCTGCACCGCAATCGGCTGGCCTCCCACGATCAGCTGATCGCGCTGCGGCGCATTGATCTTGGGATCGAGATAAACGTGGAAGCTGAAGACCACGTCGTCGGCGGTGAATGCCTGACCATCGGAAAAGCGCACACCGCGCCGCAATTTCAGCGTGTACACCCGGCCGTCCGGCGATACGCTCCAGGATTCTGCCAGCGCCGGCTCCGTCTTCAAAGTCGACCGGTTGATGTGAATCAGATCCGCGGTCAGGCAGCGGATCACGTCGCGCGACGTGATGTCGGTCGCCAGCACCGGATTCAGTGTTTTCGGTTCAGAACGCAGGGCCACAACGATCTGCCCGCCCGCATGCCCCGGAGGATCGCCGGTAATCAGGAAATCCTCTCGCGCCGGTCCTGCGGAACCAAGAACGGCGGGGCCCGCAAAGAGGGCCAGCGCAATCAGGCAGGGCACCGTGCGCGCGAACCGGGGGAAGCTCGCCATAATGAACTCTTACCAGAGATTCCGCTCGCTTCACAGCATGACCGTCTTCAAACGTTCCTGCATTGCATCAGCCGCGGCGTAGTAGGCGAGAAACACAGGGACCAGGATCACCGCCGGCAGGAACATCCACCAATCGGACACTAGAACCGCATATTGCTGCAGCGGGGAAAACAGGCTGCCCCAGCTGGGCATGGGTTCGCCCACGCCCAGTCCGAGGAATGTCAACGTCACTTCTGCCAGGATGAATTGCGGCACCAGGAGCGCCAGTTGCGTGAGCACGATACCGTAGGTTTGCGGAAGCACGTGGCGCCGCAGCAGGAAGAAGTCAGAGGCGCCAAAGCCCCGCGCTGCTGACACGAAGTTGCGCTCTCGCGCGCTGAGCACCGCCCCGCGAATCAGCCGCCCCGGACGCGACCACCCGATCAGCCCCATCACGCAAATGAGCAGGAGAAACACTTGCGACTCGGCAACATGCAACGGAAGCGCCGAGCGGACCGCCAGCAGAAGGTAGAGCCAGGGCAGAGCGAGAAACAGTTCGGCGCCTCGCATCAGGAGTTCGTCGAGCCAGCCGCCGTAAAATCCGGCCAGCGCTCCGATCAAGATTCCCATTCCGACCGAAAGTCCCGCGGCCAGTAATCCGGCGAGCAACGAGAGCTGGCCGCCGTAGAGGAACCTGGAAAACTGGTCGCGGCCGTAGGCGTCGCTGCCCAGCAGGAAGATTCTCCCGGGCCCGTCCACTTCGAACAGATGCAGCGAGCAGGAAAACACACCGGCAATCTTGTACGGCGCGCCGCGGGTGAAGAACCGAATCGGGTACACCGCGGTCCAGTCGGGAGCGAACCCCGAGGGTGTTTCGGGAGCGTAACGAAGTCCGTACACGAACGGGCGCAGGTGGAACCGGCCGCCGGCGTCGATGAAGTGGACGCGCGTTGGCGGCGCGAACGCGAGGTCGCGATTCTGCGCAGCAAAATTGTAGGGCGCAAGAAATCCGGCGCAGAGCACGGCAAGATGAAACGCGCCGAGAAACGCGAGCGCGATCCACAATTTGCGGCGATGCGGTCCCATGGTCATTCCACTCGAATCCGCGGATCGAAGGCGAACAGCAGCAAATCGGCGAGCAAGTTTCCCCCGATCAGAAACACAGCCGCAAACATCACCGTGCCCGCCACCACATACACATCGCGTGCCAGGAGCGAATCGATCAAAAGTGGGCCTAGCCCAGGCCAGCTCAGCACAACTTCGGCCAGGGCGGAGGCGCTCAGCAGGCCCGCGATCGACAGCCCAAAAAGCGAGATGAGCGGATTGGCCGCCGCGGGCAGCGCGTAGCGGAAGATGATCCGTCCGCGCCGGATGCCGTGCGCGCGGGCGGCGCGAATAAAGGGCGACGCAAGAACATCGATCATGCTTGAACGGATGTGCCGCACGAGCGTCGGCAGCGCGACCAGCGCAAGTCCCGCGGCGGGAAGCACGAGATGTCTCCCGATGTCCCACAGGCGCGCCCAGACGGTGGCGTTCGCGTCGCCCGCCGGCGACACCATCCCTCCAGCCGGAAACCATCCCGTGCGAACGGCCAGCAACAGAAGCAGCAGGAAGAGCAGCAGATCGGGAATGGTAAGAAGAGTTGATGTGGCCAGGCCGGAGATGCGGTCTGGCCACTTGCCCTTCGACATGGCGCTCCAAATGCCGATCGGGATCGCCAGCATCCACGCAAGTATCGTCGCAGTTCCGGTGAGCAGCAGCGTATTCCGGGCGCGCTCGCGCAGGATTGGGCCGACCGGACTTCTGTACGCCAGCGAAAATCCGAGCTGGCCGTGCAAGGCCGAGACCAGCCAGCGCTCGTACTGCACCGGCAGCGGGCGGTCGAGGCCGTACTGTGCGCGCAGGCCGTCGATGGTTTGCGGCGAAATCTCAGGGTCCAGGCGCAGCCCGTCGAAAAAGTCGCCCGGCGCCAGCTGTAGCAAGGCGAAGGAAAGCAGTGAAACCGCCAACAGAAGCAGGACGGCATGCACGAAACGCCGGGCCAGGAATCTCACGCGGGCACCTTCGGCGGGCGTTCTGCGCGAATCGATTGAATGGGCCGCCGCGCGGCGAGTAGCTCCTGTGTGCGTGCGTGTTCGGAACGGGCAAACAGTTCCGCCGCGCTCTTGTGTTCCACGATTTTTCCCGCATCCATGACCGCAATTTCATCCGCACACTCGGAGACCACGCGCAGGTCATGCGCGATGTGAACGTAGGTGAGCCCGGAAGACCGCTGCAGCCCGGCCAGCAAAGAAAGAATCGATTCCTGATTCGCCATATCGAGGCTGGAAAGCGCTTCGTCCAGGATGAGCAGGCTCGGCTCGAGCACCAGGGCTCGCGCGATCGCTATCCGTTGGCGCTGGCCGCCGCTGAATTCCAGGGGTTGCTTGCTCTCCGACCGTGCGGGCAGGCCGACGCGCTCCATCATTTCGCGCACCGTGCGTTGCCGTGCATCTTTGTTGCCGATGCCCTGGATAACCAGAGGCTCTGCAATCAGCTCCGCAGCTGTGAGGCGCGGATTCAGTGCCGAGGTGGGATCCTGAAAAATCAGCTGGATGCGGCGGCGGATGGGAAAGAGCCCTCGCCGGCCCAAAGACAGGACGCGCTGGCCTTGAAAGATGATTTCGCCTTGCGTCGCCGTTTCGAGCAGCACGAGACACCGCGCCAGCGTGGACTTCCCGGAACCGGATTCGCCGATGATGGCCAGCGTTTTGCCGGCGCGGATTTTCAGGTTGACGCCGTTCAGGGCGTTGATCGTGAACTTGGCCCCCGAGAGAGGCCGGCGCTGCACGAACTGTTTGCTCAGGTTGCGCGCTTCCAGCAGAGGTTCGGAAGTGTCGCCGGAGGCGATAGCTTGCGATGACATGGTTCAGCTCGTGCTCGCGAATTCGCGAGGGCGATCCGGGCGAATAGCCGTCGTGCTGCGTGCGGAGCCGAGAAGCGCGCGCGTGTAAGAGTGCGAACTCGTTCTATACAGTTCGTCGAATCCCCCCTGCTCGAGGATTTGTCCCTGCTTCAGGATCAGCAGGCGGTCCGCAAGCCTCGCCACCACTTCGGGCGAATGGCTGATCAGCAACACCGTAAGATTCATCTGCCGCTTTAGCGTGTCCAACAAGTCGAGGAACTCGGCCTGGCTGCGCGCGTCCAGCGCAGCAGTGGGTTCGTCGGCAACCAGCAGCGTCGGCTCGCAGGAAAGGGCCTGGGCCAAAAGCACGCGTTGACGTTGCCCCCCGCTCAGTTGGTGCGGATACGCGAGAAAGAAGCGCTCCTCTTTCAATCCGGCCCGGGCCAGCGCAGCTTTGGCGTCCGCCCGGCACCGTTTCGCGCTGTAACCACGATGTGCGCGGATTACCTCCGCCACCTGGTCGCCGGCGCGCATCACCGGGCTGAGCGCGATCTCGGGCTCTTGAAAGACGAGCGCGATTTCGGCGCCTCGCACCTGCTGCCATTCGCATTCCTTCAGGGCGAATAGTTCCCGCCCGCGGAAGCTCACCGAACCCGTCACGCGCGCGTTTCCGGGCAGGAGCCCCAGAAGAGCGAGCGCCGTGGTCGATTTGCCGCTGCCCGATTCCCCCATCAACCCCACAATTTCGCCGCGATTGACCTCAAAACTGATCCCTGCCAAGGCTGTAGAGTCCTGCGCTCCATCGCGAGTGAACTCGACGGTCAAATCCCGGACTGTCAGTAAGGTTTCCATCGCAGAAAAGTGGCCGTGGCGTGAATGGAACAGAAGCGAAAGCTGGACAAGGATAGCAGCACCTTTGGCCTCGCACAAACAGCGGCATTGAACCCGGCAGAGATCAGAATGTACCGGAGCGGCACAAAACACGATGGCCTCTCGGTACTATCGTGTCCTTGCAATTAACTGGCGTGGCGTCGACCGCTTCTGCGCGGCGGTAAGAAAGCCAAAAAGGACCTCACGGCCTCGAACGACCACTGCGGAGTGCGCCGCGGGGAGCTTGAGGCTTTTGGGGACGCGTCCCACCCTACCGCTCGAGCTTGAAGATGCGCTCCATCCGCACCCATTTTTCGCCCGGCTTAGCCTGCGGCAACGCCTTCTGGAATTTCCACATCAGCTGCTCCCACTCGCGCACTTTTGGATCGGCCTGATCGGCTCGTGCTTTGGCCTCGAACGAAAATTCCGGCCCGGCCTCCAGAATCATGAACAGGCGCGTACCCAGCAGATAGATTTCCATGTCTTCGATGCCGGCGCGTCTGATCGATTGCGTGATTTCCGGCCAGATTTTCTCGTGATAGCGCTTGTATTCGGCGATCAGCGCGGGATCGTCCTGCAGGTCAAGCGTAAGACAGTATCGACGGGTCATGAGGGCTGCTCCTCCGCTGCGGCCACCGCCGGTTCCTGCGCCATCCGCACCGGCCGGTATCCTTTCAGCGCGAAGTAGAGGATGTAAACGTAGCAAACCAGCGGGATGACGAAAGCGGTCTGGATGTTGCTGGCGTCCGAAATGCGGCCCATGATGGCGGGAAAAAGCGCGCCGCCCACGATTGCCATGACCAGCAGGGAAGAGCCCCGCTTCGTCAGCGGACCCAGGTCCTTGATGCTGAGCGCGAAGATGGTCGGAAACATGATGGAGTGAAAGAACCCGATCAGCACGACGGCCAGCACCGGAATAATTCCCGAGCCCAGCAGCGCTATGGTCACGCAGACCAGGCATCCCATGGCGAACGCGGAGAGAAGCCGCGGCGGGGCGATCCGCTTCATGGCTGCCGAGCCGCCGAAGCGGCCGAGCATGAAACCGAACTGATGGCCGAAAAGATACTCGGCGGCGGTGCGCGCGGCCATGCCGGGCACCGCGTGCTGCGCAAAACGTATCACGAAGCTCGCCACGCCCACTTGTGCCCCCACATAAAAAAACTGCGCGAGGACGCCCTTCACCAGATGCGGATGAGCCAGCACGCTCCCTCCTGATTTCCCGGCAGGCGAGGCGGCAGGATGATCGTGCGTCCTTTCCATGACATCGGGCAGGAGTGTGAGACCGATCACGACCGCCATGCACAGATAGATCGCCGCAATGAGCACGTAAGGCTTCTTCACCGAACTGGCCTCGGCCGCGGGGTAGGCG
>JBJKQB010000425.1:0-7802 GCA_046705825.1 Candidatus Acidiferrales bacterium
GACGTTCTGGAATGCTTCAAGGTGGAAAAGACGGCGCCGGTCGAAGCAAGCATCACTGGCCGCGCAGAAGGCCGCGCAGAAGTGCGGGCTAGCGCTGAAGCCATACGCAACTGAAACCGGCTTGTAGCCGCCATTTCTCTCGGTTCGACGAGGGCGACAATGCCGATCGGCTGCCTCACCCTGGAAATTCAGATCCCCGACGCGCGGTCTCTCAAAGATAAGAGGCAGGTGCTGAGGAGCCTGAAGGATCGCCTGCGCGCCAATTTCAACGTGGCTGTGGCGGAGCTTGCCTACCAGGATTTATGGCAGCGCTCGCGCGTGGGCGTGGTCAGCCTTTCCGGCGATGGCAAGCATCTGGAAGAGTCCTTCGCCGCCATTCTGGCTGAGTCCGAGCGCATTCTCGGCCGCGATCTGGTTTCGCAGGAAATCGAATATTTTGAGGACACGCCGCAATGACACTCACGGGCCATGGCCATCGCTTTGAACGCGTGGCCGAGGAAATCAACCACGAAGTCAGCCTCATGCTGGCCGGCGAACTGAAAGATCCGCGCCTGGCCGCCCCGGTCACTGTGACGGAAGTGCGCGTCAGCCCCGATCTGGGGACCGTGCGCGTCTTCGTCCAGCTCGAAGGCCAACCGGCCGAGCGCGCGGCCGCTCTCGAAGGCCTGAAGGCTGCTTCCGGCTACATTCGTCACGAGCTGGTCGAGCGCCTGCAGCTTCGCCGCGCTCCGGATGTTCTCTTTCAGGTCGATGAGTCGGAAGAATACGGCCGGCACATCGATGACTTGCTGCGCCAGGCTCGCGGTCCCAAAGAGTAGCTTTTTTAAGGGGGTCGGAGATTTAGCTCCGACAGTAGAGGCATTTTTCTGAGAGGGCTCGGCCCCTGAAGTCTCGCTCACGTATGCATGCTGCTTGCAACTCGGAACGCTAGCGCGCTCCTCTCGAATGGCCAAAGCTCCCAAACCTCCTCTCTTCGACGGCATCGTGGTGGTCGATAAGCCGTGCGGCCGCACCTCGCACGACGTGGTCGAAATGGTTCGCCGCCTCGCCGGTTTTCGCCAGATCGGCCATCTGGGCACGCTCGATCCGCTGGCCACAGGCGTCTTGGTTCTCGCCCTCGGTCGCGCCACGCGTCTCGCCCGCTTTTACACCGGGCGCCGCAAGCGCTACACCTGCGCCGTCCGCTTCGGTTTTGCCACCGACACGTATGACGCCGACGGCGAACCACAGGGACTCGATACCGCGCCGGCGCTCGCTCCCGAGGCCATTGCCTCCCTCGCCGCGAAATTCGTGGGCAAAATCCAGCAGACCCCGCCGCCCTTTTCCGCCAAGAAAATTCATGGGCGCCCGGCGCACGAATTGGCCCGCAAGCAAAAGCCCGTCAAGCTCGAGCCGGTGGACGTCGACGTCTACGAATTCCGCTTGACCCAGATCGAAGGCTCTGTCGCGCGCTTCGTTGTCGAATGCGGCGCGGGAACTTACATCCGCTCGCTCGCCCATGAACTCGGCAAGCTGCAGGGCTCCGGCGCGCATCTTTCCGAGATCGTGCGCACCGCCGTGGGCGAGTTCACCCTGGATCACGCCGCCTCGCTGCCGGAGCTCGAACAGGACGCCAAGGCCGGCGAGTTTGCCCGCCACGTGATCCCTCTCGAGAACATGCTTCCCGATCTGCCGCGCGCCACCGTCTTGCCCATCATTGAACGGCGCATTCTTCACGGCACCAAGTTCACTTTGCCTCTGACGCAGATTCAGCCCGGCAAACTTACCGCCGCGCAGGGCGCTCCCGAACAACTCGATTCCGGCGATTGGAAACCCGCGCGCCTGCGCGTCTTCAACCAGCAGGGCAAACTGATCGCCATCGCCGAGCCCGTCGTCCTGCGCACCTACCAGCCCCTCGTCGTCCTCGAACCCTGCCCCGCGTAGCACCGTGAAATCCGGTTTTCTCTGTGCCCTCCGTGGTGAGCTTTCCAAATCTCGGCCGCCACGACGCACCTTCACTGTTTTTGTGGCACTAAGATCGACAGCGCGTTCGGCACGATCCGAAACGCCAGCGGCAGCGACCCGATCGGTTCTCCGTCAACCTGCGCGAAGATCCGGCGCTCCCCCACCGCCTCGCACACCACCTCCGTATCCTTCCACGCGTCGATGCCCTTCACCTTGCGCAGCCTGCCCATCCACAACGAAGGCAAACACCGTAAATATTGAAACCTGCTGGTGCCGGAATTAATGACCATTTCAAAGGAATCCTCGAACAGGCTGGCGCCCGTGGTGATCTTGAACGGGCCCCCATAATGCGCGGTGCGCCCCACAACCACGATGGTAGCGCGCCGCTCTTTCCCGCCCGAGCGCACGCGCATCACCGGAAAATCGTAGCGCAACAGTTGCCGCACGCCTTCCGCCCAGT
Organism: Candidatus Acidiferrales bacterium; assembly: GCA_046705825.1. Lineage (GTDB taxonomy): Bacteria > Acidobacteriota > Terriglobia > Acidiferrales > UBA7541 > Palsa-295. Next base: position 2,405 of record JBJKQB010000425.1, read on the forward strand.
ACGCCAGGATCCCCGCGTTCTTCTTGAAGATTTCGTCCACACCGTTGACGATGGCGCCGTCCGGCCCGGCCCCTCCCACGCACAGGAAATACCGCCCGACCGGTTCGCCCGAGCCGCCCTGGCCATTGGGCGCCGGCGCGCTGGCCAGCCCCAGCGCGATGCGTCGCACCACGCTTCCGGGAATCAGCCGCGCCGCCTGCGGAATGTCCCACGGCACGCCCAATTCTTTCGCCAGAATGTTCGCGGTTCCCGCGGGCAAGAGGGCCATGGGCGTTTGCGTTCCCGCCAGGCCGTTCACCACTTCGTTGACCGTGCCGTCGCCACCACAGGCGATCACCAGGCCGCGCCGCTGCTCGACCGCCAGCTGGGCCATGCCCCGAGCCGTCCCCGGCGCCGTCGTCGCGGCAATCTCCACGGTGATCCCCGCGGCTTTCAGGATGCCCGCCGCTTTCTCGATTTCCTCGAAGCGACGCTTACGCCGGCGGCCGCTCGTCGGGTTATAAATCAAAATCGCGTCTTTGATTTCTTCCGCCATTCCCCTGTTCCCAACGTCGCGTCCGTGCCATCTCGCGCGGCGCTCTTTCCGCGCCGAACAATCTCTCCTAGGTGCTGCGGCCGCAGGCCGCTTTGGAGTGCGGCAGCTTGTTTACCCTGAGCGCAGTCGAAGGGCTGCCGTTTTATCTTTCATTCGCCTATCTCGCCAGTCTCACTGCCAACAAGAAACTGTCATTCTGAAGCGCGCTTTCCGCGCCGAAGAATCTCTCTTTGGCACTTGCGGCCGCAGGCCGCTTTGGAGTGCGGCAGCTTGCTGCCGCTTTTCTCCTCACGTCTTGCGGGAATGAGGGTGAGGGATCTGCTTTTGCCTTTCCCATGCGACCGGGCAGACGGCCCACTGCGGTCGTCGCGCAATCGCGCATTGTATAATAGCGGCTTGTTCCGGCCGATTGCACTCTTGCGCCGCTGACCATGCCCAAGAACACCAAGGCTTCCGCCGAGATCGAGCGCCTGCGCGACGATATCCGCCGTCACGAATACCTCTACTACGTCGAGGACAACCCCGAAATCTCCGATGCCGCCTTCGACCGCCTGATGAACAAGTTGAAGGCCCTCGAAGCGGAGCATCCGGATCTGGTGACGCCCGATTCGCCCACCCAGCGTGTGGGCGGGCAGCCCCGCGAAGGCCTCCAGGCCGTGCGCCACACCACCCCCATGATTTCGCTCGACAACTGCTTTTCGCTCGAGGATTTGCGCGCCTTCGATCGCCGCGTGCGCGAGGGCGCCGGGCGCGAGAAGGTCGACTACGTTGCCGAGCACAAATTCGACGGGCTCAGCCTCTCGCTGATCTACGAAAACGCAAAACTCGTTCGCGGTGTCACTCGCGGCGATGGCACCACCGGCGAAGATGTGACTCCCAATGTGAAAACGATTCGCTCGATTCCTCTGGGCGTCGATCCGGCGCTCCTGAAAAAGGCGGGGCTGTCGGCCAATTTTGAAGTGCGCGGCGAAGTGATCATGACGCGCAAGGCATTTCAGGCCATGAACGAGCAGCAGCAGGAGCAGGGCCTGAAGGTCTTCGCCAATCCGCGCAATGCGGCGGCGGGAGCGGTGCGCGTGCTCGATCCGCGGATCACCGCGTCGCGGCGGCTGGATTTCTTCGCCTACTATCTGCTGGTCAACGGGCGCGTGCCCAAGAAGCGTCTTTCCGAAGCGCTGGAAACGCTTTCGGCCATTCACTTCAAGGCCAGCGACGACTGGCGGCTGTGCCACTCGCTGGCGGAAGTCGAAGACTACATCGGCAAGTGGGAATCGAAGCGGGAAAAACTCGCCTACGAGATCGACGGTATCGTGATCAAAGTGGACGAAGTGGGCCTGCAGAACGAACTGGGCTTCACCTCCAAAGCGCCGCGCTGGGCCATTGCCTACAAATATCCGGCGCACCAGGAAACCACGGTGGTGAAGGAAATACTGGTCAGCGTGGGCCGCACGGGCGTGCTCACTCCCTTCGCCGTCTTCGAGCCGGTGCAGATCGGCGGCGTGACGGTGGTGAAATCGACGCTGCACAACGCGGATGAAGTCGAGCGGCTGAACGTGCATGCGGGCGATACGGTTCTCGTCGAACGCGCGGGCGAAGTGATCCCGCACGTGCTGAAAGTGGTGAAGCACGGCGCGAGGGAAAAACCCTTCAAAATGCCGGATAAATGCCCGGTTTGCGGGCGTCCGGTGCATCGCCGCGAAGGCGAAGTGGCCTATCGCTGCGTCAACGTGTCGTGCCCCGCGCGCATGCGCGAGTCCATCCTGCATTATGCCGGGCGGCACGCCATGAACATCGACGGGCTGGGCGAAAAGATCGTCGAACAGCTTCTCGAGCGCGGCCTGGTGAAGGATTTCGCCGATCTATACAAGCTGGACGTGCCCACGCTGGCGAACCTCGAGCGCATGGCCGAAAAATCCGCCGAAAACCTGGTCGGGGAAATTCAGGCCAGCAAGAAGAATTCGCTGGACCGCCTGGTGTACGCCATCGGCATCCCTTTCGTCGGCGAACGCACCGCGCAGCTGCTGGCCTCGCATTTTGGCTCGATGGAAAAGATTGCGGACGCTTCGGCGGAAGAATTGATGGAAGTGGGCGAAGTCGGACCGAAGATCGCCGATGGTGTGCGCGAGTTCTTTTCCGAAGCGGCGAACCGCAAGCTGATCGAGCGGCTCAGACACGCAGGCGCGAACATGAAGGAAGAGCGCAAAGCGCCGGTCAGCGCGAAATTCGCGGGGAAAACTTTCGTCTTCACCGGAACGCTGGCCAACCGCACGCGCGAAGAAGCCGAAGCGCTGGTCGCCTCGCACGGCGGGAAGGCGGGCGGGTCGGTCAGCAAGAAAACCAGCTACGTGGTGGTCGGCACCGACCCCGGCTCCAAATTCGACAAAGCCAAAACCCTCGGCGTCCCCATCCTCACCGAATCCCAATTCGAAAAACTTCTCGCGGCGGGTTAGCGTCGGAAGCCTCCAACTCCTGACCAATGGCCCAAATTGCCAAGCATCCCGGCAGCATACCGACGAAATCGACGGTGCCCGCCTTGTGATTGACACCGGCGGGGGGGACCCCCTAACCTAGTCCGTATGGAAGTGAAGCTCAAACCGGAGTTGGAAGACAAATTGACCCGCCTTGCCGCGCGGCAAGGCCGCGACCGGGAAGCCCAGGTCATCGAAGCGGTCGAGCGCATCGTCAACTAAGATGACTGGTTCGCTGGCGAAGTCGCGAAGGGTATTGCTGCCGCCGACCGCGGCGAACTGGTCGACCACGCCGACATCAAGAAGCTCATCGACGGCCGCTATCCCGGCTGATGCGGATTCGCTGGACGCAACCCGCAGCCCGCGACCTGACCACCATCTGCGACTATGTGAAAGAAAACGGGAGCGCCGCAGCGGCTCGCAGTGTCGCGATGTCTATCTATGATCGCGTTGGCGCACTGGCGGAATTCCCCGAGATGGGACGCCCCGGCCGCCGGGAGGGAACGCGGGAATTGGTTTTCCCTGGCCTGCCCTACTTGGCTGTATACCACGTGCGGGGAGATACGGTCGAGGTCCTTCGCATTTTGCACGGCGCCCAGAAATGGCCATAGGCCCGCCGCGCGTTACTAATCGAGACCGACCCGGCTCCAAATTCGATAAAGCCAAAACACTCGGCGTCCCCATCCCCACCGAATCCCAATTCGAAAAACTTCTCGGCGCCTAAGAAGGCCTACCCACTCCCGAGAACTGAAAACCCGTGGCGAGCGCTTCGAAGAAAAAGCCGAAATTCGAAACGCGAAATTGGAAATTCGCAAAGGCGGAAAGCCCCACCGTCCAGAGGCGGGACGGCAGGCACCCGAGTCTGAAAAAGGCGAAGACGAGGCGAAACTGAAAGGCGACTTTGTGAGCAGCATTCCTGCTCTTGAAAGCACGTTATAAAGGCATAAAATGCCGCAAACGGACATACCGCGCGCCCATGAAACCAAGGCCCACACACAAAGAGAGGACGCTGCAGGCCTTCCGCGTGTACCTGGAGGTGCTGGAGACGGCGGCATGGCTGCGCAGCTGGATGCGGGGTCCGCTGGAGGCTGCCGGTCTGACGCAGCAGGGCTTCCGGCTGCTTGTGCTGCTGTACGAGGAAGGGCCCGTGCGTACGATGGACGCCGCCCAACGGATGAAGTTCAAGCGGCAAGCGCTGGACAGCGTGGTGGAACGCCTGGAAGCGCGCGGCTGGGTGAAGCGGTACAAGGTGACGCTGCCCCCGGCCGGGCGGCGGGAAAGGTCTAAGACCCGGCTGCTGAGCTGGCAGAAGCGGCGATGGGGGTTGGGGATGATCGCGCTGACGGCGAAGGGCGAAAACTTCATGGCGCGGGCTTTTCCGCACCACACCAAGGTGCTGAAAGCGTTGATGCGCGCGTTGAGCATACGGGAACAGCGCTCGCTGGTCGAGATCTGCCGGAAGCTGCGGGCCGGGGCGATCCTGAAATTCATGTCGGAATTGTACCTGCTGGACGATTGGGAAACGGGCGAGTCGATCGAGGTCGATACCGCTGATGAGGCGGACGAGCCCAGGGGAAGGCTGCTGGAGGAGCACAAGAGGCAGAAGGAACGCGAAGAAAGGGCGGAAGCGGAGGCGAAGCTGCGCGTCGAGCTGATGGAGACGGTTGAAGGAATCGTAGGAAAAATGAAGAAGTACAACATTTTGAAAGAGGCGTCGCACGTGGATTGGAACCTGCCGCGGGACGAGGAGCGCGAAGCAGGGCACGTCATCCGCATGCTGAGGAATTGCGGGACGCCACGGGAGAGGAAAGTACTGGAACAGTTGTGCCGAGCGCGGACGAATCTGGAAGTGGTAGGGATGCTGAAGGAAGCGGCGGGCGAGGACGGCACGGGCGAGTGACCAGGGGGAAGCACGAAATTCGAAGCGCGAGATGCGACACCAGTGGCTAGTGGCGAGTGGCGAGTGGCTAGAAAAGAAAGCGCGGTCAATCGTCCCTCCGCCGCGGCGGGCAGGCTCCGGGACTCCCATGGTGTCGGGGGACAATCGTTCCCGGCACTCCGCCTGGCCCGCCGGTGGCGGGCAGGCTCCGTGCCGGGCTAGGTACAATCGCCGCTCCGCGGCTTGGGCGGGGGTGGTTGCATGGCGCAGCGCGGGTCAACTCTGGGCCAGCTGAAATTCGAAGCGCGAGATTCGAAATTCGGAAGGGCTGCCGCGCTGAAGACCGCGGCCTGCCTGCGGCAGGCAGGCGCTACGTTTAGACCTAGATCCGTCGTCGCGCTGGAAATCGGCGCTCGTTCGGGATGACAGCCGCGTGCCAAACGGGGGGCGGGTCAAACGTTGAGATACTGATTACAGCTGTATGGGAGTACTCTTGCGGGCAACGCACCTGCGCCC
>JBJKQB010000426.1:0-5159 GCA_046705825.1 Candidatus Acidiferrales bacterium
GTCATCAAGACCGAAGATCTCTGGAAAACCTACGAGATGGGTGCCGAGCACCTGCATGCCCTGCGCGGCGTCAACATCGAAATCCGCAAGAACGAATACGTGGCCATCATGGGCCCCTCGGGCTCCGGCAAATCCACCTTGATGAACCTGATCGGCTGCCTCGACAGCCCCAGCAAAGGAAATTATTGGCTGGCTGGGCGCCTGGTCAGCCAGCTCGACGATGACGAACTGGCCTACATCCGCAACAAGGAAATTGGCTTCGTCTTCCAGACCTTCAATCTGCTCGCCCGCGCAACTGCGCTGCACAATGTCGAGCTGCCCATGATCTACAACGGCACGCCGTCCGAAGAACGCCTCGAGCGCGCCAAGAACGCGCTGACTCAGGTCGATCTAGCCGAGCGCATGATGCACAAGCCCAACGAACTTTCCGGCGGGCAGCGCCAGCGCGTGGCTATCGCCCGCGCCCTGGTCAACAATCCCGCCATCCTTCTCGCCGACGAGCCGACCGGCAACCTCGACTCGCAGACGGGCGAAGAAATTATGACCCTCTTCGGCCGCTTGCACGCTGACGGGAATACCATCATTCTGGTCACCCACGAGCCCGACATCGCCGCCCACGCTCACCGCGTCATTCGCCTGCGCGACGGCAAAGTCGAGCACGACGCCCCCACCCGCTAATCGCTTGTAGCGCCGGCTTACCCCGAAGGCGTCCCCAATGAACGACCCGCTTGCCGGCCGCCCGCCACACCTACCCCAACCCCACCTCTCGAATGATCGTCTGGAATCGCGCATGATCCCGAAGAACGTCCCACTTCGGCTCCACTTTCAGGAACACCATGTGAACATCGCGCTCGTCAAACGCTTTTTCCAGGCAATCTATGGCCGAATCCAGACTGCCCAACCCGGAATAAATCGTGGCGACATTGTATGGAGGCACGAACTTCTGTGCGCTCAAGATCTGCAATTGCTCGAGCACCTTTTCCGCCTCGCTACGTTCCCCCATCCGCGCATACGTGTACCCCACAAGCGCAGTCGCCTCCGTGTTTCCTGCCGAGAACTGGCTGGCTCTTTGGGCCGCTTCCAGAGCCTCCTCCCAGCAACCGAGCGACTGGTAAGCCTTGGCTGCCACCACGTGAGTCACCCAGAAGTGCGGATCGATTTCGAGGCTTCTGGCAATGATCGGCAAGACCTCGTCGTGCCGCCCCGCATGGAAGCGGAACTCAGCGCATAACGTGTTTATGATCGGCGAAAACGGGTCCAGTTGCCGCGCTAAGTCAATCTCCGCGATTGCTTGCTCGTGCCTCCCGGTGTTCGAAAGCATGTGGCCGTAAAATAAATGCGCCAGCGCGTAGTTTGCGTTTCGTCCGATTGCTTGACGCGAGTGCTCTTCCGAATCACGCCAGTCCCAGCTATACCAAAATCGGATGCTGGCCAGGGCGCAGTGTGCCTCGGCTGAGCCCGGATCCAACTCGAGAGCTCTCTTGGCCGCATTTTCAGCTTCGGGAAACGCCTCCCGCGGCCGGAAGTCGCTTGTGATCGGCAGAATGGCGTAACAGTCTGCAAGCCCTGCGTGCGCCAAGGCCATCCGGGGTTCGATTGCTGTCGCCTGGCGAAAGTACTCGATGGCGCGTTCGATGTTGGGCCGGGTCCGTTTCCACAGGTGAAACCGCCCGCGAAGATACGCGTCGTAGGCTGCCGAATTTGTCCAATCCGCTTCGCTGCGCGCCGGCCCACGCCGCTCTGCAAGCCTCACGTGCACCTGTTCGGCAATCGCCCGCCCGAGTTCGGTTTGCACTCCCAGCACGTCCTTCAACTCGCGTTCGTAATTTTGCGCCCACATGTGTGTTTGATCGCTTGTGCGGATCAGCTGCGCGCTGATGCGCACGCGCTCGCCCTCTCGCCGGACGCTCCCTTCCAGCGCATAATCCACCTTCAGCTCCCGCCCAATTTCCGCAATGCTCTTTCGCGTCTTCTTGTACGTCATCGCGGACGTTCGCGCGATAATCCCAAGCCGCTCGGAAGCCACCTGCCCGAGGTTCGAGATGGTCTCCTCCGTCAGCCCGTCGCTGAAGTATTCCTGCGCCGGATCTCCGCTGAGATTCTCGAACGGCAGGACCACCATCATCGCCCGGCCTTTGCGCGCGCTCCCCGCGGTCGTGCCTGACTCGACGCGCGTTTCCCGCACTGCCCCCACAAAACGATAGCCGCGCCCAGGAACGGTCCGCACGAACCGCGGCGCCGAAGGATCGTCGCCCAGCGCCACACGCACCTTGCGAATCGCTGTGTTCACGCTGTGCTCGGCCTCCAGAAACACATCTTTTCCCCAGATGCGTTCGACGATTTCGTCGCGACTTACCACCCGGTCGCGCTGGTCCACCAGCAGGGACAACAGTTCAAAGGGGATGCGTTCGAGCCGCACATTCCTGCCGTTGCGCCGCAGCTCGCAAGCGCCTCGGTCGAGTTCAAACCCCGCGAAATGATACGTTTCCACGGCGGATCGCCCGGGTTCCAGTCTGGGTCGCAATTGTACCGTCTTTTCTCGTATTTCTTGCATTTAGGTCCACAGAACCTCCCCGCCAAAATCTTCAGGAAACCTTCAGCCCTTCTGCATGGTCTCGCGGAAAAAAAACCTGTACAAGCGACCCAATCGCAGGGGAGGTGCCAGATGTCACGAGCAAAATCCCACATCATCGGGGCCACGCTTACCTGTGCTGGACTGGCCTTGGCTGGAATGCTCATTGGTTCGCCGCGCGGACGCGCTCAGGATCAGTCGAATTCTACTGACTCCAGAATACGGATCGGTTTTGCCATTGCTCCCGTACCCTTGAACCTGCACCACAAGAATCCGGCCTTGGTCGGACTGGGCAGCTACATCGTCAACACCGAGGGCTGCAACGACTGCCACTCCGCCGGTCCGGCCACCGAATATGTCGTCCCTGGTGGCAACCCCTATTTTGGAAGGCCGAAGCAGGTGAATGCGGCCAAATACTTGGGAGGGGGAAGAGATTTCGGGCCGCTCGGCGCCCCTGGAAACCCCTCCGCCGATATCATCTCTCGGAACTTAACGCCAGCCCCCGACAACGAGACGGGACTCCCGGGCGGCGACATCACCTACCCCGAATTTGTTGAAATCATCCGCTACGGAACCGATTTTGACCATCTCCACCCTACCTGCACGGGAGGAGTGCTGAATTCTGGGTGCGTCCCAGCGCCATTCGACGGCAACTTGCTGCAGGTCATGCCTTGGCCCAACTTCAAAAATTTCACTGATCTCGAACTTCGCGCTGTTTACGAGTATCTCAGAGCAGTTCCGTGCATCCAGGGAAACTATCCGGGAGCAGGAGTGAACGGAGCGGGAATCCACGCCAACATTCCGCCCGAGCCTGCGGACCGGTGCACACCGCAATAATGGCAACCCCGGAGCGCGTGCCGCTCTCTCCGCGCCAACCATAACTTGCAGCCATGCCGTCGCGTAGGCCTCAAACGGTACGCTCCGGCACGCGTCCCGGTTGCGGAGCGCTGCGGCACATCGCGAGAATGGGTTCCTGTCAGGGAAGTGGCGACGGCCGGAACACCCAGGAGGTCTCGGCCCTCGCGCGAGAACCTCAACCCTCAACCGCCAATTCGTACCCGCTAAACCTAAGCGGCGAGTCGCTCGTTTCGATCTCCTGCGGCCACAGGCCGCTTTGGAGTGCGGGAGCTTGTTTACCCTGAGCGCAGCGAAGGGCTCCCGCTTTAGCCCGCTTTTCTGAGACGGATTTGCTTTTCTCCTTTGCCCGTCAGCGTGAGTAGTTGACGACGTACGCCGGAGGATCGAGCGCAATGCGCAGTTCGGGATCGGGGATGGGCGCCCCGGGGACGACCGGAAGCGGCAGCACTCCCGCCCAGATGGGCAGGTCGTAATCTTCCTTCTCGTCTTTGGGCCCGCCGGTGCGCACCTTGGCGGAAACTTCCTCGAGCGGGAGCGCGAGCACGCTGGTTTGCTTCAATTCGGATTCGTTGGGATGGCGCACATCGTTCCAGCGCCCGCGCACGATGTGTTCGGCGAAGGCCTCCAGCGCTTTCAGCTTCTCCTCGCGTCCTTCGACCAGCGTGGCGCGTCCCAGCACGACCACGGAGCGGTAGTTCATGGAGTGATGGAAGGCGGAGCGCGCCAGCACCAGGCCGTCGACCAGCGTGACCGTGACGCACACCGGCGCACCGCCGGCCAGCGTGCGCAGCATGCGGCTCGCCGCCGATCCGTGCAGGTACAGCCGGTCGTCCACACGCGCATACAGCGTGGGGATCACGTAGGGCTGGCCGTCGGCGACGAAGCCGGCGTGGCAGATCAGCCCTTCGTCGAGAATGGCGAAGACGGTCTCGCGATCGTACTTGCCGCGATCGGGGATGCGTTTGACGCGCGTGCGCGCCGTGGGAGTGAATTGGCTCATGGGCGCAGCGTAAGGCCCGCGGCGCTGCACCGCAAGTGCCAATCTGGACTGCGCAGCGATTGGCGCGATCGGCGAAGCGCAGTTCGTTGCGGTCCGCATGCGCCGTGGCCGTCGTTGCATGACCATCAAAACGACCCATGCTGCAAGCGGCAAGCAGTTGGACCGCTGGCGCCGACCGCGGCAGCCTGCACCCCGGAAGGACGGCTGCTGCCTTCGCGGCGCGAAGGCGGGCAGCGCGCAAGCGCGCCACTTGCGAGGGCCGTTTCGCCCATGCGAAAATCAGGTTCGCTTGTCCCGCATAGGCTTACGAACTCTGTCGCGGCTTGTATTGCTGCGCGAGGGCAAAGCGCCAAAGGCGATATCGTCTAAGGGTTAGGACGTGGCCCTCTCAAGGCCAAAATCCGGGTTCGAATCCCGGTATCGCTACCAGAACTTTCATTTTTCACTCCCGCTCGAATTTGCGCATCATCGCAAACATATCCTGCAAAATTTCCTCCGGTTGGTCCTCCTTCACCTCAAGACTATCCGGCTCCAGTGCAACCGGGTCGGACAAATGATCCTGGGTCTCCTGGGACCGGTGCTGGCGCGCACGGTAGGCCGCTCCAACTCCAACCGCCGCTGGGCGGCAAGCGCCGAATCTCAAGGCATTTCGAGGAGTCTGCGAACCTCAGATGCCAAGGTCACGGGGGTGAAGGGTTTGGCGAGGTACTGAACACCCGGCTTCAGGAC
>JBJKQB010000427.1:0-4827 GCA_046705825.1 Candidatus Acidiferrales bacterium
TTGAACGAGGATTACCTGCCGCGCATCCAGGAGCAACCCGGCTTTGTCGACAATATCGAGTCCCTGGATACGAATACCGGAAAATACTGCTGCGTCACGCTGTGGCAATCCGCAGCCGACGTGCAAAATTACGATAACGGCCTGTTCAAGGAGATCGCGACCAATCTGGGGCCGATGATGCAGGACAGCCCCAACGTGCAAACGCTTCCGGTCGAGAACTCCTCCATCCACCACGTCAAGACCGGACGCGCCGCGGCTTAGCCTTTCAGCGATGCGGGCGGGTTTTCGCTCGGCGGGACCCGCCCCACCTCCTTCAATTCGTGGAGCGTTACCCCTCCCCTTCCGAATTTTCCTGCCAGTCCGGCACATCGGAGCGCGTGGCGGCGCGCAACTCCTTGCGAATAATGTCCGCGGAAAATCCGGCGCGCAGCAGGCTGCGATACGCGGACGCAACTTTGCGCTGATCGACCGGCCCTTTCACGCGGCCGAACTGGCGGCGCAGCCGTTTGCGGACAAGCGCTGCTTCATCCGTATCCGCGAACGCGGCATCCAGGGCCGCGTCGATGTGCGGGTCCGGAACTCCGCGGGCACGCAATTCGCGGGCGATGCGAAAGCGTCCCTGGGCGCGCGACTGGGCGTGCTGCCGCGCGTAGTCCAGCGCGAATTTCGCATCGTCGAGATAATTCTGCTCGCGCAAGCGTGCGATCACGGGCGCGATTGAGTCTTTGTCCTCCGCCCGCCGCGCCAGATATTGCTTCATTTCGTGAATCGAGTGCGCGCGCCGCATCAGCGCCCGGAGCGCGGCGGCGTACAAATCCTGTTCGGCAACGATTCGATGAGGAGAGGATCGAAAGCTCACGCGCGAAGCATAGAAGCAAGCGGGCATGGAAGCAAGGAGGCGGCGACGCCATTCGCCTGTGATAAGCTGCCGCTCGTGACACCCGCCAAGTTGCTCGACTTTCTTCGGTCTTACCGCCTCGCCGTGCAGGCTTCGGTTTCCGTGACAAACGGGCCTCAAGCGGCGATTGTTGGGTTTGCGGTGTCCGAGCAATTCGAAATCATTTTCGACACGCTGGCGACGACGCGGAAGGCCGAGAACCTGCGCAAGAGCCCGCGCATCGCGCTGGTGATCGGTGGTTGGGCCGCCGGCGACGAACGCACCGTTCAATATGAGGGCGAGGCCGACGAACCGGTTGGAGCGGAGCGCGCGAGGATTACGGAAATCTATTATTCGGTCTATCCCGACGGGCGCGACAGGGCGAAATGGCCGGGCCTGACCTACTTTCGCGTGAAACCCGCCTGGATTCGCTACAGCGATTACAACCAAGACCCGCCGGAAATCGTGGAGTTCAACGCACGAGATTTGACTCTCTAGCGGTGGCCGATGCGCTCGAATTCCGTCATGGCGCGCTCCATCTCTTCGCGCGCCGCGTCGGCCGAAGAGCGGATGCCCTGCACGCGCAGCCGGAAGTCGTCCGGGTTGGAGGCGCGCATCAGCGCTTCTTCCAGCGTGATCAAGTTGCGCGAATAGAGATCGAACAGCGACTGGTCGAACGTCTGCATGCCGTACTGGCTGGTTCCGGCGGCGATGGCATCGCGAATCATGCGCGTCTTGTCCGGATTGATGATGCAATCGCGGATGTAGCCGGTGGAAATCATGACTTCGACCGCGGGCACGCGGCCGACGCCGTCGCTGCGGCGCACCAGGCGCTGGCTGATAACGGCTTTCAGGGTGGAAGCCAGTTGCAGGCGAATCTGCTTCTGCTCGGGCGGCGGGAAGACGGCGATGATGCGCTGAATCGTTTCCGTCGCGTCCAACGTGTGCAAGGTCGAGAGCACCAGGTGGCCCGTTTCGGCGGCCAGCAGGGCGGTTGAAATGGTTTCCAGGTCGCGCATTTCGCCGACCAGGATGACGTCCGGATCCTGGCGCAAGGCGGCGCGCAATGCCGTGGAGAACGACGCGGTATCGACTTCCACTTCGCGCTGATTCAAGAAGCCTTTCTTGTCGCGGTGCAGATACTCGATGGGGTCCTCGATGGTGATGATGTGTTCGGGACGCAGCGAGTTGACGCGGTCGATCATGGCCGCCAGGGTGGTGGATTTGCCCGACCCGGTCGTGCCGGTGCACAGGATCAAGCCGCGCTGCTCTTCGCAGACGGTGGCGATGATGGCGGGCAGTTCCAATTCCTCGATGGTGCGAATTTTCGTGGGAATCACGCGCAGGACCATGCCCACGTTCCCGCGCTGCTGAAACACGTTGACGCGGAAGCGGCCCAGTCCGGCCACGCCATTGGCCATGTCCAGTTCCGCCGTCTCCTTGAATTTCTGTTTTTGCCGGTTGGTCATCATGCTGAAGGCCATCGACAGCATTTCTTCCGGCGTGATGCGCGGAACGTCGCCCAGCGCGTTCAGCACGCCGTCGACGCGAAGGTACGGGTGGTTGCCCACTTTCAGATGCAAGTCGGAGGCGCGGCTTTCGACGGCGCGGCGCAGCAGATCATCAATCGCAACGGCCATAGAGAATAAGCTCCCGAAAAGGCGCCCGCCCGCGGCGGGCGGGGTTGTATCGACGCTAACACGCGGTACCACGACGGGCAACGGTCTCAGTCAAGGCGATTTCTAGATGTGCAACTGTACGCGCGCGCAGGTCCGGCGGAGGCCGCGGGATGACCGTGTGCAGGGCGTCGAGCGGCGCGCTGTTGTTGGGGATGGCATAGGCGAAAAGCAGATCCCTCACCCCCGTTCCCGCAGAAGCAGCGGGACCGGGTTCGGGATGACAGGGTGAGGGGTTCCCGCGAGATTCGCGAGACTGGGGTTCGGGATGACGGTGTGAGGGTTCCCGCGAGATTCGCGGGACTGGGTTCCCTTCGCTTCGCTCAAGCAGGATGACACGTTGGCCGGTCGCACAAAAGCAGCGGGACCGGGTCCCTTCGCTACGCTGAAGGCACATTCGCCCCGCTCAGCGCAAGCAAGCGGGATGACACAGCGTGCCGCAGCGGCTTGAGAAGCTTACGCGGGCGGCTGCTCTCCGAGGAAAAAGCGGTCGTAAATGACGGCGGCGACAATCCCTCCCAGCAGCGGCCCAATCCAGAAAACCCCGTGATTGTGCCAGTGTTGCGAAGCCAGCGCGGAACCGAACGCGCGCGCGGGATTCGCGGCCGAAGCTCCCACGAAGGGCGCGCCGAACAGCACGTTGGCCACGACCGCGAGGCCCACCGCGAAACCGCCCAATTTTCGGAAGGCGCCACGCTCGTCGACGATGGTGGCGAAATAGACGAACACGATCACCGCGGCCAGCACCCCCGCGATGACCATGCCGCGCCAGCGCGTGACGTCCGGCGCCAGGTCCGGCGTGCCCAGCCCGACCGTTACCCAGGCCGATTCCGGGAGCACGCCCCTGAGCAGGTAGGCGGCGGCAACGGAGCCTGCCAGCTGCGCGACCACATAAAAGAAACCGTGGAGCGTGTCCAGGCGCCGCGTCACCCAGGTCGCCACGGTCACCGCGGGATTCATGTGCCCGCCGGAGATGTGCGCGAGCGCGGAGAGCATGGCGGCGACTCCCAATCCATACACCAGCGCGATGCCCACCAGACCGAACGCGGTCTGACCCTGCGATTGCAAATAATGGCCGGCGCAGATGGCGCCCGCGCCAGTGAACACAATGGCGAAGGTTCCCAGGAATTCCGCCGCCAATTTTTGGAAGAAACCGTACACCGTCAGCCCCACACGAGCCCGGAACGCGAATGCAGAAATCGGGCGTGCGGATTCTAATGGAGCAGGTGCAAAGTTGAAAGTTGAAAGTTGAAGAGAAACCGCTGACTGCAACGCTACGAACCTGCTTTATCGCAGTGCGGCAAACGGGCGTGCGGATTTTAATGGAACAGGTTCAAAGTTGAAAGTTGAAAGTTGAAGACGAACCGCCCGGCTGCAACGCTGTGAGCTTGCCTCAGCGCACCGCCGCGCTGGTGGGCGCGTTCACTGGCGACAGCCAGCCGTGGCGGTCCGCTTTCGCGCCGCTGGTCAGCGCGAAGAATTCGTCCTGGATGCGCTTGGTGATGGGACCGCGCGCGCCGCCGCCGATCTTGATGCGGTCGATGGAGCGGATCGGCGTGATTTCCGCGGCGGTGCCGCAGAAGAACACTTCTTCCGCGATATACAGCATCTCGCGCGGGATCACCTGCTCGCTCACGGGGACGCCCAAATCCTGGCAGATGGTCATCACCGAGTTGCGCGTGATTCCCGGCAGCGCGGAATTGGCCAGGGGCGGTGTGATCACCGCGCCGTCCGTTACCACGAACACATTCTCGCCCGACCCCTCGCTGACGTAGCCGTTGGTGTCCAGCGCGATCCCTTCGACGTAACCGTTGGCCGTCGCTTCCATGCGGATCAGCTGCGAGTTCATGTAATTGGCGGCGGATTTGGCCATTTGCGGCAAGGTGTTAGGCGCCGGGCGGTTCCACGAGCTGATGCAAACATCGATTCCGTTCTTCAAGCCCTCTTCCCCGAGGTAGCGCCCCCACTGCCAGCAGGCGATGTAGGTCTCGATGGGCGCGCCCGCCGGATCGACGCCGCCGCCGCCAAAGCCGCGCAAAATGATCGGGCGAATGTAGCAGGATGGCACCTTGTTGATGCGCACCAGCTCGAGATTCGCCTCGCACAGGTCTTCGACCGAAAACGGCACTTCCATGCGGTAAATGTGGGCGGAATTCAGGAAGCGCTGCATGTGCTCGCGGGTGCGGAAAATCGCGGGGCCTTGCGACGTGGCGTAACAGCGGATGCCTTCGAACACGGCCGAGCCGTAGCTCACCACATGAGAGGCCACGTGCA
>JBJKQB010000428.1:0-6426 GCA_046705825.1 Candidatus Acidiferrales bacterium
CGATCGCATCTTTGTGCAGCGGGCTCTTGGGATCGCTGTCCCCTCCCCACTGGACGTACACGACGTAGTCATGCGGCTGGTCGAGCTGCGTCTGTGCAAAATAGGGGAGAAGTTCTTCATTGCCGCCTTGCCCGTTGACGACAACGAGGCGCTTGAAACCGTGCGCCGCCAGGCAATCGATGATTTCGCGCAGCACGCGGCCATGGGTTTCGACGCTCAACGTGACCGTTCCGGGGTAGGCCATGAAGTATGGCGTGATGCCGTAGGGCAGCCCGGGAAAAACAGGGACGCGAAGAGGCTCGGCGGCTTCGACCGCCACGCGCTCGGCAAGGATGTGGTCGGTGCAGAGGCTGAGCTGGGCGTGCTGCTCGGTGCTGCCGAGGGGCAACACGGCCCGGTCGTCGTGTTTCAGGTAGTCCTGCACCTGCCGCCAATTCATTTCGCTGATTTTCACGTTCGCCTCAGTTCCCTTTCGTTGCCCGCCAGTGAGCCTTGTGCTTGGCGCAACGCGCGAGGAGACAATCGCCGCGCCGCAAAGCCGCGGAACGCAGGAGTACTGTTGCTCGTTTTCCTTCGGATTTCAAGCCAAGGCGGGATATCCTCCTTCGGTTGATATGAGCGAACTGACACCTATCTCCGGTCCGGGTGGCGAAGGCCATCCGCGCAAGGCGTTCCTCGTGCTGTTCTTCATCGAGATTTGGGAACGCTTTGGCTACTACGGGATGGCTTCGCTGATGGTGCTGTACATGGTGCAGCGCCTGGGTCTGGCGGACGCGCGCGCGGACATCATCTGGGGCGCGTTCTCTGGGCTGGTATACGCGACGCCGATGCTGGGCGGTTATGTCGGCGATCGTCTACTGGGGGCCCGGCGAACGCTGGTGCTCGGGGCCGTCGCGCTGGGGCTGGGCTACGTGGCGCTGTCCATTCCGCTGAACGCGATGTTGTTCCCGGCGATGGGGCTTATCGCGCTGGGGAATGGGCTCTTCAAAGTCAATCCGAACAATCTCGTTTCGCGCTTATATGAAGGGCAGCATTCCAAGCTGGACATCCTGTTCACCATCTATTACATGTCGCTGAACATCGGGTCTTTTGTGTCGATCCTGCTCACGCCATGGGTGAAGGACCATCCCAACTGGGTGATCGCGCTGGGCCCGCTGCGCTTTGACAGCTGGCATTTGGCGTTTGGGATCAGCGCCATCGGGCTGACGGTTGGGCTGGTGAACTACGGCGCGTTCAGCCGCTACGTGCGCCCCTATGGTACGAGGCCCGATTTCGAGAAGCTCAGCTGGCCGCGCTTTGCCGCGGTCATTGGCGCGTCACTGCTGATCGCCTACCTGCTTTCGGAAATCATCCGCTACCGTTCGGCGGCGCGTGCGGTGATCGGCTTGTTCATCGCGCTGATGATCTACATTTTCGCGCATCTTTGGCTGTCGGTGGAGAAGCCGGCTCGGAAGCGCCTGGCGGCGTGCATCGTTTTCACCGTGATGTCGATCATCTGGGCCGTGTACAACCAGCAGATTTACACCTCGCTGACGCTGTTCGCGCTGCGCAACGTGCAACACAGCCTCTTGGGAGTTCACGTAGCGCCCGCGCAATTTCAGGACCTGAACCAGTTCTGGCTGGTGGTGCTGGCGCTGCCGCTGGCATGGGTGTACGACCGCATGGCCAAGTCTCCGCGCGGCGATTTTTCCATGGCCGCGAAATACGCGGCGGGATTTTATCTTCTGGCGCTGGGATTTTTCCTGTACGCGGCGAGCGGGTCGATGGCGCGCAGCGGCATCGTTTCGTCCTGGTGGCTGGTGGCCGGGTACGCGGCGCAGTCGCTGGGCGAACTGCTGATCAGCGCGCTGGGCTTCTCGATGGTCGCGCAGCTGGTGCCCGAGCGGTCGCGCGGAATCGTGATGGGCGCATGGTTTCTGGGAATGGGAACGGGAATGTACGCGGGGGGAGCAATCGCAAGCCTGGCCAGCATTCCCGCGGGAATGATCCAGCCGGTCGAGACGCTGCACTTCTACACACGCCTGTTCCTGTGGCTGGGCGGCGGAGCGTTCGTGTGCGCGATTATCGCGACCGGCATCATTCCGCTGCTGAACAGCTGGATGCAGCCCAAAGTCAGCCAGCCAATCTTCGCTGAACCACAATAGTCGAAACCAGCGCCACGAGCGGCACCGGCCGGCGGATCGATCAGGCCTGGACGGTCAAGACCGGGCAGGGCGCCTGCACCACCACGCGATGCGCGGTGGTGGACAGATGCGTCGAAGCCCCCGGGAAACCATTCGACTTGCGGGCGCCCATGACGATCAGGTCCGCCTGCCGCTGCGCGGCGACGCGCAATATCGTGCCGGCCACGTCGCCCGGCTCAACAATATACTCCGGCTTGCACCAGAGCTCGGCGTCCACAGGCACGAAGTAACGCAGCAGCTCAGCCGATCGGGACTGGTCAGCGACTTCTCCCGGCGGAGTCACATGCAGGAGGATCAGACGTGCCTGATACTCCTGAGCGAGTGAGACCGCGTAAGATGCCGCCCTGGACTGCGGATTGAAATCCGCTGCAAGCAGAACGGTGTGAATATCCGCTTCCGGCGTGGCCGTTCCGTGCACGTGAGGCCCCACCGTCAACACGGGGCAGGCGGCTTTTCGCAGGATTTCCTCCGCCACCGAACCGAGGAGCAGTTTGGCGATTCCCGAACGTCCGCGCGTTCCCGTGACGATCATGTCGATGTCCGACGAATTGATCGTATCTTCGAGGTTCGACCAAACGTCGCCTTCTTCGATCAGGACGTGCGGGCTGCTCTCCGGGAACTCGGTGAGAATCTGCTTGGTCCGCTGCTCGGCATCGACCCGCGCGGCCTCGACGGCTCCGTGGTCTCCGCCCGGTACCATGAGCGGCCCGATGGCCATGGGGCGCACGTTCACGACGTACAGCCTGGCGCCGAAATGCCTGGCCAGGTCGGCGGCATAGGGAACAGCCGCGTGGGCCGCGGCAGAAAAATCGGTGGTGAAGAGAATGTTGCGCAGCTGAATGCGAGCGCGAGCGTCGATTGTCTTCACGGGCCACCTCCTGATGTCATCCGGCTTCGCGTCCCACAATTCACGGGACGCTACATTCCATTCCTTGTTCCCTTCTTCTCCATCCGAACCATTCGCGGCCGGTGAATCTTTACCTCGCCTCGCCGGCGCTGCGCATATTCGCTCAGTTGCCGCGCCGCGGCATGGAAGGCTTCGTTTATGGACAGACGAAGTTTCTTGTGCTCGCGGTCCAATTCCAGATGTTTATGCACCACCGCCTCTCCGCTCTGCTGCAGAAGCTTGCCGAGATTCGGCGCGCGGTTAGCCACGATTTGCCCTCCCGGCAAGGTGATCTCGACGCGAACGTGGTACACGCTTCCCCTACGATGATGCCGGTGCGGCACTTCCACAGCCACGCGACAATTTACCGGGCGCTGGTAGAACGTCTCGAGTTTTTCAACTTCGGCGCGAATCCACTCCTCAACGATTTCCGACGACGGGATGTTGCGAAAGGTGATCTGCACCGGAAGCTTCATGCGACCCTCCCATTTCGCCAAGGGAGCGCCTGGGTAAGCCCAGAATGGCCATCGGGCGCTCCCGCCAGACGTTATCTTCGCGGTACCTCAGCGTGTAGATGTGCAGGAGCAGCCAGCCGGTTTGGAGCAGCCGGTTGACCTCTTCCCTGCCCCGCGCCTCCAGGTTGTGTCCAGTAAGTTCGACGATATCCAGCTGCCACAACGGAAGCGTCCCGACAGCGCTCCGCAAAGATTCGTTCGCGGTCTTTGGGGCACGCGCTGGGGTATTGTTTGTGTGTTCGGTAGTCCAGTCCTGCTGCGGTTGGACGACGCGCATGCTGCCAGGCATACGGGTTCCCCTGAATACAGTGGGGCTCAAGCCGCTTTGATGGTCCTTGCGGTGGCGAATCTGGCCATCCTGGGCTTGGCCAGCATCTCGAAGTCTTCCCAGCTCATGCGGATCAATTCGCGATGCGAGCACGCGTTGAAGGTAATCTCTCGATCCTTCGCCAGGCTTTCATCGGCTACAACTCTCATACCGTAGAGATTGCCGAAGGGCGGCATGGCGCCGGTTTCGCATTCCGGAAAGCTGTCCTTGAACTCTTCCTCGGAGGCAAGCCGCACGTTCTTTGCGCGGATGGACCTCTTCAGCGACCCGATGTCCACCTGAAAGGACGCAGGCAAAACAGCCAGGGTGAGTTCGCCATCCACGTTGACCACCACAGACTTAGCCAGTTCCCTTCCGGGGGTGTGCGAAAGAGCGGCAATACCTTGTGCCGTATAGGCGGGTGAATGAGAGACGACAACGTACCGGACGCCGTGTTTGTCGAGGTACTGCATCAGGCTCGAAATCGGCATATGCGCCTCCCCTGCGCTGGCGACTTTCTGTTTCGCGCCAGATCGCCGGGCGCCGCCGCACTCACGCCTGTTGTACCAACTGAGGTGGAGCGTTGACGCTCGGCGAACGCCCGGCCCAAGTTCTTGGCTAGCACAATGGCGGGGATGTTTCAGTGACCGCTGACACATTTTCCCCAAATGGCGAAAGGATCGCGAAATCGGCTGTGCTGGAGCAAAAGCTCCCAGATCTCCACAGGATTTCTGCCCCGAGGTGATCGCTGTCACAGCATGGGAGTCCTGGTTCTCGAATAATAATACTTCCCTCTGAGAGGTGACCACGAATGGATCCCCGGGCCGACAGATCCCTGGAAGCAATCCTTGAACTTCTGAGCGAGCAGCACGAACTGGCACAGCACTGGCCGTACACCGTGGAACAAATCACGAGAGACAAAGAAATTTCCGAACGGCTCCGCAAGATCTGCGACCAACTGTATCCGTCAACGCCGGCCCGGGCGGAACTATAGATTCGATGGATTTGAACGCGCCAACCCGAATGCGGTCTCTCTCCCTTCGCAACGAAGTGTGGAGCAATGTGCCCGCATGGCTGGCTTTGCTGGCTGGCGTGGGAATCTTGATATTGGCGTGGTGGTTGAGGGACTTGCCGGCCTCGCGCAATTTCCTCTTCTACGGACAGCTGGAACTTGCCGATGGGCTATTGGCTTTTGGTTTTGCCACCGCGGTGCTGGCGCGATTCCGGGAAACGCACGATCGTCGCTCGCTGGTGCTGGCGAGCGCCTTCGCGCTGAACGGCATCAGCCTGGTGAGCCTGAGCCTCGCGTTCCCACCGACCACGCTGCCTGCCGATAGTGCGCTGCTGCGCGATCCGTTCACGTGGGTATTCAACCGGACGCTGCTGGGGTTCTTGTTTGTCACGCCGTTGCTGCTGGGCGGGTCGCGGCGCGTGTCGCGGCATCCGAATCGCGAGCTTGGATTTGCCCTGGCGTCTGTCATCATGGCTGCTTCGCTGCTCAGCGCGATCCACTGGCAACTCGCTTTGGATCTCCTCGTACGACCAGGCACGCTTTTTCCGCGCCCCACCGACCTGCTGCCTGCTGCGCTCTTCGTCGCCGCAATGCTGGGATACAGCCGGCGGCCGGGCGAGGGAAGGTCACTCTTCGAAAATGCACTGGCCACCGCGGCCGCTTTGAACCTGATGAGCTGCCTGGCCGCGAGCCAGTCCGAGAGGATACTGGACGTTCCATTCACTATCGCGTCGCTACTACAGTTCGCAAGCTACGGCCTACTGCTCGTCGGCGTTCTGTTCGACAACGTCCGGCTGTTTGACCGCGTGCGCGAACTGGCCGCGAGTGATCCGCTGACTCATCTGGCCAACTATCGGCGAATGATGGAGGCGCTCGAGTCGGAACGCCGCCGTTCGAATCGAACCGGAAGCCCGTTCGCCATCGTGCTCTTCGATTTGGACGGGCTGAAAGAAATCAACGATCGTCACGGCCATGCGGTCGGCAGCCGCGCTATCTGCCGCGTGGCTCTGGCGCTACGGCAAAATTCGCGCGTGATCGACTTGAGCGCGCGATACGGCGGCGACGAATTCGCGCTCGTTCTGCCGGAAACTGATGCACCGGCGGCGCTCGAAGTGGGGGAGCGCGTTTGCCGTCACGTTTCGCAAGACGAGGAGAGCCCGCGGTTGTCGCTCAGCATGGGCCTCGCCCTCTACCCCCGGGACGGCCACACGATCGAAGTTCTCTTCGCAGCTGCGGACCGCGAGCTATACCAGGCCAAGGAGAAAGTCTGGAAGGAGGCGCGCGATCGCGCAACGAGGACGAGCGACAGAGTTTCACCCTCTCCAAGCCGCGAGACCACGCGGCCCGCCAGCGGGCGCGAGCGTTTGCACGCGGAGCTGTGATGGCCGTCACGGTCCCTAGTCGCCCGTCGCACTAAGCTGAGCCCCCGAAGCTGCTTCCCGAACCGGGGTTGCCGGTGGCTGTCTCGACGTCGAATCCTGCAGTTGTCACCAACTCGCCTGCTTCCGCTGAGGGGCTACGCC
>JBJKQB010000429.1:0-6152 GCA_046705825.1 Candidatus Acidiferrales bacterium
GTGCAACGATGTGGAGCTGATCTATTACGTGACGCATGCGGACGGGCGCGTCGAGCGGCTGGCCAATCCCTTCCGCATTCGCTACTTCTTCCGCTACGAAGTGGAGCACTTGCTGGCGCGCGCCGGCTTGCGCGTGACGGAACTTTTCGGCGACTTCACGCGCGCGGCGTTGCGCGATGATTCCCCCGAGATGATCTTCGTTGCGGAAGCCGCGCCTGCTGACGCGTAAGGCGCGATCTGGAAGCTGGCCAGGCCTGCACGGCCGGACTCACCATCAGGCGGAAAAAAACAATAGCGGCGCCGCGTGACTTCAGTTGCGGACGATCGGGGGCCGTACCGGCGCAGGCGGCGTGCCCAATTGCGCCAATGGCGTCTTGACCGGCGGAGTTGCGTTGGGAGGCGGCGTGCGCTTTGTGCCATCGGGAGTTTGCGTTTTCTGACCAGGTTTGGCGGGTTGCGGGGGCGGCGGCGAGCCCGGACTGGCGGTTTTCGCGGGCGTGGTTGCAGGAGCAGCAGTCTGCTTCAGCCCTTGCTCGGCGGCATCGGCCGGAGGGGCGGTGTCGGGGGTGTCGACCAGCTCGGTCCTGCCAATGGCCTGCTGTTCGAGCGGAATGACATCCGGGAAATTCTCGACGGGCGTGCCTTTCAGCGCGCCCTGCATGAACTCGAGCCAAATCGGCAGCGCCGCGCGCGCCCCGGTCTCTTTATCGCCGAGGGAGATGCGCTTGTCATCGTTGCCCACCCAAACGCCGGCGGTGATTCTTGGAGTAAAGCCGATGTACCAGGCGTCGGTGAAATTGTTGGTGGTGCCGGTCTTGCCGCCTGACGGACGTCCCAACTCTTTGGCGCGCACGCCGGTTCCGAACTGCACCACATCTTCGAGCATGGCGGTCATGGTGTGGGCCACATTGGGGGGCATGACGTCGGTGACTTGCGGGCGGTATTCCTCGAGCACGGCGCCATCGTAGGAAGTCACGCGGCGGATGAAGTGCGGCGCGATATGAATTCCATCGTCGGGAAACACAGTGAAGCCGGAGGTGTGTTCGAGCAAAGTGAGATCGGCGGCGCCCAGGGCCAGCGGCAAGTAGGGCGGGAGCGGGCTGGTGATGCCGAACTTACGCGCGGTGTCGATGACGTTCTGAATGCCGACGCGGTCGAGCAGGCGAACGGCAGGAACGTTGCGCGAATCGGCCAGAGCGCGGCGCAAGGTGATTCTGCCCTCGAAGCGATCGTCGTAGTTATGCGGGGAATAGGCTAAGCCGCCGCTGCGGAAGGTCACGGGCTCGTCCAGGATAGTGTCGAACGGGGACATGCCCTGTTCGAGGGCGGTGGCGTAGACGTACACCTTGAAGGAGCTGCCCGTCTGGCGCATGGCCTGGGTCGCGCGATTGAATTTCGACAAATCGTAATCGTAGCCGCCCACCATGGCCTTGATTTCGCCGGTGGCGTTGTCGATGGCCACCAGCGAGGCCTGCGCCGCGGGCACTTGCTCGACCTGAATCCACGCCGTGGCGCCGGAAAGCTCTTTGATCTGCACGTTGACCAAATCGCCGACGGAAACGAGCTGCGAGGGGAACTTGCGGCCCGTCCAGGAAAAATCCGCCGGGGTCATCATGGCGCGGTAGCGGCCGATCTTGATCTCCGCAAACGTGGGGCGCACCTGGGTCACCAGGCCGGTGACGTAGTCGCCTTTCTCGATGGGGCCGTGCCAATCATCGTTGTCGTACGACTCCAGCGTGCCCAGATGATCGCGGAAGATGTTGGGCAAGTGGCCGCGCCAGCCGTGGCGGCGGTCGTAGGCGTGCAAGCCGTCGCGCACGGCGCGGTCCGCGGCTTTTTGCATCTGGACGTTGATCGTGGTGTATACGCGCAGGCCGTCCTGATGGACCACGGTGGTGCCGTAGGTGTGCTCGAGGTACTGGCGAACCTCTTCGACGAAATAGGGCGCCAGGTCGTCGCGCTGATACAAAATGTGCAGTTCGAGAGGCCCTTTTCGCGCGGCCTCCTCCTGCGCCGGCGTAATTTTATGGTCGCGGGCCATCAGCCAGAGGACCAGATTGCGTCGGGCCAGGGCGCGATCGGGGTGCAAAATCGGCGAATAATACGGGCCGCGAATGATCGCCGCGATGGTGGCGGCTTCGGGGAGAGTCAGTTCCCAGGTGTGCTTGCTGAAATAATATTCGGAGGCTGCCTCGACGCCGTAGTTGCCCGACCCGAGATAAATCTGGTTGCAGTACATCGTGAAGATCTGCGGTTTGGTGTAGTGGCGCTCGATCTGGATGGCCAGAATGGTCTCCTCGATCTTGCGGCGGAAACTGCGGTCGGCGCGGTTGAGGAAGAGAGTGCCGGCCAGCTGCATGGTCAGCGTGCTGGCGCCCTGACGAATCTGCCCATGAATGACGTCCTGCCATGCCGCTTCGAGCACGCGCGGGAAATCGACGCCCCAGTGCTCCTCGAAGTGCTGATCCTCGGTGGAGATGATGGCATCGCGGAGAATCTTGGGGATTTGCGAGTAGGTCAGCAGGATGCGGCGCTGCAGCGAGAAAGCGCCGATGGACTGGCCATCATCCGCGTACAGCTCGGTCACCACATCGGGCCGGTAATCCTGCAAGGCGTGAATTTCGGGCAGGTCGCTGGTGTAGACGAACAGCAGCCCGACCGCCGCTCCCAGCCCCATGGCGCAGAGGATCAGAAACGAGAAGGCCAGCCGTCCAAACAGGCTGCCGCCCGCGACTTTGACCGTGGAGCGCTCGTTTTCCATGCTCCGCCATTTTAGCGTATCGCGGAGGATGCGGCTGCACGAGGCATGAGCGTTGTTGCGAATTGTTCCGCGGGAGGAAATACAGGATTGGCCCGACAGCCCAGAGCAGGCCGCGGCGGACGCGTTGCGAGTAGCGGGAGTGTGTTCGCGTCAGGCCGGAATCTTCACCGCGACGGGGCGGCCGGCCTGCGCCGCCTCGTAAATTGCTTCCATCACCGCGACGTCGCGCATTCCGGCAACGCCGTCGGGCTCCGGCTGGCGGCCCGCGCGGATGCACGCGGCCAGATGATCCAGCTCGAGATGGAACTCTTCCGTGGGGCCATAGATCTTCCCGAACCAGCGGCCGCCAATCTGTCCGAAGAGGCGCCGTTCATCGTTGTAGGCATAGAAGGGATCGACGGCGGCCCAGCCCTTGTCGCCATGAATCTGAATGAAGGAAGCCTTGGCGGCGGCGAAACTGCTGGACGCCTGCACGAAAAGCCCGCCCGGAAATTTCATCTGAAAGGCGATGCTCTCGTCGACCTCCCGGAAACGCTCTGCGTCGGCGCTCCAGGAATAGCCGGCCACTTCCTCCGGCTCCAGCCCGGTGAGCCAGCGAACCGTGTTGACGCAGTAGACGCCGACATCCCAAAGCGAGCCGCCACCCGCCAGTTCGCGCTTCAAGTGCCAGACCTGTTGCCCGGGCAGGTTGAAGCTGAACGCGGTGTGAATGAACTTCAGGCGGCCCAGCTTCTTGCTGTCGATCAGTTTTTTCAGCGCCACGCTGCTGGCCTCGAAGTACTTGCGGTAGGCGGTCATCAGCTTGACGTTCGCACGCCGGCACGCCTCCACCATCTCCCGGCACTCTTGCGTTGTGTTGGCCAGCGGCTTCTCGCACAGGACGTGCCGGCCCGCGGCGGCTGCGCGGCGCGTGAATTCGAGGTGCGTGCTGTTGTTGGTGGCGACGTAGACCGCCTCGACCTCCGTATGCCGCAGGCAATCCTCGAATCGATCGTAGGTGTAGCAGGAGGACGCGCCAAATTTGCGCGCGAGCCGCTGCGCCTTGTTGGGGTCGCTGCTGACCAGCGCTACCAAGCGCGACTTCTTCGCCTGCCGGAACGCGGGGAGCACGGCGTGCTCCGCAATGTGCCCGAGTCCGACAACCGCATATCCCACTCGTTTGGGTTTGCTCATAAGATCAGCTTGGCGCAGCCAGGGCGCGCTCAGCCTCCTCCGTCGTCTTGTAGGGCTCAAACAAGCGGCTGACTTGCGTCATGGCG
The DNA here is from genome assembly GCA_046705825.1 of Candidatus Acidiferrales bacterium. Lineage (GTDB taxonomy): Bacteria > Acidobacteriota > Terriglobia > Acidiferrales > UBA7541 > Palsa-295. The sequence goes on from JBJKQB010000429.1 coordinate 4,021, forward strand.
AGCAGCGCGGCCACCCGTTCGTTCATCCCCGCGAGCGCCAGCTTGCGGTTCGCGCGCTGTGCGGAAACGTACGCTCCAACCACCACGCCCAGCCCTGCCGAATCCATGTACGGAACTTCGCTGAAATCCACGATCACGACCGGCGATTGCTCGGCGCGCAGCGCCGCTTGAAAATCGAACATCGTGTGAATGTTTAGCGGCCCTTGCAGGCGCAAAACCCTCTGCCCGGAGGCCGCACCGTCGGAAACGATAATCCGAAAGCTTTCGCGAGTCATGGCGGCGGATTTTAGCCGAAAGCCGCCGCCGGAATATTAACACACGGTTACAGCGTTGCCGTCCCAGGCGCGACTGCGAATCTTCTGCGCGCAGGAAATTCGCGCGATCGGATTTGCGCTGCCGGATTTGCGCGGGTGACCGCTAGCGGTGGCTGGCAAGGCCGACGTCGGGAAGACTGCGGCCAACACTTAGGCTTTTCAGGCTGGCGTGCGCACGATCAAGGGCACGCGCCGAAGCGGGCTGCGCGAAGGCGTATCCCGGCTAGTTTCGGTTGTGGCCTGCCAGGCGCAAAGCGACCGTCAGCAGGAGTCTGCGCTGGCGGTCATTCATGCGGGAGAGCGCCCTGGCGAAGCTGGCCAGTTCGCGCCGCTCTTTTCCGCGCGCACCCCACAGGTCCTTGTCGCTCTCCATCGAGGGCAGTTGCGGTTTTTCCGGGGGTTCCTGGCCATCATAGAAGAACTTGTATACCGGGACCTGCAGCGCCCTTGCGTACTTCTCGATCGTGTCGATGGTGGGCACCGTATGCCCGTTCTCGACGCGCGAGGTGTAGCAACGAAGCAGGCCGGTCAAGTCTTCCAGCGCGCCCTGGCTGAGATTCTTGGCTCTTCGGAGTTCTCGAAGTCGCTGTCCAATGATCATAGGGCACCTGAGATGCAGCGATGTTATCTTGGCGCACCGTTCACCTCTTGTCGGTGACCCAAGGCACCCAGGCGGGTGACGCCTGGTACTCGTCGGCTCTTGTGCCCCAAAGCGGCACACCCGCGATCGCCAATGCTATGATCCGCGTGACGTTTCACCGTGAGCACCATCGTCGTTACCGGCGCCTTCAGCTATACCGGCAAGTACGCGACACGCATTCTGCTGGCGCGCGGACACGCGATCCGCACGCTGACGCACCACACCGGCCGGCCAAACCCTTTTGGCGAGCGGGTCCAAGTATTTCCATACACGTTCGACGAACCGGACAAGCTCGCGGAGAGTCTCTGCGGCGCCTCAACTTTGATCAACACGTACTGGGTGCGCTTCCCGCACGGGGAGATGACCTTCGAGCGCGCGGTCCAGAACACGCGCACGCTGATCGGCGCGGCGAGGGACGCGGTCGTCCGGCGCATCGTGCATGTGAGCATCGCGAACCCCTCGCTCGATTCTCCGCTGGGCTATTACCGAGGGAAGGCGCAAGTGGAAGAGGCGGTGAAGGCTTCGGGGCTGCCCTATACCATCCTGCGGCCCACGGTCATATTTGGCGCGGAAGATATTCTCATCAACAACATCGCCGGGTTCTTGCGCCATTTTCCCGTGTTCGGCATTCCGGGCGACGGGCGATACGGCATCCGTCCAATTTACGTCGAGGATATGGCGGAGTTGCTGGCCGATGCGGCCGAGCAGGAAACAAGCGCGACGATCGATGCGGTGGGCCCGGAAACGTTCGCGTTCGAGGATTTGGTGAAGCGGATTGCGCAGGCGACGCGCTCGTCCGCACGGCTGGTCCGTCTGTCCGCGCCGCTCGCGTACGCGTCGACGCGGGCGATCGGATGGTTCACCGGCGACGTAATCCTTACCTGGGAGGAATATCGCGGGCTCATGGCGAATCTGCTGGTCACCGAAGGCCCGCCGGTGGGGAAGACGCGGCTCAGCGCGTGGCTCGAGGCGAACTGCGGAAGTGTGGGCCGGCAGTACGCGTCGGAACTCGCCCGCCACTATGCGAAACACTCCGGACCATAGTTTGCCGCACCCGAGTGCGGTTTCCGACTGCGCGATCAGCCCAGCGGCTGCGGCGTGCCGGCTGGCGCGACAAACTGGGGCTCTTGTGGGCGATGCAAGGCGAAGGCGCCGCGAACGGAATTCAAGATGGCCAG
>JBJKQB010000430.1:0-3593 GCA_046705825.1 Candidatus Acidiferrales bacterium
TCCAGATAAAAGCAGTACTTGCAGTCGAGGTTGCAGATGGGCCCGATGGGCTTGGCCATCACATGGAAGTTGGTGCTGCTCATCATGACCTCGCGGCTGGATCCATCTGCTCTCTCTGCTGCTCGAAGACGCCTGGTTCCTGGTATTGATAATCGTCGCCGGTTTCGCGGCGCAACTCTGCAATGCGCTCCAGGAGTTGCTGCTTCAATTGGGCGTGAGCGGGATCGTCGGCGAGGTTATGGAGTTCGCCGGGGTCCGCCTGCAGGTCGTAGAGTTCGAACTGCTCGGGCGCCAGAAAATAATGGATCAATTTATAGCGGTCGGTGCGGACGCCGCGATGGGGCGGGACGTGCTCGAATTCGGGGTACTCGAAATACTCATAGAGCCAATCCTTGCGCCAGGTGGAGGGAGCGGCGCCGCCGGAGAAAAACGGGGCCAGGCTTTGGCCCTGGAACCAGTCGGGAATCTTGATGCCGGCCAAATCCAGAATCGTGGGCGGAATATCGATGTTGAGCGCCATTGCGCTGCTGGTGACGCCCGCCGAGATGCGGCGCGGATAACGAATGGCAAGCGGCACGCGGCTGGAAGGTTCGTGCATGAAACGCTTGTCGTAGAAGCGCCACTCGCCGAGGAAGAATCCGTGGTCGGAGCTGAGGATGATCGCGGTGTCGTCGAGGATGCCGGCCTTTTCGAGCGCGGCCATCACGCTGGCGGCATTGTCGTCGTTGCTGACGATGCCCGCGCAGTGATCCTTGACGATCTCTTCCAGGGAGCGGGGATCGTCGTTACCTTGAACAGTTGTGCCGATCTTGTTGTTGGCGCGAATAAAAGCTAAGGGCTTGCCTGGGTAACCCTTGAGATCGTCGTCGAAGGTGGAAGGTTTGGGAACGGGCACGCCGTTGTAGAGATCAAGATGGCGGCGGGAGCGGTAGAAAGGCGCGTGGGGCGCGGTGAACCAGAGAAAAAGGCAAAACGGCTTTTCGCGTTTCTGGTTGAGCCAGTTGAGAGCGCGGGCGGTGAGGATGTCATCCACGTAGCCGGAGAACCGGCGCGGAGGTTTGGCGTCGCCTCGCTTGCTTTCGATGATCGAAGGATGGTAATAATCTGCGCCGGCGGCTTCGAACCCGAAGAAATAGTCCCAATAGCGCTTGCTCATGTCGTGAATATGAATCTTGCCGAAAAAGGCGACTTCGTAACCTGCCTCGCGGAGCATGTCGGCGATGGTGGGAACATCGTCGGGGATCTTGCGGGCGCGATTGTCAACACAGCCTGTTTCGTGGCCATAAAGGCCGGTGAGGATCGAAGCGCGCGACGGCAGGCAGAGGGCGTTGGTCACGAAAGCATTGCGGAATGAGATGCCCTCGCGGACAATGCGGTTCAGATGCGGCGTGGAAAGAATGTGATTCGGCTGCACGCTGAGACCCGAGCCGTTCCACCCGTCCGTCTGGAAGATGCTTAGCTGATCGGCGCGCACGCCCTCACCGAGAAAGAAGACGAAATTGGGCCGGGGAGCGCCGGCTCGGTCGGACGCGAGCAACGGCAGCGAGTTGCCGGTCAGCGCCGCCGAGCCGATGACGCCCGCCCCTGCCTTCAAAAACGATCTACGCGATGTCTGACTGCTGTTCTCTCCCATGACGCCTCCCTGAGTGGTCAAGTCTTCGCGCGGCCAATCCACAACAGCCTGCCGCTACGGCTTTGGCCGGGCGGGACTTTCGCCCGCAGGTTGCTCCTCAGTTTGACCAGCGAACCTCCGCGCTCAGGTGAATGTTCGTGAGCAGCGGTTAGGTTGATGTTACTACGCCGCCTTTTTGTCGGCGGTCATAAAGGGGTTGAGGAGCCCCTGCTTTAGTGTGGTAGCTTTTGTTCACGGCGGTTCTCCTTGTAGATGACTTCGCAATCCGCCTTTTTCAGAGCAGAACCGGGCCGAACCGCCTCTCAATTTTCAGCTACAGCCTGCACATCCTTTTCCCTAAGGGTGTACGGGCGGGGGGATTGGAATGGCTTCTCAATTTGACAGGCGAAAGTTCCTGGGAATTTCCGGCGCAGCGATGATGACGGGGGCTTTATCGCGGCCCGCCGCCGCCGATCCGGCGAGTGCCGCGGAACCGCAGCCGAGTCTGGCGAAGCGCCCGAACATTATTCTTTTTCAACCCGACGAACTGCGCGCCGACAGCCTGGCTTGCTTCGGGAATCCTCTTACCAAGACGCCCAATTTCGACCGTCTGGCGGCGGAGGGCACGAAGTTTGCCAATTGCCACGTGCAATATCCGGTGTGCGGGGCGTCGCGGTGCAGCTTTCTGACGGGCTGGCCGACCAGCGTGCGCGGACACCGCAGCCTCTACTATTTCCTGCGCCCCTATGAGCCAAATCTCTTCCGCTATCTCAAGGAGGGAGGTTACGACGTTTACTGGTACGGAAAGAACGACGCCTTGGCGGCCGCGAGCTTTTACGACAGTGTGACGGAATGGTCGGAGGTTGGCAAAGGCGGCCGCGCTCGCGTTGGCGGCCGAGGCACGCCAGGGGTCATGAGCGGCGGGACGCCCATGACTGACGACTTCCTGTTCCCCGCCACGGGTGACCGCCGCGATGAGAACGACTACCGGCTGGTGCTATCCGCCATCGACATTCTGGAACGCAAAGAAACCGACAGGCCGTTCTGCATCTTTCTTCCACTGATCAATCCGCATCCTCCCTACACGTGCCCGGCGGATTTCTACAACATGTATTCTCCCCGCGATGTTCCGGCTCCCATTCCGCTCGGATTACCGAGGCGCCCGAGTTTTCACGAGAAAATTCGAGAACGCTACGGGATAACACAGTTGCGGGAGGCGACGTTTCGCAAAATCAAGGCTGTTTACTATGGGAAGGTCAGTTTCCAGGATTGGGTGCTGGGGCAGCTATTGGAGGCGCTCTACCGCACCAACCACGACAAGGATACGGCCGTGATCTGTTTCTCCGATCATGGCGACTACACTGGCGACTACGGCCTGGTGGAAAAATGGCCGAGCGGGCTGGAGGATGTGCTGACCCACACTCCCATGATCGCGCGCGTGCCTGGCGGCGTCCCCGGCGTCGCGTCGCACGATATGATCGAAAACTTCGACATGATGGCGACCTGCCTGGACTTGGCGGGCATCCAGGCCAAGCATACACATTTTGCCAGGAGCCTGCTGCCTCAGGTCTCCGGCAAGCCGGGCGATCCCAACCGGGCGGCGTTCTGCGAAGGCGGCTACAACGTGTACGAGCCGCAGTGCTTCGAGCCCCTAACCACCGGCGGGATCTACGCTCCCAAAGTCCGCCTGCAGAATGAAGAGCCGGATACGATCACCCGCTGCGCCATGGTGAGGACACAAGATGCGAAGCTGATCGTCCGGCCGCAAGGGCAAAACGAATTGTACGTTTACAAAACGGATCCGCGCGAGGAGAACAATCTCTTCGGCGAATCCAAATTAGCGGCACTCCAGCAGGAGCTCCATACGAGATTGACGCACTGGTACATCAATACGTCGGGCATCGCGCCGTTTGACAAGGACGCGCGCAACGCGCCACCCGATACTCCGGGCCGGATACCGCCGGAGCCGGGGTGGCAAGAG
>JBJKQB010000431.1:0-2876 GCA_046705825.1 Candidatus Acidiferrales bacterium
GCCAATTGGCGCGAAGAGCTGGCCCGGTGCGACGAATCCATTGCGGCAGCCATCGGACGCGCGCCGATCTGGATGCGTCCTCCGTTTGGCGCGCGCAGTCCGATCCTGAACGGCATCGTGCGCCAGCGAGCCGGCGCGAAGGTTGTAATGTGGTCGAAATGGGCGCGCGACTGGACTGTGCAGCCTGCCGAGCCGGTGATCCAGCGGCTCGCGAGAGTCCGAGGGGGCGACATTCTTCTCCTCCATGACGGCGACCACCGCGTCCCACGCGGAGACCGCCGTCACACCGTCGGCGCCCTGGCGCATTGGCTGCCACGCTGGCAAGACGCAGGTCTGCACTTCGTAACGCTGGACGGTTTGCGCAAAGACGGATAGCCTACTGCCATGGACGAAAAGCGATTCTACGAAGAGAAAGAAGAAACGAAGCAGATGCAACTCACGTGCCCGCATTGCCGGCAGGAAAATTCCTACCCTGTGCGCTGGATGGTCCGCACGAAACGCGCCCAGGTTCCCGGTGGCGCAAACGACCAGGACCGCGAAAATTTCAAAAAGGCGCGCTCTTACATGGTTCGCATCGACAATCTTCTCGCCTGCCGCAATATCCGCTGTCGAAAGCGCTTCGAGCTAACCGGCCAGTCCGTGTTTCTGATCTGAGAACGAAGCTCGTTCGTCTGTCCATCGCTCGCACAAAGGTCTATGCTGGCATCCAGACGGATGCGAAGGGCATCCCTACTCAGGGGAACCGCGGCGCAACCTGCGTCTTCGGAGGGGGACGATGAAAGCGCTCCACTTTGCTTTGGCGGGTGGGCTCATCTGGGCTGGAATGTCGTGCCCTGTGGGCGCGCAACAGCCTGGCCCGCTTCCCGCCGTGTCGGATACTGACGCGGCGCAAACGCAAAAACCGCCGGACCATGCCGCGGCCACGAAAGCACCCAGCTCCAACACATCCGCCGCCCCGGCGCCAGCCTCGGAAAAAGCTAGTTCCGACACAAAAAAAGGTCCAAAGATCCCGCTTCCCGCCGGGACGCATTTGCCGCTGGTGCTTGAAAATGCGGTCTCGACTCGCAGCACGAAGCCGGGCGATCCTGTGTATTTCCAAACGGACTACCCGGTGATTCTGAACGGCAAAATCCTGGTGCCCGCCGGATCATGGGTGAACGGCACGATCACCGAATCGAAGCGCGCCGGACGGATTAGAGGGCGCGCCGAAGTCATGATGCGCCTGACGACTTTGATCCTGCCCAACGGCTACGTCGTTAGTCTGGTTGCGGGGCCGAGCAACGCCGAGACCGGCGGCAACGAGACGACGGATCGCGAAGGCCGGATCAAAGGCGATACAGAAAAAGGCCGAGACGCCGGCACGGTGATTGACACAACGATGGCGGGCGCGGGGATTGGCGCGATCGCGGCGCAAACGCCGCGCGGGGCCGGCATCGGAGCTGGAATCGGGGCCGCGGCGGGGCTTGCCGCAGTCTTGCTCTCGCGCGGCCCGGATGCGGAGCTCCCTCGCGGTACGACGCTCGACGCCGTCCTGGACCACACCATCCTGCTCGACGCTTCCAAGGTCGACTTCAAAACCCCAGGCCAAGCCACTGCTTTGCCGGGTCCACCGAACCGCGAGTCTCGCGCCGGCAGCCGCATTCCCTGGTAGCGGCCAGCGGTCCTCATTTCGCAGCCGCATCCTCGTCTTAAGGCAGGGAAGCGGCTTGCTGCGCCCCTTTCGCGCGCTCACGCTGCTTCGCAAATCTCATCGGCGAAAATGGACTCACATCTTCGGCTGGAGTAAGCCCGAGCGCCCACACAACCACCAATTTCGCCGTAATGGGCGCGAGAAGGATTCCGTTGCGGTAATGGCCCGTGGCGACAATCAGGCCCTCGATGTCCGTCGGCCCCAGGATCGGCAAACCATCCGGCGTCCCGGGACGCAACCCCGCCCACGTCTCCACAATCTCAGCGTCAGCCAACGCTGGAGCGAGTTCAATCGCGGCGCTCAGAATCCTGGATATACCCGCTGGGGTGACGATCTTCTCCGTTGTGCCACTTTCGAGCGTGCTTCCGGCCAGCACGCGCCCATCTTCGTGCGGAACAAGGTAGCCGTGATGAGAGCGGAGCACGTGCTGTGGGCTGCCGGTCACGTCACGCGGTGCAGATTTTAGCGCCAACATTTGTCCGCGAACGGGAACTGTCGGAGCGTAACGCGCGATATCGGCGCTCATTCCGCCGCAAAAACAGCCCGCCGCGATCACCACATGACCGGCGCTAATTGGACCTTCGCTCGTGACCACGCCCGTGCATCGATTACCGTTGAGAGTGAGGCCCGTGACCGCACTGTTTGCGCGGAGGTCCACGCCTCGCGCGACCGCCGCCGCAAGAGCCGCGTTCATCAGGCGCCGCGGATCGACAATCGCCTCCTCAAACAGCCAGGCTGCCGCAGTCGCTTCTCGCGCCAGGAGCGGTTCCATCTGTTGGGCCTGAGCGAGCGAGATGGCCTCGACAGCAATGCCCAGCCGGTGGTATTCCGCCACGAAGCGGTCGCGCTCCGACTCGCCGTCGCGCCCGAAAAAGACTTCCAGCGTCCCCTTTTGCGCGAATCCGGTGCTTTGTCCAGAGGCTTGTTCGATTTGGGCTACGAACTCCGGGTACAGCGCGATGCTGGCTTTACCGAGGGGAACCAGAGGCAGCGAACTTGGACTGTCCGGCCCCGGAGCGAGCATGCCTGCCGCCGCAGACGATGCTTCTCGCCCCGGCTCTTGCCGGTCGAGCAGAGCGACCGCCAATCCGCGGGCGCGCAGTTCCAGTGCGGTCGCAGTGCCGATCAATCCCGCGCCGACAATCGCCACATCCGCCGTCTTCATGGGGGCAATTCTACTCCAGAT
>JBJKQB010000432.1:0-6092 GCA_046705825.1 Candidatus Acidiferrales bacterium
GCCGTATCGCTTTCACGTCGGCCAGCGGAATTTTCGCCCACGCGAATTTCTGCGGCCCGCGGTAGATCACGTTGAACCGCAAGCGCTCCGGCGCCGCCGTAATCTCGGGCAGGAATTGCGAAAGCTCGGTCATTGCGGACGTCCCGCCGTTCCCCGCCACGCGCTCCGCAATCGTGAACAGGTCCTCGCAGGTGGATAAAATCCGCTGCACAAACTCGGAATAGGCGTCGACCGCGCCGTTGGCCAATGAGTTCAGCGGGTCGCGTGGCCCTCCGGCCGGCAGCCGGAACTTTTTCCGCGGCAGCCGCGGGGTCTCTGGGCTCGCGTCCAGAAGCGTGTTCATCACGCCTACTCCCGCAATCCCGTCTGCCAGGCAGTGGTGCAAGCGGACGATCAGGCCCGTACGCTTACCCTTCAGTCCGCGGACCAGAGTCATGTCCCACAACGGATGCCGCCGGTCCATCACCTGGCTGAAAAGTTTTCCTGCAAGGTTCTTCAGCTCCGTTTCCGTCCCGTGTTTCAGCGTCACTTCAGGAAGATGCCGCCGCAGATCGAATTCCGGATCGTATTCCCAGCTCGGCAGCCCAATGCCGAGCGGCTCAGGCACCACGCGCTTCAAATAGCGAGGGATGAGCGGCAGTTTGGATTCCACGTACGCGAACCACTCCGCGAACGAAACGTCCCCGTCGAACGTGCACACACTCGCCACGTTGAGCGGCATCCCTGCGCGTTCCAGATTTAGAAAAACCGTATCGCCCCAGGACAGCCGGTCGCTTTCTCCATGGTTCGTCATGCGGCTCAACTCCTCTCTCTGCCGGAGTCACCGCTCTCAAACGAAAACCGCGGCGCAAGCTTCGTCAGTTTCAGCACCTTGTAGATCTCCACATTCACACCGCGCAGCACCACCTTCACCCGCTTTCCCTCCGCCACGTTGACCAGGCCCTCCATCGCACGCAGCCCCTCTACATCGATCCGCCGCACTTCCGCCAGGTCCACCACGAGCTCATCGGCGCTGCTCTCCACCTTCTCCGCGGCTTCTTGCAGCGCGGGAGCGACCCCCTTGCCCTCGCCTTTCACCCACACAGCGATCATGGCCATACGCACCGCCTTGCCTGGCCCCTAATGCGAGTCTCCCGCATCCTCTTACGCCGTCTGTCCCTGCGCCGCGCCGGCCAGTTCTCTGGCGCCGCGCCCTTCGTACGCCTTCCAAAACAGCTCCGACAATTCGCTCATCAGCGGCATGCGCGGATTCGATCTCCACGATGGATCGTCAAACGCCGTGGCGACCAGCTCCGGCACGGCCTCCGCGAATTCTTCCCTTCCAATACCCAGCTCCCCGATCGAACGCGGCATCTCCAGCCGGTCGAGCAATTCCTCAATCGCCGCGATCAGCCGCCCAACCTTCTCTTCGATTCCGCGCCCGCCCAGTCCCAGCAGATCCGCCACCGTGGCGTACTTCTTGTGCGCCATGTACCCCTGCTGGTAGGGCGACGGCATGAACTTGGCCGGCACTGCGGCGTTGTAGGCGATCACGTGCGGCAGCATCAGCGCGTTGGCTCGCCCGTGCGTCACCCCAAATCGCGCGCCAAACGCGTGCGCCAGCGCGTGGTTCACTCCCACCGACGCGTTCGAAAACGCCAGTGCCGCGATGCACGCCGCGTTGTGCATCATGCTGCGCGCCTCTTCGTCGCTCGGGCGCTCGTACGCGATGGGCAGATATTTGAAGACCAGCCGGATCGCCTGCATGGCGTTCGCATCCGTGTAAGCCGAAGCGTAATTGGATACTCCCGCCTCCAGCCCGTGCGTCAGGCAGTCGATTCCCGTGTCCGCCGTCAGTTTCTTCGGCATCGACATCACGAATTGCGGATCGACAATCGCCACGTCCGGGCTCAGCGAGTAGTCCGCCAGCGTGACCTTGCGCCCGCGCGCCTTGTCCGTCAGCACCGCAAACGGTGTGACCTCGCTTCCCGTCCCGCTGGTCGTCGAAATCGCGATCAGCCGCGCCCGATGCACTTTTTCCGTGGGGTACTGCACCACTCGCTTGCGCAGGTCCAAAAACGGCGCGGCCAGCTCCTCCAAATCCGCCTGCGGCGATTCGTATTTCAGTTTCATGATTTTCGCCGCGTCGATCACCGAACCCCCACCCAGCGCGATGATCTGGTCCGCTTTGTAGAAGTTCAGCGCTTCCACTCCCTCCATCACCACTTTCAGCTCCGGTTCGGCGTCCGGAATGAACAGCACATGCGTGTGGCTCCGCTCGGGAATGAACCGCCGCACCGTCTCCACGTGTCCCATGTGCTCCAACGCCGGATTGGAAACGATGATGGTCGACTCCGATTCGAATTGCCGCACGTTCTCCACCGCGTTCATGTTGAAATAAATCTCGTCCGGAACGCGGAACCACATGTGCGCCTGCGTCCGCCGCGCCACCCGCTTGATGTTCAGGTAATGGAACACGTTCACGTTGTCCGTCGTGCTGTTCCCCCCGCCCGTTCCGCACCCGAACGAAAACGTGGGCACCAGATCGTTGTAAACCGCTCCCAGCGCTCCAATCGCCCCGGGCGAGTTCACGATGATCCGCCCCGCATTCATCGCTTCTCCAAACCGCTGGATGATCTCGTCGTTGCGCGAGAAGATCACCGCCGTATGCCCCAGCCCTCCCGCATGGTTGACGTCCACGCACACCTTCAGCGCCTCTTCCGCCGTCTTGGCCCGGTACACCGCCAGCACCGGAAACAGTTTCTCCACCGATAACGGATATTCGCGGCCCACTCCCCCGATGGGTGCTATCAGCAGTTTCGTGTTTGGCGGCACACGCATGCCGATGAACCGCGCGATGTCGATCGCTCTCTGCCCCACCGCCAGCGCCTGCATCATCCCGGTCTTCGGGTCGATAACCGTCGCCTCCAACAGCTTCGTCTCTTCCTCGTTGCAGACGTGCGCGCCCAGCTCTGTAAACTTTTTCAGCGCGCTGTCATAAATCTCATCATCGATCGCCACCGTCTGCTCCGATGCGCAGATCGTCCCGTTGTCAAACGTCTTCGAAATGATGATGTCCACCACAGACGCGTTCAGATCCGCCGTCTTTTCCAGGTAAACGGGTGTGTTGCCCGGCCCCACACCCAGCGCCGGCTTGCCCGAGCTGTAGGCCGCCTTCACCACTCCCGGCCCTCCGGTCGCGTCGACCAGCCGTACATCCTTGTGCCGCATCAGGTAGGCATTGTCTTGCAGCGTCGGTGTTTCCAGGCAGGTGAACACCCCTGCTGGCGCGCCGTGCTCGATCGCTGTCTCGTGCATGATCCGCGCGGCTTCCGAAGAACACCGCCACGCCCGCGGATGCGCGCTGAATACCACCGCGTTCCGCGTCTTGATCGCCATAATGCATTTGAACAGCACCGTGGACGTCGGATTGGTAATCGGCAGCAAGGAAAGGATCACCCCGATTGGTTCGGCCATCTCCACCAGGTTGCGTTCCGGGTATTCGTGAATGATCCCGACCGTGCGCTTGTCTTTCACGTAGTCGTAGGCAAACTCCGTGGCCACCATGTTCTTGATGACTTTGTCTTCCATCACCCCCAGCTTCGTCTCCTCCACTGCCAGCCGCGCCACGTGCTGCGCCTGTTCCAGCCCGGCCAGTACGATCGCCTTCACAATGCGGTCCACATCCTCTTGCGTGAATTGCGTGAAAATAGCCGACGCCACCCTCGCTTGCTGCACCAGGCTGTCCAGATAGGCGATTCGTTCCTGACTTAGGTTTTCTGCGGCTGGCGGGTTGGCCGCCCGTTCGGCTACGGCTTGACTCATAAACACCACGCTTGCACAGGGCACAATGGCCCGCAGGTTATCGGTGTGACGCGTTCCAGCTTAGGACTGCGAGCGGAGCAGCCGGGTCGCCGGACGCTGCTCTCTTGCGTTACGCGTAGGCGACGGGATGCTTTTCCACCCAATGCTCATCGCGCGCTTTGTGGATGTTCTCCAGCGCCCCTCGCGCGGCGCTCTCGGTGATCCGCCGGCTCTCCCAGGCCAGCCCGGCGGTCAAGCCCAGCGCCCCGCCCAGCAAGCCCAGAAACAGCATGCGGCTCGGCCTCTCCGTCCGGCTGACCGGAAAGCTGCCCAGTACCCCCAGGCAGGCCCCAATCGCCGCCGGAACGAGTGCGGCCCGCACCGACTTGCCGACGAACGGTGTGAGCGGCCTTCCATGCAGAAACTCTTCCTCGCCCGAACGCGCTCCCTCCAGCCCGGAATCCAGAATCTTCCGGCCGTACTGGACCTCGGATCGCGACCATTTACGCAGACTCATACGCTTATCCCTCGCCGTCTGCTCTATCTATGCAACAACCGCACCTAATTAAACGCGGATCACAATTCGGATCAGTGCCTCACGTCACGGCTCACCGTGAGCGCAGTTACCACCTCGCGTGTTTCTACGGAAAAACCTGTAGGCGAGCCCAACAATTCTTCCCGCTGTGCGCACAGCCCGCTGGTCGCGGCGTCACAAACAGAAGGCAGGTTCGCCAAGACTTCGAAGTCTGGTGTGCAAGAGACGGGTTCGTCTCAGGGCGCGACTTCTTTGCGGGAGAAAACGATGGTTGGGCGCAAGCATCCGCAGCAGTAGGGACCAAACTCCTGAGCGGTCCGCTGTTCGGGCATTGCTGCAGGGCCAGGACCAGCGCCCCACTCGCCAACCGTTCAGCTACATGCCCTGAAGCTTCGGCGGATTCGGTCGGCTGGCGGGCGGCACGATGCCGTTGAGCCGCAGGTAGATCACCATCTGGCCGTAGTGGTCGGCGGCGTGCCAGACCACCACGGTAGCCAGATTCAGCCGCGTAGTTGGCCCGGCATACGGCCCCTCGATCGGGTCGAACATGTTTCTTTCGTTGATTGCTGCAAGGCTTTTTTCCACGGCAGCGAAAGAATCGCGGAGATAGGTCAGCAGCTCCGGTTTGGTCTTGGCGGGCGACGGGCCGCCCATGTCGCAGCGCTCGGGCGGCTTTCGTCCGTCGAACTCCGCCGCAAAGGCGAAGTTCGAGCAGGCCACATGTTTCACCTGTTCGGCGAACGTGCGGACTTCGGCTGGCCCGAATGGCGGTTTTTCGTTCTTGAACATTCCGGCCGCAGGGCGGTAACCGTATTTGCCTGCGGGCATCGCTTCTGCCGCCGAGCGCACTTCATATTCCTGAAATTTGAAGCCGCGAAGAAAAGCTGACGCAACCGTTTCTTTTTTGCTCAACTCGGCGGCTGTGGGCTCCTGCGCGAGGCTCGTGGTGACGCACACGAGCGCCGCCAGCACGGGCAGCGCCAGCCCCACCACCGAAATGATCGTGGAACGCTTGCAGTCGTTCATCTGAAATCTCCCCGTGACCGCTCATTCCGGCAAGTTGCAACGCAAAAACGCCGCGAATCCCGCGACGCACACAAGATACTCCTGAGCGTTTCATAATGTCGTGACATTTGCGCGAGCGTCATTCTAGTGTTGTGTCTTCCAAGTTCATTGCATTTCTCTCTAGGGGGTCGGAGCCTGTCTGCGGACAGGCAGGCTTCAGAGCCTGTGTGAGAAGACGGTCTTCGTGTCTTCGTGTCAGGGCACGACTTTTTGCCCTGAGGGACGAAGGGCAGTCGTGCCGTAAGTGGCCTGGCTTTAGCCGCTGGGGACATGGGTTCGCCCGGTTCTCACACAGACTCTTCAGCTCCGGCCCAAGGAGGGCAAAATAAAAAGGCTTTAGCCCTACGGCAGCAAGCTGCCGCTTTCTTCCGGCGTTTTTTTTCAGCTTTCAACTTTCAGCTTTTAACCTTCAACTCTTAGCGGCCCTGACTCGGCGACCTGTCGTCCCGAACCCAGCGCTCTTTTCCCGCTCGCCCTGAGGCACGACGGGAACCCAGTCCCGCTCTTTTTTGCGGGAATGGGGGTGAGGTCCTGCCTGCCGCAGGCAGGGATCTGCTTTTCCCCGTCGTGCCTGTCTCTCTCCGCCGTCCGCCCCATCGCGCTGTCATTCTGAGCCTGCCTGTCGGTAGACAGGCCTGCCCGCCGGCAGGCGGGCGAAGCGAAGATTCTCTCTTGGTCTTACCCTCCCGTCGCGCGCACGTGGCGATCG
>JBJKQB010000433.1:0-20193 GCA_046705825.1 Candidatus Acidiferrales bacterium
GAGCGTCGATGTACTTCGGGTCGACTTGCAGAGCGTTTAGAAAATGCTGGCGGGCCTGGTCAAAAGCGCCGTGGCGCTCGTATACGGAGCCGATCTCGAACTGAACTTCGGGATCGTTGGGCATCAATTTCAGCAGGTCCGTATAGGTCTGGATGGCGCTGTCGTAATTGTTCGAGATGCGAGCATTGAGGGCCTGAATCATATACTTCTCGGCAGAAGGCAAGCTGCCGCTGAGTTCGACTGCCTTATTCGAAAACTGCTGAGCCTGATTGTCGTACCCCAGATTCAAATAGGCCTGCGCCAGCCGGCTGAAGGCCAAAGCGAAATTGGGATCGGCCGTAGTTGCCGCCTCGAACTGCTTGGTGGCCCCAAGATAATTGCCCTGGCGCAGTAGATCCATGCCATCGCTATAGTCGCGCAGTGCGACTACCGAATTCGACGAAGGGGTGAACGCGGCAGCTTTCATTTCAGCCACCGCCTGCGCGGAAAGCGTCAGGCTCTTTTGAACGGATTGCGCAAGTTCGTCGACGGCGTGCGGGAAGCCTTGCTCGCTTGGCGCGGTGGCCGAGATAGGCGTCGTGTGCTGGGCCTTCAAGTCCTGCACGGTCGCATCGATGCGGATCTGATTTCCGTACTTGGCATATTGGCCAAACACGACGTGATCCGCGTTGGTAAATTCAGCGATGCGGCGAATCGTGTCGGCGTCGAGCTCCGAATTCGAAGTAATCTGCAGGTCGTTCAGAATTTGATGAAGCCGGTCCGGCGGCACAGTGCGAAATGATTCGGATTGGCCCACGTCCGTGTCCAACATTTCCGCCAGGCTTTTTCCCATCCAATCGATCGAAGTGTCGCCGGATGCGTTCCGGAACGGCAGCACCAGCAGTGAAATTTCCGGGCCGGTGGTGTGGGCCTTTTTGGCGCCGGGGAAGATTCGGGCACGGAAAACTAACAGGACAATCGCCAGAATGACTACCGCCGCACCGACTCCGATCCACGTCCGGTACTGCTGTAGGGCGGACGGCTTGGCCGCCGCAGGCGCGACGGCGGTTGCGGCAGTCGTGGCAGATGGGACAGGAACCGCTGACAAGGCTGTCCTGGAGCCGGTGACGGTCTGCTGGCCAAGATCGTGAATGATGTCGAGCGCGGACGCGTAGCGCTGCTCCCGATTCGGCTCCAGGCACTTCATTACGACGCTGCTGAGTTGCGGCGAAATCGCGGGATCGACTTCCGCGGGCGGGCGCGCGCGTTCCTGCGTGCGCTTCAGGAGAGTGGCGTATGCCGTGTCCGCATAGAATGGCGTTTTGCCGGTGAGCAACTCGTAGAAAATGATTCCGAGCGTGAACAGGTCGGAGCGCGCGTCTACGTCCTCGCACTTGGCCTGCTCCGGCGACATATATTCCGGTGTACCCACCAGCGCGCCCGTCTGCGTCATCCCGGTCATTTCCATGGATCGCGCGATGCCGAAATCCATGACGGTGATACGGCCCTTGGCGTCGACCATGATGTTCTGCGGCTTCAAGTCGCGGTGGACCACCCCTTCCGAGTGCGCGGCATCCAGCGCCCGGCAGATCTGCGTCACGATTTTGGTGGCTTCGTCCGAAGGCAGCTTTCCTTGTTCGTGCAGAATGGCCTTCAAGTCGCGGCCTTCAATGAAGTCCATGGTGATGAACTTCAGGCCGTCCGCTTCGCCCAGATCGAAGATGCGGATGACGTTCTTGTGCGTCACCTGACGCGCGAGAATGAGTTCTTGCTTGAACCGGGCCAAAATATCAGGACGGCTGGCAAGATCGGGCCGAATCACCTTCACCGCAACAAAGCGGTCTACCTCTATGTCGCGCGCCTTGTAGACGGCGCCCATTCCGCCTTCGCCCAGGAGTTGCAGAATTTCATACCGGTTGCCGAGAACGCGCCCGGGCTGCAGCGCGCTCAGCGACGCGGCGCCCGCACTCGCCGGCGCAGCGGGCGCGGACCAGCCGCTTGCGCTCGGCATCGTTTCATCGCCAAAGTGCGAAGGCGTCGCAGCAGGTCCAACGCCTGAAGAAACCGGGACAGAAGAACCGGAACCAGACGCGGAAGAACTCGCGGCAGGAGCGTCCACTCGCGGCAGCGGTGTGCTACAGACGGTGCAAACAACCGTCCCCGGTGGATTGGTCAATCCACAATGCGGACATTCTGTAGCTAAGGGCATTGCCTGTCTTGTGAGAAGTACGATACACGACACCCTGAACGCTTTCAAATCGAAGTTGATTCACGGGATGCGTCATGCGCGAGGCGCAACGGAAACCCTTGTTGAGTTCAGTTTGATCCGGTTTCATCCGCAGCGATGCTGATCATGAGAATCCCGGAATGCAAACGCCGGAATCTTCACGAAGCGATCGCACAAATTGCGGGGGAGAAAATCGCGAAAGAGAATTGACGCAACTCGCGCAGTGTAGTACAACGCGCCCACTTTGGTTGTCCCGGGGTGCATCCACGCGCTTGCGCGCAGCCGTGGCCGCGGCTTCGCGCCAGCCTCGGCTCTTTGCGGGGCCGCTATCGCGCTCGCGGCGGCTCTGCTCGTTGTGCCATGTTCTCGCGCAAAGAAGCCAGACAGGTGGGTTGAGGTGCGCAGCCCGCACTTCATCATCATCAGCAACGCGGGCGAGAAGCGCGCCCGGCACACGGCCATCCAATTCGAACAGATTCGCGCTGTGTTTCGGGAAGTGTCGATTCCCGACAAGCCAGGCCCGGCGCCTGTGATTCCCGTGCTCGCGCTGAAGGACGAACAATCTCTTCGGTTACTGATTCCGCAGTTCTGGAAAGGCGACCACGCGAGGCCCGCTGGAGTTTTCTCTCATCGCCTGGGTCAGTGCTATATCGCGATCGACCTGAGCGCACCCGGCCCCAACCCATACACCGGGATCTACCATGAGTTTTTCCATTCCCTGACCACGCCGTACATTCCCGGCTTGCCCGCTTGGCTCGCCGAAGGCCTCGCTGATTTCTACGGCGCCACGGAGATCGATCGGGCCGAAGCGAGCGTTGGCCTCCCCGACGAAAGCATGATCGGAGTCTTGAAAGCGCGCCCGTTGCTTCCCTTCCCCGCGCTGTTCCAGGTGGACCATTCTTCTCCCTACTACAACCAGCGCAACAAACAGCTTCTGTTTCACGCCGAGTCCTGGGCTGTCACCGACTACCTCATGGTCGGCGACCACGGAGCTCACCGGCCCTTGCTGTTCGATTACATCGCCAGAATCAAGGACGGCGCAGGCGCGCTTGACGCCGCTCGCGCGGAGTTTGGGGACCTGGCCAAATTTGAAATGGAAGTGACGCAATACATGCGCTGCTGGCCGCTCGATTACTTGCACGCGCCCGCCCCGCCGCCGTTGCCGGATTCGGATCTAAGCGCCCGGGAAATCTCTCAGACGGTGGCGGACATCTACCGCGGCGGATTCCTGGCCGTTGAAGGCCAGCCTGGCCACGCAGTCTCGCTGCTGAAACATGCGATCGAAGAAAATCCCTCGTCGGGTTTGGCGTATCAGAATTTGACGTTGGCTCTGTTTTTTGCCGCGCGAAAAGCCGAGGCGCTGGACGCGGCGAGCCGCACGATCGCATTGAATCCCACCAATGCAATCGCGCGCTACATCCGAGCGTATTGCTCGTTTCACGGAACCATGCTGGAGCGGAACCCGCAAATGGAAGCGGACTTGCGCGCCGCTATCGCCGCCGACCCCGGCTTCGCGCCGCCCTATGCTTTCATGGCCGCGTATCTGGCAGCCCAGGGACGCGATCTTACGGGCGCCTATGCGTACGCGCGGAGAAGTGTGTCCCTTGTTCCCAGCAGCAGCATGTACCAGCTGGTGCTGGCGAAAGTGCTTGGCAGGATGGATCGATTGGGAGAATCGCGCCGCGCGGCATTAATCGCTCGCGCGCAAGCGGATGATTCAGCGGACCGCGCCGCCGCCGATTCGTTCCTCGCATTTCTGGCGCATGCCAAGAACGTTCCTCAGGCGAACGCCCTCGCGCAACAGAACCGTTAGAGACGACGGCGGTTGAGATTCCCTATGGACGCGTTCCGGCGAGCGCGAGCGTGAGCAGATAGAGGCGCTTCAGACCGAGGACCCGGCCCGTGGGATCGTACCATTCAGAAGCGGTGTGGGCTCCGCCCCCCGTTCCGCCTCCGCCCAGCGAGACGGCGGGAATGCCGAGCGAAAGAGGGATGTTTGCGTCGGTGGAGCTGCGCTCAAGCCGGGAACGGTTGCCGAGGTGAGCGTCCACTTCGCGTACCGCCTCGATCAAGGGCGAATCCTCAGGAAGCTTTCCCGAGGGCCTCGCGCCCAGCAAGCGGAAAGTGGACTTGAGACTGTCCGCCGGCGAACCGGTCGCTTCGATTTCGTAGCGCAAGCCCGCCTGCACGGCCTCGCGCAGGCTCAGTTCCAGGCGCGCGAGTTCCGAGTCGTTCTCCGAGCGCAGATCGACTTTCCCCGCCGCGCGCTCCGGAATCGAATTCACCGAAGTGCCGCCTTCGATCATGCCGACGTTGAACGAGCTTCGTGGCTGGTCCGCCACGCGCACGGACGAAAACTGCACGATCGCGCGGGCCAACGCAGCGATCGGGTTGGGCCTGCCGAAATCCGACCAACTGTGCCCGCCGGGCCCCGTCACCGCGATTTCGAAGCGACGCGACGCAATTCCCTGCACCGTGATGTGTTCCACGGAAGGACCGTCCACGGCAATCACGGCGGAAAGGCGCGAGCGGTAGGACTCGACCAGAGCGCGAATGCCGCGCAGGTTTCCTTCTCCCTCTTCGCCCACATCCGCCGCAAAGACGATCGTCTTCGTCGTGCGCACCGCCGATTGCGCGAACGCGCGCGCGACTCCGGCAATCGCCGCCAGCCCCGAGCTGTTGTCCGAAATTCCAGGCGCTTGCAAGCGAGTGCCGCTCCACTTCACCCGTGTGTCCGTGCCTGCCGGGAACACGGTGTCCAGATGCGCGGCCAGAAGAATCACGCGATCGAGTTCGCCGGCGCGCTCCGCGATGACGTTCCCCGCCTCGTCGACGCGCGCCGGCAGGCCCATGCCCTCGAACAGCGACTTCAGATATTCGGCGCGCTGCGATTCGCCGTGCTCCGGCGCGGGAATTTCGGTGAGCCGAATTTGCTCGCGGGTGACCCAGTCGGCGTTCTGCTCGATCCATTCGAGCCCGCAGGCGCACTGCGGCTCGCCCGCCATTTTCTCGACGGATTTTTCGGCCGAGCGTGCGGAAACAAAAGGCATCACCAACAAGATACCGCAGATAGGCTGGAGTTTCACGGTGTTCACGCGAAGAAACCGGCCGCGAGCGGTCCCCTGCAGCGAGAAATTCGGAATGAAAACACGGATCAGCAGCCCGCCACCGAGTCGACCAGCGCCAAAATCTCCTTTTCGGTGAGCACGCGTTCGGATTTTTTGGCGGCATCAAAAATGCGGTCCACCAGGGCTTCGCTGCCGGGAATGCCGCGCTTCTCGAGCCAGAAGATCACGTTTGATTTCCCGCTGAGCGGCCCGATTTCGATCACTTGCTCCAGCCCGAACAGTTCGGCGGGCACCCCGCTGTAGATCGCATTGGCCAACGCCGTGTCGCCCTTCTTATAAGCTTTGGCGATGGCGGCAGCGTGGACGCCCGTGGCCGTGCGAAACGCGTCGCGGCCCACCACGGGATAATTCGGCGGGATTGTCGTGCAGGTCGCTCTGGATACGGCTTCCGAATATTTTTTCAGGCTGGACAGGTCCTGATCGATCAGGCCCAGCAGGCGCAGGTTCACCAGCATCAATTCCATGGGCGTATTGCCGACGCGCTCGCCCAGCGCAATAGCCGCGGCATGGATCTGGTCGGCACCGGCAGCCGCGGCCGCCAGCGAATTCGCTATGGCCAGGCCGCGATCGTTGTGGCCGTGCCAGTCCACTCGAATCTTCTCGCCGGACGGCTTGACAATCTCTTCGATCGCGAACTTCACCAGGTTGTGCGCACCGCGCGGCGTTGCGTGCCCCACCGTGTCGCACAGCACGATGGCGCGCGCACCCGCGCGGATCGCCGTCGCATAGAGCTTCTTCACTGTCGACGGATCGGTCCGCACCGTGTCTTCCGTGACGTACATGACCGGAAGTCCCGCCGAAGCGGCGAATTTCACCGCCTCCTCGGTGGTGCGCTCGAGGTGTTCGACCGTCCAGTCCTCCACCAGGCGCCGAATCGGGCTCGACCCAAGGAACGTCGCGGCCTCGACCGCCATCCCCACGCGCTCGGAGATTTCGATGATGGGCTTGATGTCGTTCTTGTGCGTGCGCGCCGCGCAGTTCGGCCGGATCTTCATGCGCGACTGCACGATCTCCCGCGCAAGCGCTTCCGTGTCCGCGTGCGCGCGCGGCCCCGCCCCCGGCAGGCCGATGTTGACCGTGTCGATGCCGAGCGACTCCATCAGATGCAGAATCTCAATTTTTTCGCCAATGGAGGGATCGCGAACGGAGGGATTTTGCAACCCGTCGCGCAGCGTCTCATCGTTCAGAAAAACGCGGCGGCCCTGCGGGATTTCGCCTCCCGCATGGCCATTCCAATCGTAGATGAGATCGCTTTTCACCGCGGACGCCCGGCTGTCTTCCGCACGGGAGCGGAAAGCAAAACTAGTAACGCAACGTATAGCTGTGAGGCGGCCGCGAGAGGTCCGGCTTGTACAGCGTCTTGCAGAACTCGCAGCGGTAGATCTCCGCGTTGCGGCCCACCAGCGCTTCAATCTCCTTCGGGTAATCGTACCAGCGCTTCAAATGACCGCAACACAGCTTGCCCTTGGCGTCCTGTTCATCGCAGGAACGCTGCGTCGCCTTCTTCACCTTGATTCTCGGCGCGCTGGACGCTTCGGGCTGGCTCGCTTCGGGTGTTCCCGCTAGCTTTTCTTGCACGGTGGTGTCGGCCATGAGGCTGATTCCCTCCTTCGTCTTCCCCGGTCGTCGCGCTCAGATCCTGTGTCCCCGGAAAATCACGCCGCGAGCGCCGTCGCGGGCAACCATCGACCGCAGCCGGCGGCTCCAGCGCGGCGCGAACAGGCCCTCAACCAACTGCCGCGCAGACTCCGCAAGCTCGCGGCTATACCCGAACCACCAGGATTTGGCCACGCGCGGCAGACGGTCGACGTCCACGTATTTTACTTCAACCATTTCGAGCAATCCAGTCCGCGAGTGCGTGCGTCCCCACCCGCTGGCTCCCGGGCCCCCGTGCGGCGCTTCGCAGATGCCGTAGTAGCTGATCACGTCGTTGATCATCACGGAACCCGCGCGCAGTTGCGCGGCAATTTCCCGGCCGCGGCGCGCATCGCGGGTCCACACGCTGGCGCTTAAGGCAAAGGGCGAATCATTCGCCATCGCTACGGCTTCGCCCACGGACCCCACCGGGCGAATGGCCAGCACAGGGCCGAATGTTTCCTCGCGCATCACTCTCATGGAATGATCGGCATTGGCCACAACGGCCGGCTCCAGAAAATTGGGGCCTAAATCGCGGCGCCGCTGCCCTCCTGTGAGGATCTGCGCGCCACGCGCGGTTGCGTCGCGCAACTGCTCCTCGACCTTTTCCAGTTGCCGCAGCCGGATCATCGGGCCGACTTCGGCATCGTGGTCCGTTGCGGGCCCTACGCGCAGCTTTTTCGTTTTCTCTACGCACAGAGACGTGAAGCGCTCCGCGACGCCCTGCTCCACGTAGATGCGTTCGACCGAAAGGCAGGCTTGACCGCAATTCGTGAAGCTGCCCCAGACAGCGGCGCTCGAAGCGATCTCCAGATCGGCGTCGGCCAGCACGATCATCGCGTCCTTGCCACCCAATTCGAGGATCGATGGAATCAGCTTGCGCGCGCAGGCCTCGCCCACGCGCTGGCCCGTCGCCACGCTGCCCGTGAAGATGACTTTGTCCGGGCCGGCTTCGACCAGTGCCGCGCCCAGTTCTCCGCCGCCCTGCACCACCTGCACCAGATGCGGCGGAAATCCGGCTCGCCGGAACAGTACGCCAACCAGCGCGCCGGTCGCCGGCGTCAGTTCCGAAGGTTTGAGCACCACCGCATTTCCCGCAACCACCGCGGCCATGACCTGCGACATCGGAATCGCGAACGGATAATTCCAGGGCGAAATGATTGCAACCACTCCCTGCGCATGAAATTCGAGCCACGCGGATTTTGCCTTGAAGGCGATGTTGTGATGCGGGACGCGCTCAGGCCGAAGCCAGCGCGGCGCGCGGCGCGCAAGAAAATCCGCCATGTCGAGAGAGAGGAGAAGCTCGGCGAAAATGGCCTCAACGCGCGGCTTGCCCGATTCGCGCGAAATCACATTCACGATTTCGTCGCGCAATTCGTAGATCGCGTCGCGCAGTTTTCTGAGCATCCGGGCGCGTTCGCGCAGCGGCTGGCTTGACCACGCTCGTTGCGCCTCCCGCGCGCGCTGGAAGACCTCGGCCACCTCTGCGACCGCCGTTGCGGCGATTTGCTCGACGACGGCACCCGTCGCGGGGTCCACCGAATCAATGAATTCCGCCGCGCGCGCAGACGCGGACTCGGACGTGAAGCGTTGGGGTTGCGAGGACATTCCTCGCTGAATCTTACACGATTTTCCGATTGCGCTGCGTTGGTTTTGCCGCGGGCGTGCTGCCGCTAGCCCTGCCCGGCTCGCTTGCGCGCTGCCGCGCCGGCGAGCGAGTTGGTGGGGTCGGGATACTCAATAGAAAGGAGATACAGCCCGTCGGGCGGCGCAGTTGGCCCCGAACGGCTGCGGTCGCGCGCCTCGAAGATTTCCGCGATCTGACCGGGCGCTAATTTTCCCTTTCCGACTTCCAGCAGCGTGCCCACGATCTTGCGCACCATGTAGCGCAAGAAAGATTTCCCCCGAACGACGTAATGAATTTCATCCGCGGCCGATTCGCGAATCAGCTCCGAGGCATACAATTCCCGCGACATCTCGCGGCCCTCCTCCTCTTCCGCATCCGCCGAGGCGCTGAACGAGGTGAAATCGTGCATGCCTTCGAATTGACGCGCCGCGGCCGCCATGGCCGGCTCGTCCAGCGGCCAGGGAACGTGCAATGCGCGCCCGTAATCGAACGGCAGCAGCACCGCGCTGCGAACGATGCGGTAGCGGTAGGTTTTTGCCTGCGAGAGCCAGCGCGCGTGGAAATCCGGCCCGACCTCCTCCGCCGCAACGATGCGAATTGCGGGCGGCAGCAGCGCATTCAGCGCGCGCTGAAACTCATGCGCCTCCAGCGCCGAATGCGTCTTGAAATGCGCGACCTGCCCCAGCGCGTGCACGCCGGCATCCGTCCGGCTCGCGCCGTGAACAATGATTTTCTCCTGCGTGATCTCGCTGGCCACGTCGTTGAGCGCGCTCTGAATGGTCGGGAGACCCGGCTGGAATTGCCAGCCGTGGAACGCGGAACCGTCGTAAGCGATCGTGAGTTTGATCGTGCGCATGGCGCCGCGAGAATTATCGCACGCGCCGCCGGACAAACCATATGGCTCAACAAGGAACCGGTGCCGTTCGTTTGCCGCAGGCCGTGTCAGCCGACTGCTTTTCTCGGCCCCCGGATGCACTTATACTGGGACTTCGCACCATCGGTGGGGGCAGTGAATAGGCAAGCCGACGAAGCCGCCAGGATCCAGATAGTCACCCAGCCATGAAAAGAATCGGTCGCGACGGCCGGACACCGGCGAACTGGCTTCTAATCCTGTGCGTCTGTGCGGCGCTTGCGGGCGGCTGCTCGCACTCCACGAACTCCTCGGACGCGAACACGCTGAACTTCTTGATCGAGCAGGCTCCTACGAATCTCGATCCGCGAATCGGAACCGATTCCATTTCCGAGCACATCGATGGCTTGATTTTCGATAGCCTGGTTGCACACGACCAGCGCCTCAATATCGTTCCTGACTTGGCGCGCAAGTGGGAAATGCCGAATCCCGCCACCTACGTGTTCCACCTGAATCGAGGGGTGACCTTCCACGACGGGCGCCCGTTCACCTCAGCGGACGTGAAATACACCTTCGAATCGATCCTGAACGGCACGGTCAAGACCGGCAAGGTCGGCTCATTCCGCATCATCCAATCCATCGACACTCCCGATGATTACACGGTGGTCTTCCATCTGCGCGAGCCCTATGCGTCATTTCTGTGGGATTTGAGCAAGCCCGGGATCGGCATCGTGCCGCGCGGCTCGGGCCCTGATCTCGCGCGCCATCCGGTCGGCACGGGTCCGTTCCGATTCGTCAGCGCGACCACCGATGAAGACATCGTGCTCGAGCGCAATCGCGACTATTTCGGCGGCGCCGCCGACATTCCTCGCGTGCGTTTCCGCATCGTTCCCGACGCGACCGTGCGCGCCCTCGAGTTGCGCAAGGGATCGGCCGACGTGAGCAATGTGAATTCCCTGCCGCCCGATACGGTGATCGCGTTGCAAAAGGATCCGCATCTCGCGGTCGACGACCAGGCCGGCACAACCCTGCAGTACATCGCCATCAACTGCCAGGATCCGATTCTTTCGCACCGCCGCGTGCGACAAGCTCTCGCCTACGCCACCGATCGCGCCACCCTCATCCAGGACCTGGCGCGCGGTTTCGCGGTTCCGGCCAACAGCGTGCTTCCCGCCAATCACTGGGCCTACGATACCAGCCTGAAGCAATACGATTACGATCCGCAGAAAGCCGATCAATTGCTCGATCAGGCAGGCTACCGCCGGGGGCCGAATGGCATCCGCTTCCACATCACCCTGAAAACTTCAACCGACTGGTTTGCGCGGCTGCTGGCGGAAGCTCTCGCCGCACAATGGAGGAAGGTCGGCGTTGCGCTCGATCTGCGTTCGATGGAATTCGCCACTTTCTACTCCGATATCACGCACGGAAGTTTTCAGCTCTACACCCTGCAATTGATTGGCGGGAATAACGATCCCGATATCTTCGATTACCTCTTCAACTCAAAGAGAACGCCTCCGAACGGCGCGAATCGAGGGCATTACAGCAACCCGGAGTTGGACGCGCTGCTCGACCAGGCGCGCGTCGAAATGAACCCGGAAAAGCGGAAAGCGATCCTTTTCAAGATTCAGAACATTCTCGCCACGGATGAGCCCTACATCACTCTCTGGTATTGGGACAACGTCTGCGTGCACAGTAAGCGCCTCACCAACATTGTCATTCCGCCGGCCGGAGGATTCGGCTTCCTCGACCTGGCCCGGCTGCGCGAAACGAATTAGCGCGGAGTTGTCGCGCAGCGCTCAAATCATCGATTGGGAATTTTCTGGACGTTTTCAGCCGTTGTGGTCGGCGGGCGCGGCGGAAGCCAGCGACTTCTGCGCATGGAGGTCCTGGAGGGAGGCAACGTCGACCGCGTGCCCGCGCAGAGCCTTGATCCCGCGTGCGGCAGCGTTGGCGGCGGACAATGTGGTGATGCACGGCACGTTGTAGCGAATCGCCGCCCGCCGGATCGACTTCTCATCATAAAAGGATTCACGGCCCAGCGGCGTATTGATGACCAGATTGACCTTCTGCGTCTTGATCAGGTCCACGATATTCGGCCGGCCTTCGTTCACCTTATAGACCGACTCCACCTCGATGCCCGCTTCGCGCAGCGCGACCGCGGTCCCCCGTGTGGCGATCACGCGCAGCCCGGCCTCGAGCAGCTCCCGGACCAGCCCCGCGGCGTGCCGCTTGTCCCGCTCGTTTACGCTGATGAAAACCGTTCCTTCGAGCGGCAAGCGCTGCCCGGCAGCCAGCTGCGCTTTGGCGAAGCCCAGGCCGAAACTCGAAGAAATGCCCATCACTTCGCCGGTCGAGCGCATTTCCGGGCCCAGAATCGTGTCCACGCCGCGGAACTTGTTGAAGGGGAAGACCGGGGACTTCACCGCGTAGAATCCACGAACCGCCAGCTCCTTGACGCCGTCCGTTTGCACCGCGGGCAGACGCAGCTCGCGCAGCTTGCGCCCCGTCATCAGGCGCGCGGCAACCTTGGCCAGCGGCACGCCTGTGGCTTTGCTGACGTACGGAACCGTGCGCGAGGCGCGCGGATTTACTTCCAGGACGTAAACCGTATCGCGCTGAATCGCATACTGCACGTTCATCAGCCCAACCACGTTCAGCGCACGCGCCAGCCTCGCCGTGTAATCACGAATACGCTCCAGCACCGAGTGCTTCAGCGTCACCGACGGCAGGACGCAGGACGAGTCGCCCGAGTGAATGCCCGCTTCCTCGATGTGCTCCATGACGCCGCCGATGACGACGTCCTCGCCGTCCGCCAGCGCGTCCACGTCGACTTCCGTAGCATCCTCGAGGAATTTGTCGATCAGGATGGGACGCATCGGCCCCGAATTCGCCAGCAGCGCGGCTTGCGTCACATACTCGCGCACCGTCTTCAAATCGTAGGCAATCACCATGGCGCGCCCGCCGAGAACGTAACTCGGGCGAACCAGCACGGGCAGGCCGATTTCCGCGGCGGCCCGAACGGCTTCTTCGGGATCGAGCGCCGTCGCGTTGCGCGGCTGCGGGATCTTCAGGCTTTCCAGCAGGTCGCCGAACCGCCGCCGGTCTTCGGCGAGGTCGATCGATTCCGGCGCCGTGCCGATGATCTGTGCGCCGTTGCGCTTCAGGTCCAGCGCCAGATTGAGCGGCGTTTGCCCGCCGAACTGCACGATTACGCCCTGTGGCTGTTCGCGGTCGAGCACAGCGAGAACGTCTTCCAGCGTCAGCGGCTCGAAATACAGCCGATCGGACGTGTCGTAATCGGTCGACACCGTCTCCGGATTGCAGTTGACCATCACCGTCTCGTACCCGTCTTCCTTCAGCGCCAGCGCCGCGTGGCAGCAGCAATAATCGAACTCGATGCCTTGCCCGATGCGGCTTGGCCCGCTCCCCAGAATGACGATCTTCGGCCGCTCGACCGAATCCGCCTCGTCCTCGTCCTCGTAGGTCGAATAGAGATACGGCGTGAACGACTCGAATTCCGCGGCGCACGTATCCACGCGCTTGAAAACGGGGCGGACGCCCAGCTCCTGGCGCCGCTGGCGCACCTCCGATGCTGTGCTGCCCCACAGCTTGGCCAGCTCTTCGTCGCTCGCGCCCGAGCGCTTGGTCTCCAGCATCAACTCGCGCGTCACGCTCGCCAGGCTGCTGGTCGCCGTGCGTTTATCGAGCGTCACCATTTCCTCGAGCTCGCGGATGAACCAGGGGTCGATCTTCGTCAATTCGCAGACTTCGCTCGCCGGCATGCCGCGTTCGAGCGCCTCAAACAGCCAGTGGATGCGGTCCGGAGCCGGCGTGTGCAGGCGTTCGCGCAAAAGAGCCGTCGTCACTTCGGCGGGCGGCCGCCAGGCGCTGCTGGGTTCGAGCGCGCGAATGCCCTTGCACAGCGCCTCCTGGAACGTGCGCCCGATGGCCATCACTTCGCCGACCGACTTCATCTGCGTGGTCAGCGTCGTTTCGCTGCCAGGGAACTTCTCGAATTGCCATTTCGGAATTTTCACCACCACGTAGTCGATGGTCGGCTCGAAGCAGGACGGCGTCTTGCGCGTGATGTCGTTGGGAATTTCATCGAGCGTCATTCCGACCGCAAGCTTCGCGGCAATTTTTGCGATGGGGAAACCGGTGGCCTTGCTGGCGAGCGCGGAACTGCGCGACACGCGCGGATTCATCTCGATCACCACCATGCGCCCGCTCTCCGGATCGACCGCGAACTGGATGTTCGAGCCTCCCGTTTCCACGCCCACTTCGCGGATGATGGCCGCGGCGGCGTCACGCATGCGCTGGTATTCCTTGTCCGTCAAGGTCTGCGCGGGCGCCACCGTAATCGAATCGCCCGTATGAATGCCCATGGGATCGAAATTCTCGATCGAGCAGATGACCACGAAGTTGTCGCGGAAGTCGCGCATCACTTCCAGCTCGAACTCCTTCCACCCGAGCACGGATTCCTCGATCAGAGCCTGGTGCACGGGGCTGGCGTCCAGCGCGCGCGCAATGGCGTCCACAAACTCTTCGTGGTTGTAGGCGATCGATCCACCCGTGCCTCCCAGCGTGAACGATGGCCGGATCACGATGGGGTAGCCCATCTCGTCGGCGATGGCCACTGCGGCCTGAACATCATTCACCACTTCCGAGGCCGGCACTTCCAGCCCCACGCGGCGGCAGGCATCCTTGAACAGCAGGCGGTCTTCGGCAATCTTGATTGCGCGGAGCTGCGCGCCGATCAGCTTCACTCCATATTTTTCGAGAATCCCGGACTCGGCCAGCTCAACCGCAAGGTTCAGCCCGGTCTGCCCGCCAACCGTCGGCAGGACGGCGTCTGGCTTTTCGGCGGCGATGATCGCTTCCAGGTATTCCTTCGAGAGCGGCTCGATGTACGTGCGGTTGGCGATTTCGGGATCGGTCATGATCGTCGCCGGATTCGAGTTGACCAGGATCACCTCGTACCCTTCCGAGCGCAGCGCCTTGCACGCCTGCGTCCCCGAATAGTCGAACTCGCACGCCTGCCCGATCACGATCGGCCCCGAGCCGATGATCAGGATTCTCTTGATGTCAGTTCGCTTCGGCATTCTTCCTAAGTTCAGCTCCGTTTGGTTTCGCGCATCATCTTGATGAAATCATCGAACAGGTAGCGCGCATCATGCGGGCCGGGCGAAGCCTCCGGATGATACTGCACGCTGAACAGCGGCAGCGACCGGTGGCGCATGCCCTCGTTCGTGCCATCGTTCAAATTCGTGTGCGTGATCTCGACTTCGCTGGACGGCAGCGACTCCGGGGCGACGCAAAACCCGTGATTCTGCGCCGTAATTTCAACCTTCTGCGTCAGCAGATTCTTCACCGGATGATTCGAGCCGTGGTGCCCGAACTTCAGCTTGAACGTGCGCCCGCCCAGCGCCAGCCCGCAAAGCTGGTGCCCCAGGCAAATGCCGAAGATCGGAACGCGCCCAATCAACCCTCGAATATTTCTGACCGCATAATCGATCGGTTCAGGATCGCCTGGTCCGTTGGAAAGGAACACGCCGTCCGGTTTCATCCCGAGCACATCTTCGGCGCTGGTTTGAGCCGGCACGACGGTCACATCGCATCCGTGATCGACGAGCAAGCGCAGGATGTTCTGCTTGATCCCGAAATCGTAGGCGACGACTTTGTGCCGTTCCTTCCCTTCCTGGCGCACCGCTTTTTCCGCTTTGCTGAAATCGAGGCTGAGGCTTTCGCGTCGCAGCGGGCGCGCCGACGCTGCTCCTGCGCCCGCCGCAGCCGCAAGCGGCTCGGCCAGGTCGATCGAGCCTTGCGCCCAGTTGTAGATCTTTGGCGCTGTCACGCGGCTGGCCAGTTCCTGCCCCGCCATGCTGGGCAGCGCGCGCGCCTCCGCGACCAACTGTTCTGCCGGCGTGCCGTCCGTCGCAACGATCCCGCGCAGTGCGCCCACCTCGCGCAGATGACGCACCAGCGCGCGTGTATCGATGTTCCAGATGACCGGCACGCGATGGCTTTCCAGATACTGCTGCGCGGATTCGTTCGACCGCCAATTCGAAGCAATGCGCGAGAAATCGCGCACGATCAGCGCTTCGATGTAGGGCTTGGTCGATTCCTGGTCGTCGGGATTCGCGCCAACGTTTCCGATGTGCGGATAAGTGAGGCAGACGATCTGCCCCGCGTAGCTGGGATCGGTGAAGACTTCCTGGTAGCCGGTGAGGCTCGTATTGAAAACGACTTCGCCGCCACGGCGGGTACGAGCGCCCGCCGCGCGTCCCTTAAAGATCCGCCCGTCCTCCAGCGCGAGTGTCGCGCCCACTTCGGGGTGCTGCTCCAGGGTGATGCCCTCCAGAGTATTTCATGCCGTCACTGCCTGCCTGCCACCGCGCAGGCCTCATTTCGACGCCGCATTCACCGTCGAAGCGGTCGTTGTCGGCGACAACGATCCAAAGTGATCCACCGGCCAGTACGCGAACACCGCCTTGCCGTAAATGTACCGCCGCGACACCGGGCCAAATACCCGCGAATCGTTCGAACTGTCACGATGGTCGCCCATCACGAAGTACTCGTCGGGCGGAATCGTGAGCGGGCCGTAGTTCGAATTATCCAGATAGTTCTTCGGCACATACTGATCGGCCAACTCCCTGCCGTCGATGTACACGTGCCCCGCGCGAATCGAGATCGTTTCTCCCGGCAAACCCACCACGCGCTTGATAAACGACTTGGACCGGTCCAGAGGATACCAGAAAACGACCACATCGCCACGGTCAATTGGCTCAAAATGATAGACGAACTTGTTGATGAAGATGCGCTCCTGATCGGACAGCAGCGGAGCCATGCTGGTGCCTTCCACTTTCACCGGTTGGTACAGGAAAACGATGACCACCAGCGCCAGGACCAGCGCCACGGCGAGATCCCGCGTCCACATTCGCAGCTCGCGGCGCAACTGGCGGAGAGGCGTAGGTGCTTGCGGGTCGGTTACTCCAGGATGAGGATCGTCCAACATTCTCTCGCTCGCTTATTTATAGCATGAGAGCGCAGGCGCGCCAATACGCCCTCTTCTCTTTGGACTCCCGGCTCGGCCGTAAGTTAGTCGCCCTGGCCGGGCGGCGCTGCCATTTCCATCGCGTAGTACAGAATCGCCAGCGCGGAAATCACCGCTGTTTCCGCCCGCAAGATGTTTTCTCCGAGCGATGCCCCGACGAAATGCGCGGAGCGCGAGGCCCCCAGTTCGCCGTCAGTCCAGCCGCCCTCGGGACCGACCGCCAGCGCCCCTTCTTTCGAATGGGCGCCCCGCAGCGCCTGCCGTATGGGCGCAGCGTCCGGACGTTCGCTGAGCAGCACCTTTAACGGGGCATTCGCACCTGCAAATGCTTCTGCCGGGCGAATGGCCCGATTCAGAACCGGAGGACGCAGCCGCCGCGCTTGCTGCGCCGACTCGAGCAGGATTTTCTCCCAGCGTGCATGCCGCTTGGCCGCGGCAGCAAGCAAAGGCTTGTCCGTGCGTTCTGCCGCCAGCGGCGTGATCACCTCCACACCCAGCTCGGTGGCTTTCTCGAGCGCCCATTCGAACCGGTCGAATTTCGTGATCGACAGCAACAAATGCACGCGCAGCGCCGGCTCGCGCGCCGGGACCGCCTCGATCAAGTCGAAATCCACGGCACTCTTGTCTGACTTCGCCAGCGCCACCCGGCGCACCCGCCCCAGCCACACGGATCGCCCGTCGCTCAGTTCATACAGCTGGCCCGGCTCGGCGCGCAGAACGCGCCCAACATGCTCCGCGGCATTGCCGCGCAGCGAAGCGGAGTTTGCCTCGAAATGATCCACGAAAAAACGGCGGCGCATCGGAAAAGGAAGTGGAACAGAGAAGAGGAAGCCGCACACGTGCCGGAAAAGTGTGCCTTGGCTTCCGCTCTATCCAAAAATGTCTTTCACCTTGTCGAAAAAGCTGGAACTCCGCTCGGTCGGCTTATTCTCCACCTTCATGGTCTCATCCAGCTGTTCGAGCAGCCTTCGCTGCTCGCGCGACACCTTCGATGGCACTACCACGCGAATGTTCACGTACAGATCGCCGCGCCCGCCGTGCGGATTCGGCAAGCCCTTCCCTTTTTGCCGGAAAATCTGTCCCGACTGCGTTCCTTCGGGAATGCGCACTTCCTGCTCGCCGTTCAGCGTGGGAATTTTCAGTGTGGTGCCGAGTGATGCTTGCGCGAAGCTGATGGGCACGGTGCAATACAAGTCCGCGCCGCGCCGCTCGAAGAACGGATGTTCCTTCACTTCGAGAAAAATGTGCAGATCGCCCGGAGGCCCTCCGTTCGCGCCCGGCTCTCCCTGTCCGGCCATGCGCAGGCGCGTGCCCGAATCAACACCCGCCGGAACGCCGACTTCCAGCGTGCGCTCGCGCTCCAGCCGCCCCTGACCTCGGCACGTGGCGCATGCATCCCGAATGACCTGCCCGGCCCCGGCGCACGCCGGACACGTCCGCGTGATGGCGAAAAAGCCCTGCTGATACTGCAACTGGCCGCGCCCATGACACGTCTGGCAGGTGGCCATGCCCGTCCCCGGCTTCGCTCCCGTGCCGCGGCAGGCCTCGCACAGTTCATGGCGCGAGATCTTGATTTGTGTGTTGACCCCGGCGGCGGCATCTTCGAACGACAGGCTCATGTCGTAGCGAAGATCGGCGCCGCGCGCCCCGCGCGAACCGCGCCCGCGCCGGCGCCCGCCTCCCATTCCTCCGAAGACGTCCTCGACGCCGAAGAAATCCCCGAAAATGTCCCGGAAATCCTCGAAGATGGAACTGAAATCCGCGGTCTCGAACCCGCCGCGGCCCAGTCCCGCATGGCCGTAGCGGTCGTAAATCTGGCGCTTTTGCGCGTCGCAAAGAACGCTGTACGCCTCCGTCGCTTGCCGGAACCGTTCCTCGGCCTCGTGTTTGTTCTCCGGATTGCGGTCCGGGTGATACTTCAACGCAAGCTTGCGATACGCCGATTTGATTTGGTCGCTCGAAGCCCCGCGGTCTACGCCGAGGACTTCGTAGTAATCAAGCTGGGTCGCCATTCCTTCCTTTCTACCTCACATCGTCTGGTTTGTTCGGATCGACCCCATTGGATGCCTCAAAAGATTACCAGGCTTCCGGAATCACTTCGCGCCCGAGGCCGCCGGGTGGCACGCTTCCGCTGTCTTTCTGAACCGAAGCGCGCGCTCCTCAATTTCCCGCCGGCTTCGACACAGGTTCGGAGGCTACGCGCACCATCGCCGGACGCAGCACGCGGTTGTGAAACACGTACCCCGGCTGCAGCTCTTCGATCACCGTGCCGTCGGGGTGCTTGGACGTTTCCACGCGCTCGATGGCGTGGTGCCGGTGCGGATCGAATTCTTTCCCCACCGCTTCGATGCGCGCAAGCCCTTCCTTCGCCAGCGCATCCCACAACTGCCGCCGGATCAGCTCGAACCCGGTGCGATATTCCGCGTCAGCGGGCGAGTGCCGCGCATCGAGGGCCCGGTCGAACGCATCCAGCACGGGCAGAATCCGCTCGATCGCCAGTTCCACTCCACGGTGCTTGTCAGCCTGCCGCTCGCGCTCCACACGCTTGCGGTAGTTCTCGAAATCCGCCTGCCGGCGGATCAGCGTGTTCATCAATTCGTCTTTTTCCGCATGAAGTTTCCGCACCTGTTCGGCCAGCGACGCGGCCGTCCCCGCCGGATCTCCTGGCGCTGCCGCTGCTCCCACGCCGCCCGGATCGGTTTCGCCGGCCGGACCCTCGGTCGCGGCGCCCGCTGATCCGCCGTCGAACACAACCTCCGGCTTGTCCTGCGTTCTCTCGGACTCACGCTGTTTCTCTTCCCGCTCGTGCTTCTGCGACGACACGTTTCAACTCCCCTCTGTATCCGAAAAAAATTGGGCCATGAACCCCACGGCCGTGATCACCCGCTCGTAATGCATGCGCATGGGCGCCACAATCCCCAGCGTCCCCTGCCCCTGTTCTTTCGATGCGTAGGACGACGATACGAGTGCAAGGTGCTTTCCCGCTTCGGAAATCTGTTCCAGCCCCAACTCGACATGCAGCGGTTCCGGAGACTCGATGCACCCGCTCAAGAGCGCGATCAGGCGGTCCTTTTCTTCGATCGTCTCCAGCAGCTCGCGCAGGTGCTCCTGGTTCGCAAATTCCGGCGACGAGGCGATCTGGGCCGCGCCTTCCACGTAGATCTTTCGCTCTTTCGCATCGCCAATGGCAACCGGATCGCAAAGCGCCAGAGCATCGTCGGCCAGCCGCCCGTATTGCTCGCGGGCGCTCTCCAACTGCGCGCGCAGGTCGGTCCGCATGGCCTCCAGGGTCCAACCCGAATACTGCCGGTTCAGATACTCCGACACGCGGTCGAGATCCTCCTGCCGTAAACTCCGGTCCGGCCGGATCAGCTTGTCGCGTGTCATTCCGCCCGGCGCGATCAGCACCACCAGCACGCGGCTGTCGGGAAGCAGCAAAAATCGTATGTGCTCCACCGCGCTTTGCGCCAGCGGCGGTGGGATGAAGATCCCCAGCCCTCGCGACACCGCGGAAAGAATGTGGCTGGCCCGCTCCATCACCGCTTCCGGCGTATCCGCCGATTCCAGCTCGCGACGAATCCAGTTGCGGTCCTCCGGGCGCGCCGTCGTCTGCGCCGCTACATTCTCCACGAAAAACCGGTAGGCCGACGCGGTGGGCACCCGCCCCGCCGACGTATGCGGCTGATACAAAAA
>JBJKQB010000434.1:0-22764 GCA_046705825.1 Candidatus Acidiferrales bacterium
CGGCCGCGGAATCTATTTCGTCAACGGCGAGCGCTCCGGCACGCTCACCATCTACCACGCTGTGTCGAAACAGTCCGTCGATGTGATCAGCGAGGATGTGGCCCAACCTACGCTTTCGCGCGACGGCTGGCGTATCGCTTACGAGATTCTGAAACAGGGTCAGACCGAGCTGTGGGTTTCCAATGTGGACGGGCAAAACCGGGTCGAGATCGCCTCCGCCCCGCAGATCGGTCTGAATAACTTTTCTAGGGACGGCAAGATGGTTTTGTTCGCCGAAATGTCCCGCCCCGCCGCGGAGCCCGCCAGGAATTTCGTCGCCGCCGTCGATGGCACCAACCGCCGGCGCCTTGCCGACGTCGGGACCTGGATCCCGTCGGGAAGTTGGGACGCGGACGATGCGACCGTATATCTGACCGCCCTCGATCCGGGACACTGGCAAATCTGGCGCGTCCCTGTCAACGGCGGGAATGCCAACCTTCTGAGCGAAGGATGCGGGGCGGTCGCGGATATTTCCGCGGACGGCCGCTACGCGCTAACCGTAAATTGGGCGCCGGGGAAGCTTGGCATCGATCAATTCTCTCTGGCGACCAAGCAATGCACCGCTATCCGCCCGGGCGTCGTCTCCTATATCGCGAACTTCGCGCCCGACGACAAATCCTTCCTCTATCCCGTCACTCTCAACGGCGTGACGAAGGTTTATCGCCAGCCCTGGCGCGACGGCAAAATCATCGGCCAGCCAACTGTCGCCATGACTTTCCCCGCGCAGGTTCGCACCGATTACAACGGGAACGCCTATGACTTCACCCGCGATCTTTCCACCATCGCTTATGTCCGCCCTTCGGGCCACCAGGATCTCTATTTGCTGAAGCAAAAGTAGCTGTGTCTGGCGCGACCGGTCCGCCGGGCCTACGCGCGTCGCCGCGCACGATCCGGGCCCGTTGACCCTTGTCAGGTTTCTGCTACAGTCTTAGCGTGCCCGTGCGCAAACTCCAAGTCGGCCAGGTCTGGAAGAAGGACGAGGGCGGGGAACAATACCTGGTCACCAAGATCTACAATGAGGCCCTCGCCACCTTCGCCGTGCTGCGCAAAGCGGGGGCGGAAAGCGAGCCTCCCGTGCGGGTCAAAGTCACCCACTCCGGCCAGGCGATTTCCATTCCGGGGTTCACGTTCACTCAAGAATCCGACAATTTCTGAGTTCCTGCGAGCCGGCTTTCTCTGCGGCCTCTGCGTCTCCGCGGTAAACGCTTTGCTCTTCGTCCCGTGGCTCTGTGAAATTCAGACTTCCGGGCAGTTCCGCGCGGCTCAACATCCGCTCAGATCGAGCGCACCGGCATGCTCACCACATCCTCCACCTGCAGCACTTCCTTGACCACGAATCCTTCCGCGTACTTCGCGCCGATCATCCGCCCGTAATGCCGCGCCACGAAATTCAT
This sequence comes from Candidatus Acidiferrales bacterium, assembly GCA_046705825.1. Classification (GTDB taxonomy): domain Bacteria; phylum Acidobacteriota; class Terriglobia; order Acidiferrales; family UBA7541; genus Palsa-295. The sequence continues at coordinate 1,434 of JBJKQB010000434.1, forward strand.
GCGCTCCTCGAGTTCGTCAAGCGGCAGATAAACCCGCGAGCGCGCGCTGCGCTTCGGCGGATTGAATTGCGACAAGTAGGCGAGGATGGCGCGCCGCCGACGCTCGTATTGCTTCGTGATGTCCACGGCGAATGTCGGGCGCGCCGTCGAATACGCCGCCGCGTAGAGGATCTTGAATGGCCGGAAGGCCTCGCCCGCCACATGGTAATTCTTCAGTCCGGCGACGAAACACGCCTGGTATCCCAGCTCTGCCGCGGTGTAGTGGTCGGGATGCCGCCCTTCCCAGAAAGGAAGGATCACTGTGCGCGGCTGCAGCTCCCGAATCACCTCCGCGATCACCGCCTTGTATTCGTCGCAAACGCGAAGCTGCGCATCGGGCAGCCCGGCGTTCCTCCGGATACGCACGCCGAGAATTTTCGCTGCGCGCTCTGCTTCCCGAGCGCGCATTTCGGGCGTCCCGCGCGTTCCGGTTTCGCCCTGCGTCAGGTCGAGGATTCCCGTGCGATACCCCGCGTCGGCCATCTTCAGCAAAGTGCCGCCGCAAGTGAGTTCCACGTCATCGGGGTGAGGCGCGATAGCGAGCAGATCGAGTTTCATCAGAAATTATCCTGAACTGCTTTGAGCTTGGCGGTGTCCATCGAATGTGAAGTGACGGTCTTGTGCACGAAGATTGTATCCCATCGCCGGGAACGCGCGGCGCACCCGCAAGTCGAAAGCTTATGGTAATTCTTGCGTCTGATTTTCGCGCTCAAGCTACAGAAACAGGAAAAAACATGGCTCAGAAACGGCTCGCCGAGCCGCTTCCCGAGAGGCGGGAAATTCTCCCCTGAACCATGTAAGAAAGGCGAGTCAAATTTTGTAATCGGGCACCGCCAAAATTTGTCGCTGAACTTCCAGCCGCCTGAAAATGCATCTCTTAGTATCTCCGCCGAATGGCAACCTTCTTGGAATCCCACTTGCGCCTTTTTCGCCTCGGACGCCTGAGAAGGTGTGTGCCGCGCTCAGGCGGTTTCAGCGGGCGTCCGGTATTCTCAATCTGGCAACCCAATCAGCGGAGGTTCCATTCCAAAGGCAATGACAATGCACACTTTGGTGCACGGCCCATCCAAACACGAACGGAAGCGGAAAGCCGGACGCTTTTTGGCGGCTCTGGCCGCCGCTGCGGCGCTCCTTTTTGTCCCGCAGGCGGGCGCGCAGGCCAATCGCAATGCCCCGGGCAATAATTCGTCCTCGTCCATCATCCCGGCGATCACTTCGGAAGGCCACTACACCTGGGTTGAGGAATTCGACGGCAGCTCGAACACCGGCGGCCAGGTCATGATCCTGGACTCCTCCGGCGGCTACGTTTTCAGCCGACATCTCCTGATCGGCGGCGGCATTCCGGTTTATTTCGTGCGCGCCTCGACCACCAGTTCGACGGGGACCACGACGACCAACTCATTCACAGCCTTGGGCGACATCTATGGCCAGGTGCGGCTCTCCTTCCCCAATCCCTTCCTGAATTTCAAAACGCAGTTCACCGGCCGCGCGCCAACGGGCAGCACTTCCGACGGCATCTCGACCGGCCATGCCACCTATGACTGGACGAATCGCATCGACCGCAGCTTCGGCCTGGCGACGCCGTTCTTCGAATTTGGCATTGCCGACTCGCTGCCGGATGCGTTCATTTACCGCCGCTCGTTCGCTTCGTACGGGAATTTGGCCCACTTTCAAGCGGGCCTCGAGTACAACTTCTTCGACTGGCTGGGCGCCGCGGTGTCCGCCTTCGATGTGGCGCCCTGGGGAACGCAAACCGTTTACAGCCGCGGTATGGGTGCGGGAAATGGGGGCGGTCCCCCCAGCGGTCACGGCCCGCCGTTCCTGGGGAATCCTCAGCTAACCGGCGGAACGAGCCTGGCGGCCGACAACGGCTTCAGCGCCGGAATCGATATCGCGCCGACGCGAGCCTTCGATTTCACCCTCGGCTACAGCCGCAGCACGCACTACAACCTGAACACCGTCTCCTTCGGCATCGCCGTCAACATGCGGCAAATTCTGCGCGCGCCCAGCTTGTAGCTTTCAGCGAAGTACGTTCTATCGAGTCGGGTTCATCGCCATAGGAGGACACACATGAAACGCATGTTCGTGAGTCTGGCAGTGGTAGCGACGGCGGCTTGGCTGTTCGCCATTCCTGCCGCCGCCCAGGGACGTCCGGGCGGCCACCCCGGTGGCGGCGGCATGGGCGCCGCCGGCTCCATGGGAGACATGCACGGCAACGCGGGGAATTCGGCTCACGGGATGGCGGGTTCGCACGTCTCAGGGCCGAAGACGCCCGGCGATTTGCTGACCCAAAATACCCAGCTGGCCACCAAGCTCGGCGGCCTGCTGCCCGCGGGTACAGACCTGCAGACGGCGGCAGCGGGTTTCAAGAACCTCGGCCAGTTTGTTGCCGCCGTGCACGTCTCGCACAACCTGAATATCCCCTTCGATCAGTTGAAATGCACGGAACTGGCCAAGGCGGAGTATTGCCCAACCGGTATGACGGTCCCGTCAAAGGGTTCGAGCCTGGGGCAAGCCGTTCACACGCTGAAGCCCACCCTGACATCCTCGGACACCAAATCGGCCGTCAAGCTGGCGAATAAGCAGGCTAAGGGCGACATCCGCGACTCGCAGTCCTGAGTTCGCATTAGGCATCGCTTTTCATCCGGAGAGATCCACGGCCTGACTGGCATCTGTTCCACGCCAGTCAGGCTTCGGATCATTCGCCACACGCCCGCCTAGCGGATCGCGCGGAACAGCGATACCCACTGTCGCCGCAATCCCGCCTCCGGCAACCGGCCGCATCCCTCAGCGCTGCCACAACGCTTCCGTACAGTTATCCCTCACGCGACGGTCTTCGGAATTTCCATTCCAGGGCGGCGCAAATCCCTAGATACTTGCATTAGTCGTTTACTTGTGTTTATATCCGCTGCAACTTCTCCGTTCGCTTGGGAGGTCACATGCCCGCAACCGACCTGCGTCCCATGACACTGGGTGAAGTCCTGGACCGCACCTTCACCCTGTACAAAAGCCATTTCTGGCTCTTCGCGGGCATCATGTGCCTGCCGTTTCTGCTCCTGTATTTCGCCCAGGTGGCCATTGCCTCGATTGGCGCGGTCGGGCGCGCCGGCGGCCGCGCTGCGGTTCCGTCGCCGACGTTCCTGCTCGGCGCCATGGGCGGTTTCCTGATCGCCCTGGTCCTGTATCTGATTATGATCGGCATTGCGCAGGCGGCCACGATCTTTGCGGTTTCCGACTTGTATCTCGGAAGATCGGCCACGATCCGCAGCTCTTTCGGACAAGTTCGCGGAAAGATTTTGCGCACCATCGGTGTGATCTTCCTGGTCGGCTTGATTGTCATGGTCGGCTTCGTCGCACTCATCATTCCCGGGATTTATCTCATGTGCCGCACTGGCGTGGCCGTTCCGGCGGCGATGCTCGAGGATAAGTACGCGGGAGAAGCCGTGGGACGCAGTATGGAGCTCACGAAGGGCTTCGCCATGCAAATGTTCCTGATTTTCCTGCTCACCTGGGTGCTGGCGATCGTGGCCGCCACGGTGTTTCAGTACCCGTTTACCCTTCTTAGACTGATGGAAGTGGCCAGGCATCAGTCCGTTCCCTTCGCCTTCCTCATGCTTCAGTATCTGGCCTCCTTTATTTCCTCGGTGCTGGTAGGCCCGATTGCCACTATCGCCTTTTCCCTGATGTATTACAATCTGCGGGTCCGCAAGGAAGCCTTTGACCTTCAACACCTCATCGCGTCGCTTCCGGCTGGCTCGCAGCCTCTTCCCCCAGTCCCGGGAGCGCCGTCTGCCGCCTGAATCGGGCCGGGCTCGCGTTTGCCGGCCGCTGTTTGCGATCCTGCTTGTTTGCGCGCTGATATCAGCGTCGCCGATCGCCGCGCCAACGCAATCAAGTGCGCAGCCAACCGCCGCCTCCTCGCCTGCTTCGCCCCTCGACCTGAAAGCCTACGAGGCGCAGCTCGATTCTTACGCCGCGCAAATCTCGAAAGACCGTCGCCAGCCCGCCGCTCTTGCGCGCCTGCGTGAATCCATTCCCGCGCAATGGGACGTTCGCGCGGGCCAAACCGGCGTCAACGTCTCCAGCGATTGGCTCACCACCGCCTTAGCCGATCTTGCCGCGCACCAAAAGGAAGCGGACGCTCGCGCTCGCGCCATCGACGCGCGCCTCGCCGCCATGAGCCAGGCGGCGTCGCAGTTCGCACAGCCCTCATCACCCCCTGCCGGGGCGCGCGCACATCTGGATGCCATTTTCCGCCGCGGCGAATTCAAAGGCATGCACGGCCCCACCGCGCTCGAAATTCTCGAAATGCGCATCGGCCGCTGGATTGGCAACCTGATCCTCAGCATCCTGATGCATCTTCATCTGGGCGCCCAGGCCGGGAACATCTTTGGCTGGGTCGTCATCGGCATCGCATTCGGTTTCCTCTGCTGGTGGCTTTGGAAGCGCCTCGCTGTTCTCGGACCCGCGGCGGAATCGCGGCCTGGCGCTCCTGCGCCGCAAATCACTTCCCGCCAGTGGCTCGACGAAGCGCTCGCCGCCGCCGATCGCGGCGAGTTTCGCGAAGCGGTGCATTGCGCCTACTGGGCCGCTATCGCGCGCCTGGAAGATTCCGGCCGCCTTTCGCGCGACCGCGCGCGCACGCCTCGCGAGGCCCTGCGCCAGCTCGGCGCGGCGCAGGCCTTCGAACGCGAGACGCTCGCGAATCTGACGCGCAGCTTCGAACGCGTCTGGTATGGTCAACGTCCGGCCTCGGCCGCCGAGTGGCTGGGCGCCCGGGCACAACTGGAGGACATGGGATGCCTCAAGCGCTCGACCGTGGCGACCGTAACCTCCTGATCGCAGCCGCCGCCGTGCTGGTCGTCCTGGTGGCGGTCGCCAGCCTAGTTGCTCCGGCGCAATCCTCGGGACGATTTTCTCTGCCCTCCAGCTACTCCTCCGGCTGGGGTGGCGCCGAAGCCGCATTCCTCCTGCTCAAGGATCTGGGCTACAACGTCCAGCGCTGGGAAAATTCTCCCGTCGACCTTCCGGACGATCCTGCGGACACCGTGCTCGTTCTCGCCGATCCCGTGCAAGCGTCCGCGGAAGATGAACGCGCCGCGATCCGTTCGTTCCTGCTGGAAGGCGGGCGCGTGTTCGCCACTGGAGAAAATGCCGCCGCGCTCCTCCCGCAAGCGCATCCCTTCACCGAAGACTATTACGCCGATTCTCCCCAGCATTTTTCGCCTGTCGCGCCTTCCCCCATCATGCGCGGCGCTCCGGACATCACCATGATGCCTCCGCTAGACTGGTCGCCGGACTTGCCCGGGCAGGTGATCGTCTATGGCGACAGCGACACCGCCGCCGTGGTCACCTATCGCTTCGGCAAAGGCCAAGTCGTGTGGTGGGCCGAGGCGACTCCGTTGACGAATGGCGCCATCCGCGACGCCTCCAACCTCCGCCTCTTCCTCAACTCGGTCGCGCTCTCGCCCAACGTCCAGATCCTCTGGGACGAATATTTTCACGGCTCGCATGGCTCGCTCTCGTCCTATCTCGCGCGCACGCCCTTGCCCTGGGGACTGGCGCAATTCGGCCTCGTTTTCCTGGCTATTCTCTTCACCTACTCGCGCCGCAGCGGCCCTGTGCGCGCTCCCGCCACCGTCTCCCGCCTTTCTCCGCTCGAATTTGTCGATACCCTGGGCGATCTGTACAATTCCGTGGGCGCGGACGCTGCCGCCGTGCAAGTGGCGGAACAGCGCCTTCGCTTCATGCTCACGCGCCGCCTCGGCCTCGCGGTCAACACACCCGCCCCGGATCTCGCGCGCGCCGCAAACGAGCAGCTGGGCTGGCCGGAAGCGCCGCTGCTTCGGGCGCTCAGCGCTCCGGGAAACCTCCCACGCGATCGCAAGAAGCGCGATCGCGATTCCCTGGAACTCGTTCAGCAGCTTTTCGATTACACTGCGCGCCTGGAAATCCGGGGCCCGCGCAAACAAGAGGAAAAAACGGAATGAGTGACGCCACAAACCTGGCAGGGCACGTTCGCAATGAAATGGGCAAAGTGATCGTCGGCCAGCGCGAGGCGCTCGACCAGCTGCTCCTCGTGTTGCTGGTCGGCGGCCACGCCCTGGTCGAAGGTGTGCCCGGCCTGGCCAAAACGCTCGCCGTGAAAACGCTGGCTCATATCTTTCAAATGCAATTCCAGCGCGTGCAGTGCACGCCTGACCTCATGCCCGCCGATGTGATTGGCGCGAACGTCTTCAATCTCGCCAGCAGTTCCTTTGCGCTGCATCGCGGCCCCATTTTCACCGATCTTCTGCTGGTCGACGAAATCAACCGCACGCCCCCGCGCACGCAGTCTGCGCTGCTCGAAGCGATGGAAGAGCGCCAAGTCACTATCGACGGCTCCACGCATCCGCTCTCATCTTTCTTCGCCGTTTTCGCCACACAGAATCCCATCGAATTCGAGGGCACCTATCCGCTGCCCGAAGCCCAGCTCGACCGCTTCCTGGTGAAGATCAACATCGGCTATCCCGACGCGGAGCAGGAAATCCAGGTCCTGCAGAATTTCCAGAAGGGCTTCGATCCGCGCCGCCTGGAAAGCGCCGGAATCGTTCCGCTACCGCCCGAAGCGCTGCGGCAGGCGCAGTTGGAAGTGGCGCGCGTGCGGGTCGAGCCAGCGTTGTTCCGCTACGTGGTTACTCTGACCGCGCGCACGCGCAATTGGCCAGCGGTCAGCCTGGGCGCCAGCCCGCGCGCCGCGGTCAATCTGATGCTGGTGGCCAAGGCGCTGGCAGCCACCGAGGATCGCGACTACGTGATCCCCGACGACGTGAAATCGGCCGCATTTCCCGTTTTGCGGCATCGCCTCGTGCTCAAGCCCGAGGCCGATCTCGAAGGCATCACCCCCGAGCAGGTGATTCGCGAGATCACCAACTCCGTCGAAGTTCCGAAATGAATGAGTCGCCGCACAGCCTCGTTCCGCCTTCTGCCGCTTCGCGCGGCCAGAGCGCCGGGCGTTTCCCCTTCGCTTTCGGCCGCCGCTTCTTTCTGCTTTTGCTGATCGGCCTCGTTTGGATCGGTCCGGCGTGGTGGGACGTGCGCTATCTCTACGCCATGGCGCTGTGGGACGCGTTCGTTGTGGCGCTGTGGTTTTGGGATCTCGCGCGGCTGCCCAAGCCGCCGCAGCTCGAGGCGCGCCGTGTGTGGGCCATGCCGCCTCAGCTCGCGCTGCAGTCGGTGATGACTCTCGAGCTCCGCAATGCCGCCGCCGGCGTCGCGATCTCGGGCAGCCTTATTGACGACATCCCTGTCGCATTGCGCGATGCGATGCCGGAATTGGACTTCGCGGCTCGCCCGGGAGAGAACGCCTCCGTGCACTATGTAATTTGCCCGCGCGAACGCGGCGATGCCGCGCTCGGCTCCATTTCCGCGCGCTATCAGTCGCCCTGGCGCATTGCCGAACGCTGGGCCCGTTTTCCGGCGGCTCAATCCGTGCGCGTTTACCCCAATCTCGAAGAATCCAAACGCGAAACGATCCACCTGATCCGCAGCCGTCAGACCACCGTCGAAAAACGCTTGCAGCATCACCGCGGGCAGGGCCGCGAATTCGAGAGCCTGCGCGAGTACCGCGAAGGCGACGACCTGCGTGATGCCTGCTGGACCGCCACCGCGCGCCGCGGCAAGCTCATCGTCAAGGCCTATCAAATCGAGCGCAGCCAGACCGTCTGGTTGGTCCTCGATACGGGACGCCTGCTGCGCGCGCGCACGAAAGGGCTCAGCAAGCTCGATTTCGCGGTCAGCGCCGCCCTGGCGCTGGCGCAGGTCGCGCTTTATTCCGGCGACCGCGTCGCGCTGCTCGCCTACGGCCGCAAGGTTCGCCTGCGCCTGCCCGCCGCGCGCGGCGCGCATCACGTCCGCGCCATGCTCGAAGGTCTCTCGCAACTGCATGGCGAAGTGAATGAGGCCGACCACGTGCGGGCCGCCGAATCCGTCCTCGCCTACCAGAAGCGCCGCAGCCTCGTCGTTTGGCTCACGGACTTGACGGAAACCGCTGCTTTGCCCGAGGTCATCGAAGGCGCGCTGCGCTTGGCCCATCGCCACGTCCTGCTGTTCACCGTGATTGGCCAGCCCGATCTGCGCGCCTTGCTTCAGGAGCGCCCGGAATCGGGCCGCGAGATGTTCCGCTACGCCGCCGCGCAGGAAATCGCGCACCGCCGCGATTTGCTGTTGCGCACGTTGCGCCAGCAGGGGGCGCTCACCCTGGAGGTCGAGCCGTCGCGCCTTTCCTCCGCGGTCGTGAACCACTATCTCGACGTGAAAGAGCGCAACCTGATCTAATCTCCCGCATCGGACGTTCGCTAAACAATTCGCGACCGGTAAGCGCATGTAGGGGCGCTGCTTGCTGCGCCGTATGTTGCATGTTTTTAGGTGGTCGGAGCTTTGGCTCCGACATTAAGGGCCCAGACTCAAAGGGCTTTAGCCCTGGTCCCGCTCGCACTGAGCGGAGCGAATGTGCGGGCTTCTTCTGCGGCCGCAGGCCGCTGTGGAGTGCGGCAGCTTGCTGCCGCTTTGGTTAGCACTGGCTCGTGCGTTGCCCTATCGGTGGAAGCGGGGGGTAGCCCTGGGGAACCTCTGCAAGAATGTTTGCGAGCCGTGGCTCGCACACCTTCATTTCCCTGCCGCAGCCGGCGAATCCTCCGCCGCCGCCGCAAGAATCGCGCCGCCCTTCGCCTTCGAAGGCTTTTTCGTCAAATACAGCGCCAGCAACGTCGCCAGCGCGCCCGCCAGCAAAAACTTCACCGCCGGCTGAATGTTCGACGGCGAGATGAATCCCTCGATCGTCCCCGCAACCACCAGCATGGGAATCACCCCGAGCACCAGCCGCACGCTGCGCGCTCCCGCGCGCACCAGCGAAACGCGCCGCGGCAGCGTTCCGGGAAACAGCAAGCCTCGCGCGATGCCGAATCCCGCACCCGCCGCGATGAAAATTGCCGGCAGTTCCAGCACGCCGTGCGGCGCCACAAAACTCCACAGCGGCAGCAGCATTCCTTCCCGCCAGCACGCCGCATTCACCACCCCGAACAGCAGACCGTTCACCACCATCATCCACGCCGTCCCCACCCCCGCCGTGATGCCCAGCGCGAAGGTTGTGAACGACACGGTCAGGTTGTTGGTCATGATCCCGCTCGAGGCCAGCGGCTTGATGGTCACGATCGAATCGGTCCACATCTTGTGCCGCTCGATGGTTTGCGTCATCTGCGGCCCCAGAAAATAACGCGAGAACGAAGGGTCCGACGCCGCCAGCAGGAATCCGGTCAGCCCTGCCGCCAGAAAAATCACGAATGCCAGAAAAGTGTCGGAAAACGTCTCGCGGAAAATCGCCGGGTAGGTGTCCTTGAAGAACGTCCAGATGCCGCGCGCGCGCGCCTTGCGCCCCATATAGATCAGATTGTGCGCGCGCCCCAGCACGCGGTTCAGGTAGAACGACAGCTGCTCCCCGGTGGGATCTTCGCGAACCGTGGCCAGATCGGAGGCAATCTGCCGGTATAATAGCGCCAGCTCGCGTATCTCCGCGGGTGCCAGGGACGATATGCCGCGCCGCGCGCACGAATCCGTCAACTCTTCAAGGCGCTTCCAGTGCGGCCGGCGTTTTTCCAGCCAGCGATTGGAGATCATCCGTGTCCTCGGTCGATAAGCTTACCATCGACACGCCCGAGCAAACCGCGCTCGAATTCCCGCTTGCCGGAATCGGCAGCCGCTTCCTGGCCATCGCCGCCGATACCGCCATTCAGGTCATCGCGGCCGTGTTGCTCCTGATCATCCTGGCGCTTTCGTCTCCGGGGCTCGCCTTGTTGCCGCGGCCCGCCTTACAGTGGAGCTTCGCCATCCTGATCCTGGCCGGCTTCGCCGTCTATGCGGGATACTTCGCGTTTTTCGAGGCTATCTGGAACGGCCAGACGCCCGGCAAGCGCTGGACGCAGCTGCGCGTGATGAAGGAAGATGGCCGGCCCATCAGCGCCTATGACGCCATTGGCCGCAACCTGCTGCGCGTCGTGGACTCGCTGCCGGTTGGCTACGGCGTCGGCGTGATCAGCGTTCTGCTCACCAGGAATAACCAGCGGCTCGGCGACCTGGTGGCGGGGACGGTCGTCGTCCACGAAAAAAGCCTCGATGGGGCGCGCCCCTTCCTCGAAATCCGCAAGGACGAAACCGCGCCGTCCTACCACACCGCGAATCTCACCCTCGACGAGCTGCGCCTGATCGAAACCTTCTTCAGCCGCCGTGACAGCCTCGACCCCGCCATCCGCACGTCCATGGCTGCACAAATTGCCCGCCGCATCGGCGAAAAGTTGCAATTGCCCGCGCCGGTCCTCGGCTGGCCGCAAACCGAGCGTTTCCTTGAAGCAGTCTTCGAGCAGTACCGTTCCACCGGCCGCCTCGGCCATCCGTAGGGGCCGGCTTCGCGTGGATTCGCGGGCCTTCACGTCCGCGAAAGCAGCGCGCTCCTTCTGGACGCCGGGGTGACACGACTCCATCTGCCGTGGGTTAGCGGGCGAAAAGCAGATCCCTCACCCCCGTTCGCAGAAAGCGCGACCGGGTTCGGGATGACAGCGGCGGATGTTGCAAGCCCGGCGTCGCGTTGACACTGAGCGCAGCGAACGCGCGCTCACGTACTTTGCAGCGCGCGCCTCAGGCTGGCAGCGTCCACGCGATACTTCGCCAGGAACCGGTGCCCGACGAAAATCACCGGAACGTCGTTCGTATAGCGGCTGTGCAGCGCAGGGTCGCTGTCAATATCGATTTCGCAGACATTCGCGCTGAATTCAGCGGCGAGCGGCGCGATCGCCGATTTCGCTTCCTCGCACAGATGGCATCCCGTCCGCGTGTACACGGTGATCGTGCGCGCACCCACCACCGCCATCCGCCCGTCTTCCGTGCGGCTGTAGAAGCCGGCGCCATCGTCGCGCAACAGCCCGGCGTTGACCAGTTCCGGAAGCGCATCGAAGATCCCCGCACGCAACTGCGCCGAGTCGCCCCCGAGGAATTCGCAAAGTGCCTCTCCATTCAGCGAAGTGCGCCCGAGCTGATCGAACGCGCTCAGAATGCGCTGCCCCGTTTCATCCATATCCGAATCCTACGCCGGCAATTGAGTGTGGGAAATTTCTGCGCGGCCGGTGCGCGCTACGGCCGCAGCGCAAAAGGACGAGCCCACCGCGAGCGCCGCCTCTTACGGCTTGATCGTGTAGTACTGCTGGAACGGCCCGCAGTGCGGATAGAACGCGCGCGACCGGAACAGCTCCGCGATCTGCCGGATGTGCCCCAGGTCGTGGAACGCCCACTCATTCAAAAGCTGCCCTACGGTGAACGTCCCGATCTTAGCGTGCTGCCCCTTGCGTCCTAGCACGTCGGGCGAAACGTAGCGCAGGAACGACAGGCTGCGGTCGCGCTCGTGGCAGAATTTCTTCAGGTTTTCGCGGCCCAGCCCGGCGTAGTTGCCGGCCGCGTACGCCGCGTTCTGGTCGTAGGCCTCGATCGCCGGATTGTTCTTCTCCATCATCATCCGGATGCGCTCGCGGAATCCCAGCACCTCTGTTTCCGCCAGATGCCCCAGCACTTCGCTGATCGACCAGCGGTCCATGGCGGGCTTCCAGCCCATCTGCTCGTCGCTCGCGGACATCACGATCTTTTCGATGATGATCGGAGTTTGCTCCAGAACCGCGATTCCCGGAATTGCGCTCGGGCTCGCTGCAGCACCCATGAGTGGCCTCCTCGAATGTTCTCCCGAAGACGTTATCACAAATTCCCACCTGTCGTGACGGCCCCGCCCTTCCCGGTTGGGAATGCGTGGGTGCGGCTCCAGCCGCCCCGCTGCAGTTGCTCGCGCCGGCCCGGACGTGCTAAACCCAACACCAGGAGAACGCAAGATGGCGCATGTTGCCGCGCTGCTCGACGATTTGTTTTTTCAGGCCAAGATCGCGGAAACCGCCAAACACTTGGCCGTGACCGTCCAGTTTTGCGCCACGCCGCAATTGCTCCTCGAGGAGATCGCTCGCGAAAAACCCAAGCTGCTCGTGGTCGACTTGAACGCGCGCAGCCGGCCCGTCGAGTCCCTCGTCGGCATTGAGGGCGCGGCCCCCGATGTGCCGCTCATCGCCTTCCTTTCCCACGTGCAGACGGAATTAGCCCAGCAGGCGCGCCAGGCCGGCTGCAAACGGGTCATGGCTCGCTCGCAATTTACGCGCGACTTGGCAACCATCCTGGCCCAGCTTAAATCCGAACTTACATGACTCTCAGGTCTCGATCGCTGCGCATCTCTGCCCTCGCGTTGGCGCTGTGCGCCTGCTTCCTTTGCCGCGCCGCTTACGCCCAGGAGGAAAATCCGGAGGGCATTCCCACCGGGCCTGCCGCCGCTCTTTCCGACGCGTTGACCGCCGCATGCACTCAAAATCAGACCGAGTTCGCCAACGACTTGACCTCCGAAAGCGCCGCCGCTTTTCGCGCCCTCGCCTCCGACCTGCGCGTCGAGCTGATGCAGCGCTTCTCCCTGGCCGACGAGCCGGGCAAGCCGCTGCTTTCCTCCGACGAGCAGAATCATGTGGTCCTGCGCTGCAGCACGCCGAGCAATAGCGTCGAGTTTCGCTTCGGCGCGCCGCGCGTGCAGGATAATCTCGCGTTTGTTCCCGTGCGCGTGGTCAAGGCCCAGCAAACGCAATTCGGCTTGGTGCGCGAGAACGGCCGCTGGCGCGTCTTGTCCGTCGGGCTCCTGCTGATCGACATCCCGCAATTGGCCAAGCAGTGGGAGGAGCAGGCGTTCGCGCCTAAAGAAGAGGCCGTGGTCAAGACGATGCGCGGGCTGAAATCGGCCATCGAGCGCTATCAGCGCGCCTTTGGCAAACTCCCGCAAAGCCTGGCGCAGCTCGGCCCGGCCCCGCCGGGGGAAATCTCTCCGGACGAAGCTTCGTTGATCAGCAAAGACCTGGCGGCGGGAGATGCGGGCGGATACCGCTTCCAGTATCAGCTGGTGACGCCGCCCTCCGATCCCGCCAATCAGATTTTCGAGATCACCGCCACGCCCGATGACTACGGCAAGAGCGGGCTGCGCTCCTTCTTCATGGATGCCGAGGGAAAAATTCACGCCGCCGACAAGCGCGGCGTTCCCGCCACCAGCGCCGATCCCATCTTCGAAGCGGCCAAGACCGATTAGCTTCCAGGCAAATTCCTGCAAAGCGGCGCCGCGCCACGCCGCCGCAGATGTACCTCCCGCCCGGAAGCCTGTGGTATCCTATGGCCTCTTGAATTAGGGCCTCACGCCGAAGATACGCAAACTGCTCTGATAAACGCCGCACGAGTTTTGTGACCATGCCTTCTTCAGTCTGTGCGGCATGCAAGCGTTGCTGAGGCCGAACGGAGCGCAACGACATGTCGACTCCAGCCGTCACTCCTAAAGCCGCGGAACTGCGCCTCGCTCATTCGCCCGACAGCGATGACGCTTTCATGTTCTACGCGCTGGCGACCGGCAAAGTCCGCCTGCCCGGAGTCAAATTCACCCACGTTCTCTCCGACATCGAGACGCTGAACAAAGCCGCCCGCGAAGAGACCTACGACATCACCGCCATCAGCTTTTATGGCTACGCCTTCGTCGCGGATAAGTACGTCCTGCTCGACTGTGGAGCCAGCTTTGGCGAGGGCTATGGGCCGATTGTTGTTTCCGCGCGCCCCATCAAGAAAAATGATCTGGCTGGGCGCAAAGTCGCCATTCCCGGTACGTTGACCACCTCCTATCTCGCGCTCAAGCTTTTCGAGCCCAACGTCGACATCGTCACCATGCCCTTCGACAAGATTCTGGACGCCGTGCAGGCCAAGGAAGTCGAAGCCGGGCTGCTCATTCACGAAGGCCAGTTGCTCTTCTCCCAGATCGGTTTGCATCGCGTGGTGGACCTCGGGCAATGGTGGCAGGAAACCACCAAGCTGCCGCTTCCCTTGGGCGCCAATGCGATCCGCCGCAGCCTGGGAAGGGAAGTGGGGATGCAAGTCGCGCGCGTCATTCGCGACAGCGTCAGCTACGCCCTCGATCATCGCGAGCCCGCCCTGAACTACGCCCTGCAGTTCGCGCGCGATATGGATCCTTCGCTCGCCGACAAATTCATCGGCATGTACGTCAACCGCTGGACCCTCGACTACGGCGAAGAAGGCCGCCGCGCGGTCCGCGAACTTTTTGCCCGCGGCGCCGATGTGGGCCTCGTACCCTCCTCCTTCACGGTCGAATTCCTCTCCGAATCCGCCTGAACCTTTTTGCTTTTGCTTTTGTTCTTGCCTTTGGTTTTGCCTCTGGCGTGGTAGAATCCCCTTCGCTCTTCGACGCGAATCGCAAATGGAAAAGGCCGGCAATCTTCTCGGACGCGTGGCGCGCAGGATCGGCCATCCTCAGGCCCCGCTCGCTTGGCTGACCGGCTCCTGGCCGCAGATCGTGGGCAAAACGGTTGCGGCGCATACTCGCCTGCTGCATTGCCACAATGGCTGCCTTGAGGTTGCCGCCGACGGCAAGGCCTGGCGGCGCCAGCTCGAGTCCATGTCGCGCGATTTCTGCGCGCAGATCAATCAGGCCTGGGGTGGCACGTTGGTCCGCGAAGTGAAATTCGCGGCATCAAGGAGCCGATCGGCTGCCGGATCCGCACCTTCCCCGTTCCATGCGGAGTCGCGCCGCCGCACCATGCCCTACGAACTCGACAACGATCACCTGCCCTTCATCCGCCGCCGGAAATAGCCGGCGCACACGCCCTCCTTTTGGCTTCTCGCCGTCCACGCTTATCCTCGCCTCCTTGCTTCCTTGCCTCCAGCTGTTGGTCTATGCTTTCCTATTCCATTGTTTCCGCAAAGATGGGTGGCCTGAACGATGAAGATTACGCGTGAGGATGTTCTGCGAGTCGCCGAACTGGCGCATCTCGAACTTTCGCCCGAAGAAGTCGAAACCTATCGCGGCCAGCTCGATGAGATCCTGACTTACATCGCCAAACTCGAGCAGCTCGACGTGACCTCCGTCGAGCCCATGGCGCAAGTGCTTCAGCCTGCCGCCGAATCGCATCCCGAGCTGCGCGAGGACGCGCCTCGCCCGTGCAATGTCGCCGACGCCGTCCTGGCCCAGGCACCCGAGGCGGCCAAGCCCTTCTTCCGCGTGCCCAAGGTGATCGAACGATGATGGCCGAACTCTCCTGGACTCTCGTCGGCGTGCAAAAAGCTCTGCGGTCGAAGCAAGTCTCGGCCCGGGAGCTGGCGGCCGACTTTTATTCCCGAATCGACAAGCGCAATCCCGAGTTGAACGCCTTCCTGGCGCTCAGCCCGGAACGAGCCTTCGCCCAAGCCGACCGGATCGACGCCGCAATCGCCAAAGGCGAAAACCTGCCGCCTCTGGCGGGCGTGCCCATTGCCATCAAGGACGTGATCAGCACGAAGGGCGTGCGCACTACCTGCGGGTCGAAAATCCTCGAAAATTACGTGCCCCCGTTCGACGCCACCGCCGTCGAGCGCTTGGAGGCCGCGGGGGCGGTCATCCTGGGCAAGACGAATTGCGACGAATTCGCCATGGGCAGCTCGAATGAGAACTCCGCCTATGGTCCGGTGCGGAATCCTGTGGCGCTCGATCGGGTTCCGGGCGGCTCGAGCGGCGGCTCCGCTGCCGTGGTTGCCGCAGGGCTCGCGGTAGCCTCCCTGGGGACGGATACGGGCGGCTCCATCCGCCAGCCGGGTGCCTGCTGCGGCATTCCGGCGCTGATGCCGACCTATGGCCGCGTTTCGCGCTATGGCTTGATCGCTTTCGCCTCCTCGCTGGACCGAATCGGGCCTTTCGCCACCACCGTCGCTGACGCGGCGGCAGTAATGTCCGTGATTGCCGGCCGCGACGAAAACGATTCCACTTCCGCGCCCGTTCCCGTTCCGGACTACTCCTCCGAAATTGAAACGCGCCTGGACGGCCTGCGCATCGGCGTCCCGGAGGACTATTTTGGCGAAGGCCTGAACGAGGAAGTGCGCCAGAAGGTTCAATCTGGAATCGCGCTGCTCGAGCGGCTCGGCTGCCGCCGCATTCCTCTGCACATGCCGCATACCGACTACGCCATCGCCACCTACTACATCATCGCCACCGCGGAGGCCAGTTCCAACCTCGCGCGCTACGACGGAGTTCGTTTCGGCCTGCGTGTGCCCGGCGGGACGCTGATGGAAATGTATCGGCGCACGCGCGAGAAGGGCTTCGGCGCGGAGGTCAAGCGGCGCATCGTGCTGGGAACGTACGCCCTTTCCGCCGGCTACTACGATGCGTATTACCTGCGCGCGCAGAAGGTGCGTTCGCTGATCGCGCGCGATTTCGCCGACGCCTTTCAGCAGGTGGACGCCATCGTCACCCCCACGGCGCCGACTCCCGCCTTCCGGCTGGGCGAGAAGACGGCCGATCCGCTCCAGATGTATCTCGCTGATATCTATACAGTTACAGGATCGCTCGCGGGCGTGCCGGGGATTTCTGTCCCCTGCGGCAGGACCAGTGAAGGGCTGCCCGTGGGCCTACAAATTTTCGGGCGCCACTTCGAGGAGACGCGCGTTCTGCAGCTCGCCCATGCCTTCGAGCAAGCCGGCGGTTTCACGCTGTAGTTTCCCTTCGCAGCCAATGTAGCTCGCGTGTGCCACTGAAGCTCAGGTCTTCAGACCTGAGGATTTTTCGGCACTCGCCTTTGCCCGCCGTGAGGAATCGAGCGGTGTTATGACTTTCAGTCTGAGGTCTTCTCCCATTAACGAAGGCGATCGTCTACGACTCGTCTATGGCAGATGGCTTTACGCGGGAATTTCCGCTCCAACATTTGCAAAAGCGTAGAAATATTCCATAACCGGACGGTCACTTGGCGCCGGTCGTGTCCTCAGAATCGATTCCGTTGCCACCGGCTGATGCCCTCAAGCGTCCGCAATTGATAGAGGGCAAAAAAGTTTTCAGTTTTCGCCTGCTGGAAGCACCCCTGAACGGTCTAGTCACCCAGTACGGAACGACTATTGCAGGGGAAACTGGCGGGCTTTAGATTCAAATCAGCATCGAGGAACCGTGAGAAGCGACATGGTCCGCGTAAAGTCAAGCCAGAAAGTCTTCACCGAAGAAGAAGTGGTGAGCCTGACCGGCATCTGCCTGGAGCACGTCCGCAGCCTGGCGCGCAATCGCCACCTCGGAAAGCTCGCGCGCGTGGCAGAAACCGCCGGTGCCGAAGCCGAGAAGTGGCTCTTCACCAATTCGGACCTGATGATTCTGGCCGTGCTGTGCCCGCGCTGCGAGCACTAGCCTCACTACAACGCCTGCCGCCCGGCAGCAATTCTCTTTCTCTCTCAATTCCAGCCACATACGCGTCCTTTCCGGAGTTTTGTCGCAGCGCCAGATTTTGACCGTCGCGTGCTGTTGCCGCCAGCACGCCCGCGCAGTATCCTGCCGCTGTCTTGACCTCCAGGGCCGAAACCGCATCATACGTGCAGAGACGTTCGCCCATGCGCACTCGACCGAAGCTTCGCGCGCTCCTGCTGATTTTCCAGCCGCCACTCGCGGCCGCCCTTTTTGCCTGTGCGTTCACTTTTGGCGTCTTCACTGTTCTATGCGTCAGCGCCACCCCTCTGTCCGCCCAGCAGGCGTCACCAAATCCAGCGCAGGCCGAGCCGCAGGCGTCACCGAACGGTTCCGCCGAAGCGCCGCGCGGCGTAAAACTCGTCCTCAAGGACGGCACGTCTCAGCGTGTCCGCGAATACAAGGTGATTGGGGACCGCGTGCGCTTCTACAGTATTGACCGCTCCGACTGGGAGGAGATTCCCGCATCTCTGGTCGATTGGGCGGCCACCAAGAAAGGGGAGGCGGCCCAGGCCCAAGTCGACGCCGCGCTGGTGAAGAAAGCGCGCCGCCAGGAGAATCAGCGCCGCATCATGCCCCTGGACGTTGACGCCAGCCTCGAAATTTACCCCGGTGTTTTTCTTCCGCCCGGCCAGGGCGTGTGGGTTCTTGCGCGCAAGGACGTCCTGCAGCTTCCGCCCGCCGAACCCATCTACAAGATGAACAAGCGGCACGAGATCGCCAAGATTCTGTCGCCCATTCCGATTGTCTCCGAGCGCCACACGGTCCTGATCAAAGGCGCGCACGCCAAGCTTCGCATCCGCTCGGCGAATCCCGAGTTCTACCTGCGCGTTTCCGCCGATACCGTTCCGTCTCTCGAGCTCGTGCGCGCTCAGGTCGAGGGCTCGCACCGCAAGATCGCCCAGGTGGATCAGCTCTTCAAAATGGAGAACGCCACGACCCACCCGCTCCTCATGCAGCGTTGGCAGATGGCGAAAGACGTGTATCGCTTCACCTTGGGCCAAAGCCTGCAGCCTGGCGAGTATGCCCTCGTCGAAGTGGTTCCAGGAGAGACGCAGCTCGATCAACTGAGCCTTTTTGTCTGGGATTTCGGCGTGGACGCGTCCGGGGAAACGGCTTCCAAGGAAAAGTGACTCCCCGTTTACGGCAAGCTTCTATTTGCCTGCAGTTTGCGGCTGGAGCAGATCGGTGAGCAGCGCGGCGAGCGCAGAAACCTGAAACGGCTTTTGCAGGACGTGCGCTCCTTGCTTCTTCAGTTCGGCCGCCTTCGCGGGTTCCACCAGATCGCCCGTTACGAAAACGAAGGCTTGCGAGGGTTGCGACGGTGTTCCGCGCACCCGCTCGAACAGTTCGGTGCCCCGCTGGCCGGGCAGATTGAAATCGCAGACAATAAAATCGTAGCTGTGGCCGCCCAACAGCCCGAGCGCGGCCTGCACGCTTTCCGCGCCGTCCACCCGCAGACCTCGAGCGCGCAGCCCCTCCTGCACGATCTCCCGGATGCTTTCCTCGTCATCCACAACCAGCGCCGAACGGCCTTTCAGCAGCGCGCTGCCGCTCTGGACGCCCTTCCCCGCCCCCGTGCTCGTGCCCGGCGCGGCAGGAAGCAAAATGCGAAACGTCGCGCCCGCTCCCGGCCGCGATTGCACTTCAATCGTTCCGCCATGTTCCCGCACGACCACCATACTGATGGTCAAACCGAGCCCCGTCCCGCCGCCCGGCCGCTTGGTGGTGAAGAAAGGGTCGAAAATCTTCGGCATGTCCTCGGCGGAAATGCCGGGGCCATCGTCAGCAATCGTCAGAATGACCTTCTCCCCGGCCTCTTCTAGGCTCACGTTGAGGTTCCCGCGGTCGCGCGCGGCGGCCATCGCCTGTTCCGCGTTGTTCACGATATTCACTAGCACCTGCGAAATCAGTTTGGCGTCGGCTTCCACCCCCGGCAGGCCTTCCGGCGCGCTGAAATGGACGGTGATGTTCCGCGACCGCAACTCCGCCTTGCGCGTGTCCAGGATCTTCCGGACCAGCTCGGCTAAATCGATCTTAGACCGGCCCTGCGTGGGCGGGCGCGAGAAGGCCAGCAGGTCTTGTACGATGTCTGCCGCCCGTTTGGCCTGTTGCAGGACGATTTCCGCGTGCCGCCGGGAGGAATCGTCTTTGGCGCGCTCGCGCAGCAAGTCGCCGACACCCAGGATGGCGGTAAGCGGGTTGTTGAGTTCGTGCGCGGCGCCAGCCAGCATTTGACCCATGGCGGCGAACTTCTCGCTGCTCGCCAGCTGCTCTTCCACCCGCTTCGAGTCGGTGACGTCGCGCGCGGACGCTACCGCGCCACTGATGCGCTCGCCGTCGTGCAGCGGCCCGGCATTGGCGCGCAGGGTCCGCCAGCTGCCGTCCCGATGCCGCAACCGGAATTCCACCTGAACCTGCGGCGTGGCTCCGGCCAGAAGCTGCTGGTGCACGGCATCCAGCTTGGCCACATCGTCGGGATGGACGCGCGAGGTCACCTCTTCGCCCATGAATTCGTGGGGCGCAATGCCTAGCAGGTCCTCGGCGCGAGGGCTGACGTAGGTGTAGCGGCCGTCCGCGTCCAGAACCGCAATCACGTCGGGAAAATTCGCGATCAGGCGGCGCACGAATTCCTGCTCCTGCTGCAGGCGCCGCTCGATCTCCAGGCGCTCCGTAACGTCGGCCAGAATTCCCTGAATCCCCGCGATGCGCTTCAATTCGTCGCGGCCGCCCACCACCGATCCGCGGCAATAGACTTTCTTGCCGTCCGCCCGGCGAAGAATGAATTCGCGGTCCTCGACGGATTTTCCGGAGCCGAGCTCCCGCATCACCTCGTCGAGAGCGGAGCCGTCCGCATACAGCTCGCGAAGATTCTTTCCCAGCAACTGCTCTTTGCCGGCGTACCCCAGCATTCGAACCAGGGCCGGATTCGCGTCCCGCAGCCGGCCGTCCGGCGCGGCGAAGAACATCCCTTCCCGCAAGGACGCGAACAGCTCCGCAAAACGTATTTCGGCCTCGTGTTCCGCGGTGGCATCGCGCGCCCAGCCGATAATCACGGCGAGCTGCCCGCCCTGCGGCACAAACTGGAACCAGCAGGAAAAATGGCGGACGCTGCCGTCCTTCTTCAGCCGGACCGCAATCGACCCTTTCCGGCACCCGGCGCTCTGGAGCTCCGGCAGCGCGCGTTTGGCCTCCTCCAGGGTGGGCGAATCGATGAACTCGGCGAAGGACCGGCCAATGAACTCGGAAAACGGGGCGCCGATGATCTCGGAAAAGCGCCGGTTGGCCACCAGAATCTCGCCCTGCGGCGACAGCGTGAACACCGCCTGGTCCAGGTTGTCGATCAATTCGCGGTAATTGCTCTGCGAGCGGGAAATGACTTCGACCAGCTTTTGCAGCGCGGCTTCCGAGTGCGCTTTCTCGGCCGCTTCACTCTCGGCGGCCATGACGCGCTCTTCGGACATACTTCTGCGTTCTGCGCTCACGGGGAATTTACTCACCCAAAATTCTACAGGGAAACGCTGTGGAAAACTCGCCGAATGCGGCGGCATGCGCCCAGTTTCTAACGCCGCCGCGCGCCGGGCCCTACTCATGCCGCAGCGCGGCCATGGGATCAACACGCATCGCCCGCCGCGCCGGGAAGTAGGCCGCGAGAAGAGCTACCACCATGACCAGAATGGCCAGCGGCGCAAAAATCGCCGGGTCGGCGGGCTGGACGCCAAAGAGCAGCGATTTCATCAAGCGCGTCAATCCGAAAGCCGCCAGCAAACCAATCAACGCTCCGGTCGCCGCCAGCGCCGCGGCTTTGCCGATGATCAGCCGCCAGATCTGACGCGGGCTCGCTCCCAGCGCGACACGCATGCCGATTTCATGCCGGCGCTGGGCCACCTGAAAACTGAACACGCCGTAAACGCCGACCAGCGTCAAGATAAGCGCCAACGACCCGAA
>JBJKQB010000435.1:0-13191 GCA_046705825.1 Candidatus Acidiferrales bacterium
CGATCCCTCAAGGATCGCGATGACTCCACAGGACCGGGGTGCCCTACCGTTCGCGCCTTCCGCGAACAGTGGGTCTTTTTCTTTGGTTTTTCTCTGCGCCCTTCGCGCCTCTGCGGTCAATGCCTTGCTGTCAGTCTTTTCCGACCCTCTCCGTGTCCTCCGCCTTTTCTCTGTGCCCTCCGTGGTGAATCTTTCCGCCCCGTGCTGCACACGGTCCACTCTAGGCCAATGACCCGACCTGCCTCGGGCTCAGCACCCGCCGGAAATGCTGTAGCCCGCGCCTCCACCCGAAGTAGCACGTTCAGTCCCCGTCGCATCTAAATAAAAAGGAGGTGCAACATGAAGAAGACGAGTCTCCTCGTTTTCACCATCGTATTCGCTGCTGGTCTGCTTCTGGCGGGCTCCTCCTTCGCTCAGGATCCGCGTGCCAACTCCGCCGCCCGGCCCGATGTGGCCGCCGCTCCCGCCAGCGTCGTAGTCACTGCGCTGGGCCCCAACTTCTCGCCCGCTCCGGCCATCTCCAAAGACGATATCGCCGTCTACAGCAAGAACACCCGCGAGAACGTCAGCTCCTTCGTGCGCGCCCAGGGAGCCGACGCCGGCCTGCAGCTCGCCATCTTGATCGATGACGACGACAGCCCTTCCGCCATCGGCACCCACTTCTCCGAGATCAAGAGTTTCATCGAGGCGCAGCCGCCCACCACCCAGGTAGGCATCTACTACGCCCAGTCCGGCACCGTTCGCGCTGCCGCCAAGTTCAGCTCCGACCATCAGGCTGTCGCGCAGAAACTCCGCTTGCCGCTCGGACGTTATTTCGGCACTTCGCCCAGCGTCTATCTTTCGCTGAAGAGCTTGGCCAAGCAGTGGCCCTCGAACAACATGCGCCATGAAGTGCTCATGATCGCCAGCGGCATCGACCGCTTGCACCCCGGCTTGCAGAGCCCCTATGTCGATCAAGCCATCCGGCAGGTTCAGAAGGACGGCATCGTCGTCCACACGCTCTACACCGGCGGCTTCCGCCTCGCTCACACGCTGTTCTTGCAGCAAATCGCCTGGCAGAATCTCTCCGAACTCGCCAATGACACCGGAGGCCAGCAGTTCTTCCAGGGTTTCGAGACGCCTGTCGACTTCCTGCCCATTTTCCACAAGCTGAATATCGTGCTTGGCAATCAGTATCGCCTCACCGTCGAGATGCCGCGCTCTTCCAATCCCAACGGCAAGCTTGAGCCCATCCATCTCCGCACCGAGCAGAACAATCTCCATCTCTCCTACGCTTCCCAGATCTTTGTTCCCGGCTCCAAGTCCCAGCCGCATTCCGGCGACTGAGCCCTCCTGGATCATCGAAGCTTTGCTACCCACGGCGAATCCGCCACACGGATTCGCCGCAGGCCGGCTTGCGAGCCCTCCCACCTGTCATCCCGAACCCCGGTCGCGCTTTCTGCGAACGGGGGTGAGGGATCTGCTTTCGTCATTCTGGATCGCTGGCTCCGCCGCAAGCCGCTGACGATGCCTTGAGAACTGCACTGACTCAACAGGGCAGGGTGCCCTACCGTGCCCTACCGTTCGCGCCTTCTTCGAGCAGTCGAAGGCCGTCGCAGCATTCCCTCCCACCTGTCATCCCGAACCCGGTCGCGCTTTTTGCGAACGGGGGTGAGGGATCTGCTTTTGTCTTTCTGGGATCGCTGGCTCTGCCGCAAGTCGCTGACGATGCATCGAGAACGGCAATGACTCAACAGGGCCCCACCGTTCCCGCCTTCCGCGAACGGTGGGCTGCTTGCCGCTGCGGCCGCAGGCCGCTTTGGACTGCGGCAGCTTGCTGCCGCTTTCATCGCTTCCTGTCATCCCGGCTGCTTGCACTGATGTAGCCCCGGGTCTCTCTGCGGTCAATCCTTCCCGCTTTTCTCCCTGTCCTCCGCTTTTCCTTCCCTGCGGAACGCGAAACTATCCTCCAGCCGCCGCCTCGCCCTTCCCGGCCAGAAAACTGCGCAGCTCCCCGCTGGGAACGTTCAAGATGATGCTGTCGCCCACCGACTGAATCAGCCGCACGGGCAGGCCGATTCGCCCGCCGTGAAATACCCCTCGGCTGATGCCCAGCCGGTCCGCCACATCCTTGCCCACCTTCAATTGCAACGATTCGACCTGCCACGACGCTGTGTCAACGATCAGGTCCTCCACTTCCCCGATCTCCAGACCGTCTCCCGCAATCACACCTCGCCCGCGAATGTTTCCCAGGTTTTGCGACACAAATGCCTCCTTTCCGTGCGCCCTGTTCGATCTGTAGCAGGTCGAACTTGAGATCCACGATAGGGCCAATCGCGTATTTTTCGATCTCGCGCACACCAGCGGCCCGCCTCCCAGAGCGCGCCACGTGCCCGCCTATTTATGTGCTTTGGAGTCAACTCTTTCCGGCGGCTTCGCCCCCCGAAAAGTTGGCCGGCAGCAGCCCTTTTTGAGGTAATATCTCGGTTCACCAGGCTGCTTTCACGTCTCCCCAGCAGGCTGAGCATCCGATGTCATCCGCTCTTTTCCGAAAGTTGCGCTCGGCTCGCCTCGCCTTCCGTTGGCGTCGGCCCTCCCTGCTCATTTTGCTGGCCTTCCGGCAGCTCCTGAGCCCCGTCTTCCGCTGGTACATATGGCGTCTTTTTGAGGTCG
This sequence comes from Candidatus Acidiferrales bacterium, assembly GCA_046705825.1. Classification (GTDB taxonomy): domain Bacteria; phylum Acidobacteriota; class Terriglobia; order Acidiferrales; family UBA7541; genus Palsa-295. The sequence goes on from JBJKQB010000435.1 coordinate 2,653, forward strand.
ACATCTCCAGGCCCACCGCGCAGCCCTACACCAGCGAGAAACTCGACAGCAAGGTCTACGATTCGGCCGACGCCGCCGCGGCCTGGGAACAGCTTGCCGCCATGGGCCACTTGTCCTCCGCCGACGTCAACTGCCGCTTCGCGCGTGGCCATTTGGTCGTCATCGCTTTCCGCGAAGGGCGCCCGGTGGGCTGCACCTGGCTTGCCCTGGCCGATGGCGCGCAACTCGAGTTTGACACCTACTGGATTATTCGCCCCGGCGAAGCCATGAAGTACGGTGTCTTCGTGCTTCCCGAGTATCGCGGGCGCGCCATTCACAGCTTCGTCAGCTATTCGGCGAACTGCCACTTGCGCAGCATCGGCGTCACGCGCTCCTTGAGCGTGATCAGCATCTTCAACACGCCATCCATGAGCTTGGCCAAGCATTTCCACCGCCGTTCCGACATGACCATTTTCCTGGCACGCATCCGCGGCCTCAACTGGACCTTCCGCAAGTCCTTCGGCGCTCCTCTCGAATCCCGCTTCTTCTGGACCGCTCCGCGCGCCCGCCAGGAACTCCCCCAGCCGGACTCCTCCCCCGCCTCCGACCGATGAACGTTCCCTTCCCCCTTTTCACTCAAGCATTTCAATCCCACCAGGGGGATACGATGTGAGTAGGCTCGTCCACTCCGATTCCCAATTTGTCGAGCCATTCCGGGTGTAGTACACTTCCTGCCCCATGTCCAACACCGACTCGCTCTCCGGTCGCACCGTGTCTCACTATGTCCTTCTCGAGAAGCTCGGCGGCGGAGGCATGGGCGTCGTCTACAAAGCGAAGGACACGCGCCTGGGCCGCAACGTTGCCCTGAAATTCCTTCCCGACGACATTTCTCAAGACCCGCAGGCCATCGAACGCTTTCGCCGCGAGGCCCGTGCCGCATCCTCTCTCAATCATCCCAACATCTGCACCATTTACGACGTGGGTGAATTCGAAGGCCGCCCCTTCATCGCCATGGAATTGCTGGAAGGGCGCACCCTGAAATACCGCATCTCCGCAAAACCCATGGCCATCTCTGAGCTGATCGATATTGGAATTCAAATCGCCGACGGGCTCGTCGCTGCTCACGCCAAGGGCATCGTCCATCGTGATATCAAGCCCGCTAACATTTTCCTGGTCGAAAAAGGCCCGGCCAAGATCCTGGACTTCGGCTTGGCCAAACTGACGGTGCAAGAGCGCCAAGTCGCGGGCGGACCCTCCGAAACTTCCCTCTACACGCGCGTGGACATCGAGGAAGGTGCTCTTCTGACCAGTCCCGGCAGTTCCATCGGCACGGTGGCTTACATGTCCCCCGAGCAGGCGCGCGGGCAGGATCTGGACCAGCGTTCCGATTTGTTCTCCCTGGGCGTCGTGCTCTACGAGATGGCCACCGGTGTGCTTCCTTTTTCCGGCACGACGGCTGCGCTTGTTTTCGACGGCATTCTGCGGTCTGAGGCCACCCCCGCAACGACACTCAATCCGAAATTGCCGCCGGCCATCGAAACCATCCTGGCCAAGGCGCTCGAGAAGGATCCCGACCTGCGCTACCAGACCGCCACCGAGTTGCGCGCCGATATGAAGCGCCTGAAGCGCGACTTGGATTCGAGCCGCCATCCCTCCGCGGAGAAAGTCGAGCCGCCGGCCCCCCATGCCGTCCCGGCCCCCCACGCCGTCCCCGCCCCTCACGCCAACAAGTCGGTGGCCGTCCTCTATTTCGAAAATCAGAGTGGCTCCAAAGAGGACGAATATCTCCGCGACGGCATCACCGAAGACGTCATCACCGAGCTCTCCAAAATCCAGGGCCTGAATACCTTCTCTCGCCCGACCATGCTTGCTTTCCGCGACAAGCCGATGACTCCGGCGCAGATTGGTCAGCTGCTCGGCGCCGGCTATGCCCTTACCGGTACGCTGCGCCGCGCCGGCGCGCGCCTGCGCATCAGCGCCCAGCTGATTGATACGCGCACCGATTTCACTCTTTGGTCCGAACGCTTCGATCGCGAGATGAAGGACGTCTTCGAAGTCCAGGACGAAATGGCGCGCAAGATTGCCGAGGCCCTGCGCGTAAAACTCTCCCCGCAGGAATTGGAGGCCCTTGCCGACAAGCCCACGGAAAATACGCAGGCCTACGATCTCTATCTGCGTGGCAAGCGCTACGCCCGCCGCCAGACTCGTCAGGACGTCGAGTTCGCCTTGCAGATGTTCGACAATGCTGTGGTTCTGGACCCCAGCTTCGCTCTCGCCTACGCCGCGTGCGCCAACGCCTGCGCCATGTACTACTCCATTTTCACGCGCGATCAAGTCTGGATCGAGCGCGCCAGGGAAGCCTCCGGCAAGGCCGTGGCGCTTCGCTGGGATCTGCCCGAGGTTCAGGTCAGCCAGGCCTGGGTTCTTTACGCTGCCGGGCTCTATGACGAAGCCGTGCGCATGGTCAAAAAGGCGATCGAGCGCAAGCGTGACTGCGAGGGCGCCTATTACCTCCTCTTCCGCGGCTTGTTCGCTGCAGGGCGCTTTCAGGAAGTTGTCGATTTGTCGGAATCGGCCATCGAAGCGAGCGGCGAGGACTACAACGTTTATGTCCCTATCCTGAATTCCCTGGGGTCGATGGAAAAGCAGGAGCTAAGTCTCAACATGACCCGCAGATTTGCCGTCGCGCTGGAAAACCATTTGAAGCACGTGCCCGAGGATGCCCGGGCGCGCGTCCTGCTGGGCGCCAACTACGCTCGCTTGGAACGCGAGCAGGATGCTTTGCGCGAACTCCATATGGCCGTCACCTTGCGCGCCGATGAATCCTCAATCCTCTATAACGCCGCCTGTACCTACTGCCGGCTGAACAAGAAACAAGAAGCGATGGAGGCCCTCCGCAAAGCCTGGGATGCGGGTTCGCGCGACCCTGTGTGGACACGTCGTGACCCCGATCTTGTGCTTCTTCATGGCGATCCGGAGTTTGAGCGCCTCTACCCGGAAAACCCCTCCACGTCCTCCTCAGCGTCATTGCGCACGTCTAACTAATCTGAATGTCTCCATTACGGCTACGGCTCCGGGGCTTTTCTGCCAGCGTCCGCTCGCGGCCCGCAGATCCGCTTCCATTGCATTCACCCCCGAAACTACAGGCATTCCTGTATACGGCCTACGGCGTTTCTCTTGGTATGTTGCTCGTAGAGGCCCATCTGGCTGCAATACCCCTAACGCGAGGCCAGACGCGTAGAACTGAAGCTCGACCTACCGGCACCGAACTTCTGCATCAATCTGGGACGCTGGCTTGAACGCGAATGGGCGTTGACTGACGCCATTACGACACAAAAGGACCTCATGAGAATTCTCCTTTACAATCCAGATAATGGCGTCACCCGCAATTTCATGCCGCACCTCTGGATGTTCCTCCTGCAGGCGTTGACTCCACCCGGCCATGAAGTGCTGCTGATTGACGGCAATGCACAACCTATGGACGAAGAAGGTTTCGCTCGATACCTCCGTGATCGACGCATCGACCTGGTCGGCATCGGTGCCATGACTCGCATGATCGCCAAAGCCTATCGTATGGCCGATGTGGCCCGTGCCACGGGCGCCAAAGTGGTGATGGGAGGTCCGCACGTCACCGAAATGGCCGATGAGGCGCTCGGGCACGACGGCGGCTCGCGTCATGCCGACGCCGTTGCCTTGGGCGAGGCGGATGAAACATGGCCCATCATCGTCCAAGACGCCGCGCGCGGCGCGCTCAAGGAGGTCTACACGCCCGTCGACGCCTTTGGCCAGGAGCGCAAGCCATCGCTGCAGCCCTATCCCCAGATTCCCTGGGATACGATCGATCTCGATCAATTCAATCTCCTCCCCGGTTTTTTGCACCCGCTGCTGAAACGCGTCGGCGCCGGTTGGGGAACGTTTCGCATCATTCCGGTCGAGTCGGGCCGCGGTTGTCCTTACGCCTGCGAGTTTTGCACCGTCACAGGATTTTTCGGCGACTCCATTCGCTTTCGCACGAACCAAAGCGTGGTGGACGAGCTGTTGCTCCTGAAATCCCGTGCGCGCGCCGAAGGCGGCCAGATTGCCGTCTTTTTCATTGACGATAATTTTGCCATCAACATCAAACGCACCAAGTCCCTCCTGCGCGACATCATCGCTGCAAATGCCCAGGTGCATTGGGTCGCACAAATCAGCGCAAACCTCCTGCGCGATGAGGAGCTGGTCGATTTGATCGCCGCCTCGGGTGGCAAGTGGATCTTCATTGGCATGGAATCCATCGATCCCGTTAACCTCGCCGACGTCAAAAAGGGTTTCAACAAACCGGGTGAATACGCTGCGGTGCTGGATCGGCTGGCCCAACGCAACGTCTATGCCATCACCTCTTTTATCTTCGGCATGGATAACGACACGCCCGGCGTGGCCGAGCGGACGGTGAGCGAGATTCGCAATTGGCCTCCGGGGCTGCCGATTTTCGGCTTGCTGACGCCTCTTCCGTCGACGCCGTTGTATCAGCGCCTTGAGGCTGCCGGACGCCTCACGCGCCCGAAGCACTGGGAAGAGTTCGTCCCCTTTGAAATGGCCCACACCCCGCTACGCATGAGCATTTCGGAAGCGCACGCGGAGGTTAAACACGGGTGGATTCGTTCCTACAGTCCGGAAGCGATCGCCCAAGCCGTCGATTCCCTCGATCGCAAGCCGCTCGGCTATCGGGTCAACATCTTGATCGCGCGTCTCTGTTTTCGCGGAATCTATTTTCCGATGATGGGCCGCTTCGCTTGGCTTAAGGTGGCTTTTGAGAATCGGCGGACGATCTTCAAACTCATGCGCGAGGCGCTTGCTTCTTGGCGTGGCGCTCCATCGGCAAGTCTGGACGGCCCCTCGAGCCCGGATACCGGAGTAATCCCCGCCCCGGAAAAGTTATGAGGCGCTTTTGCCACTTCTGCTTTTGCTGCTTTTCCTCTGTCCTCAGCTGATTTTCTCTGCGGACTCCGCGCCTCTGCGGTAAATTCTTTCCTTCGGAGAGCGCGCGACTATGTCCTGGCAACCTGTCTACCGCCTGATCAAGAAGATCCCTCGCGGGAAAGTCACCACCTACGGCGAACTAGCGCGTGCTCTGCGCCTTCCGGGAGGCGCTCGCGCCGTCGGCTACGCCATGGCCGCCTGCCCCAGCGGACAAGGCATCCCCTGGCACCGCGTCGTGGGCGCCGGCGGACGCCTGCTCATTCCCGAACCCTACGGCTCCCTCCAGCGCCGCCTGCTCGAATCGGAAGGGGTCCGCCTCGATGGCTCCCGCATCGACATGTCCCTCTTCTCCTGGTCCCCTGGCTCAAGGAGAAACAGCAAGGGTCATCGCAGGTCCTCTGTTCAAGGCCGGCCAAAACACAAACCGGCTAGCTAGCGAAGCTGAGATGGTAGCGCTCGCTCCGGTCGAAGAGCGCGACGATTGTACATTCCGCAAATTCGCTTCGGATTCGCGAGAGACTTTCGCAGCGGAATCCAGTGCTCTAAGTCCCGTCGCATGAGCGGAACCCCCAGCAGGCGGCACTCAGATTTCGGCACCGACCGCGTCTGTCCTCGATGGATACACGTGTCGAACAACTTCTGGCGTAAGTACCTGTAGAATCAGCAAAAGCTGCAAAATTGATGGATACACTTTCTGTCGTTTTTTCTTCGCCTTTTCGTTGCACCATTGTGGTGCAATTTTCGTCGGCGGCCAACGCTTGTGCCACAGTGGGCGCGGCAGGAGAAGGCCACCTCCGGTCCTAAATTTCAGCGCGTTCACACGTCAACTCCCCAAATTTTCGAGCTCGTTCGCAAATCACGCCGGGCATGTGATATACAAGTAGGTTCAACATCGTAGTAGATTTGTGAATCCCCGCAGGAGTCGAAAAGGTCCTCAGCGGTGAGCGAACCGGCCGCACAAGTCGAAATTCCGCGGAATATCCAAGCCGCGGTCATCCAGGTGGAAAACCTGCAGAAAAACTACGGCACGGTGCAAGCCCTGCGTGGTGTGAGCTTTGCCGTCGAGCAGGGTGAGGTTTTCGGTCTCCTGGGTCCCAATGGCGCCGGCAAAACCACCACCATCGAGATACTGGAGGGCATGCGCACGCCCGACTCCGGCACGGCCCGTGTCTGCAGCCTCGATCCTCAGGGCAGCGGCGAAAAATTCAAGGAGACGATTGGCGCGGTCCTGCAATCGACTTCCCTGCCCGACAAGATTCGCGTTGCGGAAGCCATCCAGATGTTCGCCAATTTCTATCGCGATCGCGCGGACACAGGCAGCCTGCTGAAGCGCTTCCAGCTGGAGGAAAAGTCTCAAGCCTTCTACCATCATCTTTCCGGAGGGCAAAAGCAGCGCCTGGCGCTGGCCATGGCCCTGGTCAACAACCCGCAAGTCGTGTTCCTGGATGAGCCGACCGCGGGCCTTGACCCGCAGGTGCGCCGGGAGATTTACGACATCATCGAGCAACTCAAGAGCGAAAAGAAGACGGTCCTGCTCACCACGCATTACATCGAGGAGGCTGAACGTCTGTGCGACCGCGTGGCCATCGTGGACCACGGCAAAGTGATCGCCCTGGGCACCCCGCGCGAGCTGAAGCAGCGCTCCGCCGGGACCACGCGCATCGAGGTGCGCCTCGCGCGCCCCATGGAAGACCGCTTTCTCGGCCGCCTGGACGGCCTCGCCGATTTTCGCGAGTTTGACGGCACGTATGTGCTGCACTCCTCGCGGGCGCCACAGACCATCGTTTCGCTGGTCAAGCAGCTGGAGGCCGACAACAACGAGCTGCAGAGCCTGGAAATGTTTTCGCCCTCGCTGGAGGATGTGTTCATCGAATTGACCGGACGGCGGCTGCGGGAATGACGCGAGGCCGCTGACGCAGCGCGGCGGGGGGCGACTGGAGCAGGAACGCTCTTACCGCAGAGTTCGCAGAGAAATTCGTATTGGAGAGGACGTTGAGCAGCACGTGGACACTCACGAAGATGCGCATCCGGCTGGCGCTGCGCAACCGCGCCTTCTTTTTCTTCACCTTCGTCATGCCCATTCTCTTTCTGATTGCCTTCGTGGCCTTCTTCGGCAAGACCAGCCGGGAGACCGCCTACGTTCTGGGCGCGGTCCTGACGCTGACGGTGATGGGCAGCTTCTGGGGCCTGAGCGTGCAGCTGGTCACCTTTCGCGAGCAAGGCATCCTCCGGCGGTTTCGCATCGCGCCGGTCCCCGCCAGCGCCATGCTGGCCTCCAGCATCGTCTCCAACTACATTCTTACGTTGCCCATCATCGTCATCGAGGTGGTGGTTTGCCACTATTTCTACCATCTGCATTCCTGGGGCAATCTGTGGGAGATTTTCCTTCTGGTCACGCTGGGCTCGCCCGCTTTCGCCGCGTTTGGACTGATTGTCGCCAGCGTCACGAACACCATGCAGGAAACCCAGATGATCAACAATCTTCTCTGGATGGGTTTCCTGGTGCTTTCCGGGGCGACCATTCCTCTTGCTGTCTTCCCTAAATGGCTCCAGCACGCCGCGCTGTTCATTCCGGCAACGTACCTCGCGCGCGGCCTCGAATCCGCGACCAACAGTCTGGCCACGCGGGGCGAACTCATTACGGAACTCACCGCGCTGGCTCTCGGCCTGGCCGTAGCCTTCGAAATCTCGCGCCAGCTGTTCCGCTGGGAGCCCGAAGCCAAGCTTGCCCCCCGCGCCAAACTGTGGGTGCTGGTGGCGCTGGTCCCCTTCCTGTTCTTTGGGGCCTATGAAAACATCAAGGGCGACATGCTCGAGCACGTCCAGCAGGATTTTCAGTTCATGAACGGCCAAGCGCCTATGCCGCGCCGTGCCTTGCCCCCCGTGCGGCATCCCTAGCCGCCTTATCTCCCTTGTAACTTTCCAAGCAGCGCTATCCCGCCCTGAAACGCCCGGCCACTCCTGCTCGTCCAATGAGAATGACATCTGAGAGTGACACCCCGACACCAGCCAGAACCTAACTGAATCGCGAGGAGAATCGCAGAACGCGAACCATGGACAAGACCATCACCTCCACGGGAACACCGCGCAGCAGCAACAGTTCACTGCCACCACCCGGCCCCCCGCCGGAATTGCACACCAGCCGCCGGCATAGGTTCTGGGCCTGGCTGATCGTGCTCGCCGTTCTGGGCGGCGCCACTTACTGGATGTATCACCAGTACCAAGCGTCGCAGGCCGCTCATCAAACGACGGCGCGGCGCGGCTTTGGAGCCGTTCCGGTGGCCACCGCAACGGTGACGAAGGGCGATATCGGGGTTTACCTCGAGGGCTTGGGCACGGTCACGCCCATCAACACGGTTTCGGTCACCAGCCGCGTGCAGGGTCAGATCGTAGCGATCCATTACCGCGAAGGGCAGATGGTCCACAAGGGTGATCCGCTCATCGACATCGATCCCCGCCCTTACGAAGCGCAGCTCACGCAGGCGCAGGGCCAGTTGGCTCGCGATGAGGCCACGCTGGCGCAGGCGCGCATCGACCTCTCGCGTTACCGCGCCGCGCTCAGCCAGAACGCCATTTCGCAGCAGCAGGTCTACGACCAGGAGCAGGCGGTCAAGCAGTACGAAGGCACGGTGAAAAACGATCAGGGCGCGGTGGAAAACGCCAAGGTCAATCTGGACTACTGCCACATCACATCGCCCATCAGCGGCCGAGTGGGCCTGCGCCTAGTCGATCTGGGGAACATCGTGCAGGCCAACAGCACGACGCCTCTGGTGGTGGTCACGCAGCTGCAGCCCATCACCGTAATTTTCAGCCTGTCCCAGAATTACTTGCCGGAAATCCAGCAGCAGCTGCGAGTGGGGCACAGAATGACGGTGCAGGCGCTCGATGAATTGGGCAACAAGGTTCTGGAGACGGGCGCGCTGCTGACCATCGACAATCAAGTGGATCCCACAACCGGAACGATCAAGATGCGCGCCATTTTTAACAATCCGGACAGCATGCTCTTCCCTAACCAGTTCGTGAACGCGCGGCTGCTGGTGGATACGCAGCACAACGTAAACCTCGTTCCCAACGCGGCCATTCAGCGCAATGCGCAGGGCGCCTTTCTCTACATGATCAAGCCCGACCACACCGCCTCGATGCAGCCGGTCACCGTGGGCACCACGAATGGAACTGTCACCGCCGAGCAGGGTGTTGCAGCCGGCCAGGTCATCGCGATCAACGGGTTCGACAAGCTGCAGAACGGCGCGAAAGTGGCCATCCACAATGAAAGCGGGCGGCCAGTGACCGCGGCGGGTCAGCCCGCTGGACCCGGCCAGCCGGCCAACGCAGGGCGCCGCGTTGCTCCGGGCCAGCCTGGCGCTGCGCCGGAACCCGGCGTGAGGCGCTCGAACCGCGCCAAAGAGGCCCCTTGAGCCCGTCGCGCCCGTTTATCCTGCGTCCGGTCGCGACCTCGCTGTTGTTGGCCGCGATGATGGTGGCGGGGGTGGTGGCCTTTACGCAACTGCCCGTATCGGCGCTGCCCCAGGTGCAATATCCGACGATCCAGGTGGTCACTTTCTATCCGGGGGCCAGTCCTGAAGTGGTTGCGTCCGCGGTGACCGCGCCGCTGGAGCGGCAGTTCGGGCAGGTGCCCGGGCTCAGCCAGATGACCTCGACCAGCTCGGCCGGCAGTTCGATCATCGTTCTGCAGTTCGAGTTGAGCCTGGATATTGATGTGGCCGAGCAGGAAGTGCAGGCCTCCATCAACGGCGCGCAAACCTATTTGCCGCCCGATCTGCCCGTACCTCCCATTTACAGCAAGACGAATCCGGCCGACGCGCCGATCCTGACGCTGGCGCTCACGTCCGACACGCTTCCCCTCACCCAAGTCGAGGATTTGGCGGACACCCGGCTGGCGCAGAAAATCTCGCAGCTTCCTGGGGTCGGGCTGGTCAGCATCAGCGGCGGCCAGAAACCCGCGGTGCGCATTCAAGTGAATCCGACGGCGCTCTCCTCGTATGGCATCAATTTGGAGGACGTGCGCACGGCCATTCAGCAGACCAGCCTCGATTCCGCCAAAGGGAATTTCGACGGTCCGCACCAGGATTATCAGATCGACGCCAACGACCAGCTCCTCACCGCAGAGGCCTTCAAACCGTTTGTGGTGGCCTATCGCAATGGCGCGCCGGTGCGGCTGTCCGATGTGGCCAACGTGGTCGAGGGCCCCGAAAACATGCGGCAAGCCGCATGGATGAATCTGCAGCCGGCGGTGATCGTCAACGTGCAGCGGCAGCCCGGGGCGAACATCATTCAGGTGGTGAACCGGATCCGCAATCTTCTGCCCTTCCTGCAGGGCAATCTGCCCGCGTCGGTAAAGGTTTCGGTGGTCACCGACCGCACGACGACGATTCGCGCTTCGGTCAACGACGTGGAATTCGAGTTGATGCTGACAGTAGCCCTGGTGGTGATGGTGATTTTCCTGTTCCTGCGCAATCTACCCGCCACCGTGATTCCCAGCGTGGCCGTGCCGCTATCCATTGTGGGCACCTTCGGGGTGATGTATCTCGCCGGTTTCAGCCTGAACAACCTCACATTGATGGCGCTGACCATTTCCACCGG
>JBJKQB010000436.1:0-3368 GCA_046705825.1 Candidatus Acidiferrales bacterium
GATGATGTATCCCGACACCTACGTGATCCGCCGCGACGGCCGCATCGACCGCAAATTCATCGGCGCCCAGGACTGGACCAGCCCCACAATGCTTTCCTACCTCGATTCCCTGCTCGCCCAGAAGTAACTCACGCCGCGATTCGCATGTTCTCTGGGGTGAAGGGAAGGATTTACCGCAGAGACGCCGAGTTCGCAGAGAGAATCAACGTAAACTCAGCACGCCGACTCATCGTCTTCGATTCGCAATCCGCAAACCCGCCCGCTGCGAGAGCGATTCGCTTCCCGCCCGGCAGCCGAGCGACAACTACACCTTCAGGAAGATTTTCCTCCGCCACAAGATCCACATCACCAGCCAGCACACCAGCACGAACGCGAGGGCGTACGCCAGCGATGCGCTGGGGGTCGAAACGCCGCCCGGCAGCGCAAAGTAGTGGTGATAGATGAACATCTGCAGGGAAATGGTTTCGTTGGGCGCCACAGCAATGTGCCAGCTGCCCAGCGTCGATGCCAGCACCTCCGACAGCGTGTAGGCCGCAATCGCGTTCATCCCGAAGACCAGCACGGGCATGGTCCAGCGCCCGCGCAGCTTGCGCACGTCCAGCAGCCAATAGCAAAGCGCCAAAACCACCAGCGCGAAGCCGGCGGTAAACAGCACGTACGAGCTGGTCCACAACTTCTTGTTGATCGGAAACCAGAGATTGAAGAATTTCCCTGCCGCCAAGCCGATCACGCCGAAGGCCAGCATCCATAGCGCCTTCGCTCGCGCTGTCGCTTTCGATCTCAGCCATTCGCCGGTGAGCACGCCGAACAGAATGGTCCCAATTGCCGGTACGGTGCTGAGCAGGCCTTCCGGGTCGCGCGTGCCCTCGTACAAATGGCCCATCAGCAGCTTGCGGTCGAGCCACGCCGCGAGATTCTTATCCGGATCGAGCAGCGGAATACTGTGCGTCGGCACGCCAAATCCCGGCACGGGAACGTAGCGCATCAGAATCCAGTAGCCGATCAGGCAGACTCCAATCGCCGCAATCTTCCCTTCTATGCCCGACCAGAGCACGAACACCGCCGCCACCAGATAGCAGATGGCGATCCGCTGCAGCACTCCATAAATCCGGATGTGCGCCGGATTGTAACGATCGGGGAAACTGTTGATCACCAGCACGCCGATCGCGAACAGGATGGCGGCGCGCTGCAGCGCGTGCATCAGGATTTTTTCGCGCGAATCTCCCCGCGCCAGCCGCGCCCGGAACGAATACACCATCGACACGCCTACGATGAACACGAAGAAAGGGAAAACCAGGTCGGTCGGGGTCCAGCCGTTCCATTGCGAGTGCAGGAACGGCCAGTAGGTGTGACTGTAGTCGCCGTCATTGTTGACTAGAATCATCAGCGCGATGGTCAGCCCGCGAAAAACGTCCACCGACTGAATGCGCTCGCCCCGCACCGCCGTAGGCGCTCCAGAAACGGCTGCCGCAGTCCGGGTTGTGTCGATTGTCGCCATGGGTCACGCCCCAAGGAATTGTCCGCGGATTATACCAGCATGCCGATTCCGGCCCTATCAGGTTGTTGCCGCCCGGCGCGTGAACGAGGGCTCATTGATCTCCCACGGGCAGTGTGCTATCTGCTCTAGCGCAGTTCGATGTCCGCCGAAGCTTCCGAGGATAAACGTGAATTCATTCGACCGAATCAAGCGCCTGCCGCTTCATCCGCCTGTAATTCGCCCAGCACTTTTCGCAATCGTTGTGCTTGCCTGCAGCGCCGTCTTCGCGCTGGCGCAAACCACGCCCGTCGTGACCGGCGATTCCCGGGTGGACAAGCTGCTCAGCCAGATGACGCTCCAGGAAAAGCTGACGCTCATCCACGGCACGAACGAGAACCCCAAGGTCTACCAGGGCCAGGCCGGCTATCTCGCCGGAGTCCCGCGCCTCGGCATTCCCGGGCTGCGCTTTGCCGACGGCCCGCCGGGTGTGCTTACCCGTGTGCCTTCCCAGGGCGAAACCGCCACCATGGGGGTTGCGGCCACCTTCAGCGTCACAGATGCCGAACTGAACGGGGTGGTGATCGGCCGCGAGGACCGCGCCAATGGCATCGACGTTTCGCTGCAGCCCTTCGTGAACATCGACCGCGATCTCGAATTCAACCGCGGCTACAACACGTTCGGCGAAGATCCGTTCCTCACCGGCCAGATGGGCGCCGCGGAAATCCGCGGCATTCAGTCGCAGCACGTCATGGCGCAGGTGAAGCATTACGTCGCGTACGACTCGAACAGCGGGAATATCTACGTGGACGACCAGACCCTGCACGAGGTTTACGTCGCGCCCTTTGCGGCCGCCGTCAAGGCCGGCGTGGCTTCCATCATGTGCTCCTACAACCGCGCGAACGGCACGTACGCCTGCGGGAACAAAGACACGCTCACGACGATCCTGCGCGACGAACTGGGCTTCAAGGGGTTCGTCACCTCCGACTGGGGCGCCACCCATTCCGTCACCTTCATCAACGCAGGCCTCGATATGGAAATGCCCGGCAGCGTCTCCCTGGGCGGCTTTACCATCCCTTCCTTCTTCGATTCCAGGCCGGTTCCGCCGCCACCGTCGCGGCGCGCCGTGCAGAAGGCTATCGCCAACATGTTCGGCGGCCACATCCCGGAGGAACCTCCGCCACCGCCCTTCAGCCCGGGCGATTTCGGAGTCAAGCTCAATCCCGAAAAGATGCCGCAAGCGCTCAAAGACGGCACCGTCTCGGAAGCGGCCATCACGCGCGCGGCCGGGCACGTCCTGTATGAGATGGTCAAATTCGGCTACCTGGACGGCAGGCAAAAGCACAGCGTCACCCCGCAGAAGATCGATGCCAACGCCAAAGTCATCGAGAAAACGGGCGAAGATGCCGCCGTCCTGCTCAAGAACGAGAATCACATCCTGCCGCTCGGGGCCGCCGATCTCAGTTCCGTCGTCCTTATCGGTCCCACCGCCGGCCAAGTCGACTCGATCGGAATCAGCGGCGAGCGTTCCGTCGGCCTGCCCTGGCGCCAAGTGGGACCGCTGGCCGCCCTGCGCGAAATCTCGGGCGATCCGAACATCCGCTTCGCCGTGAATGACGACATGACCGGCGCGGCCGTTCCCGCCGGCGCGGTGAGCCACAATGGCGAGCCCGGCCTCGAACGCACAGGGGGAGCCGCGCCGCAGGTCGACCCGCAGATCAATTTCACGATCAAGCGTGGCAACGCCTTGCCTCCCAACTCAACTCTCGACTGGAAGGGCGCGCTCACCATCCCGCAGGCCGGCGATTACTGGCTTTATCTACAAGCTTTGGGCACCAACGCCATGATCTCGATCGACGGCAAGCCGCTGGCGCGCACAGGGGCATTACAAGGA
>JBJKQB010000437.1:0-5759 GCA_046705825.1 Candidatus Acidiferrales bacterium
AGGATTTTGCGATGCCACGATGCCGACCACGCGCGGTAGGCGGCTTGATGGCACGCGGCGCAGGCCTTCGCGCCAACGTAGCCTCTTTCAGGTGCGCTGTCCGCCTGCGCGTTGGTCCCCTGCGCCCTGGCGAGCAGCGCGCCCGCAAGCAGAACGACGACGCTCAGAGTCCCCGCAGCGCAAGTTTGCCCCCACCGCTTCATCATCTGTGAAAGGAATCGAGCCTATCACAGATGCGGCGCGCCCGCTTTTACGGCACGACGTGAACCGGAATGCCGAATGGCGCGAATGCGTGTTGGATGATCTTTTCTTCGCCGACAGCGACGACGGCCATTCGCATGGCCGGGAAATATTTCTGTGAGGCGGCATCGACGTCTGCCGCAGTGACTTTCTGAACGTTTTGCCCCTCAATGCTGATCTGGTCTGCCGGCAGACCCTGCATCCAATTGTCCGCAAGCTGACCGGCCACCGCTCCCCGCAACTGGAGAACTATCGCTTGAATCCCGAGCAGCGCGCGTTTGGCACGCGTCAGCTCCTCGTCCGTGGGACTGGTGGTCGCCATGCGATTGAGCTCGTAGACTATTTCGTTGAAGCTGGGCGAGGTGACGGCATTTCTGACGTCCGCCTGCGTCCGCAGCACGCCAGCTTCGCGGAATGTTTGCAGGGATGATCCGGGCGAGTACGTGTAGCCTTTGTCCTCGCGGATGTTGGTGATCAGGCGAGTGCTGAACGTGCCGCCATAGATCGCATTGGCTACTTCTGCAGCGGCATAATCCGGAGCGCCCGCCAGCGGACCGAATCCTCCAAGCGCCAGCGTCGTTTGCACGGAGCCCGGCCGAGGAACCACGTAGACGGCGTGCAGCGCGGTGGCGGACGGACGAGCCATCTCTTGGACCGGCGAACTCTGCGGCGCCTTCCACGATCCAAGCTTGTCGCGCACGAGCGATTCCATCTTCGCCGGATCCAAGTCGCCCACTGCGATGAAGATCGCCTCGTCGGGCCGGAAGCGCCGCGCGAACTCCGCGCGGAGTTCTTGCGGCGTTGCATTCCGTATCGATTCCTGTGTGGGAGACACGACGCTGTACGGCCCGTCGCCGAACAGCGCCTTCGAAAGCGCGCGGTTCGCGAGGAAGCGCGGCTGAGCCTCGCGCTGCTTTAGCGAATCGGAAAGATTCCGCTTGGCGAGCGCAACCTCGTTATCGGGAAACGTGGCGTTCTGGAGAACGTCCGACAGAACCGTGAGCGCCGCGCTCGCATCAGCCGCGAGGACGTTGGTGCTGACCGTAATGCCGTCACGGCTAGCCTGCGCCTCGAAATCGCCGCCTGCGCCCTGCAGCTCCTCCGCGATCTGCCGGGCGGTGCGAGATTTCGTGCCCTGGTCCAGCGTGTTCGCCAGAAGCTCCGAAAGGCCGGGCCGGTCCTTGGGATCGGCGGCCAGGCCGCCGCGCACAGCGGCGACCATCGCGACTTTCGGCACTCCCTCGAGCGAAACCAGCCACACCGTAAGACCGTTCGCGAGCTTGGTGGTCGTCACCCGAGGCACCTGCAACGGCGGCTGCGGCCCGTAAGGCGGGAGGCCCTTGGGGAGCGGTTGTTCTTTGGTTCCCTGCGCGGCCGCGCACGATGCAATCAGCAGAACAGCTGCGATCAGCTTGAAGATTCTCGTTACGGTCATTGCGCACCTCCCTGGTTCGCAGCGGACTGCGCCGCGGCGGGCGTCCGGTTGATGATCGTGCGGTTCGTAGCGACCAGGTATTTCGCGGCGAACGCCTTCACTTCCTCGGGCGTGACTTTCTCCAGCTCCCGCGGAATCGAGTACACGCTGGCGAAGGAGCCGTCAAAAAGAACGGCGTGCGAGAGCGCCGAGGCGCGGCTGATGGGAATCTCCAGCTCGTCGTAACGGTCCGAGCGCATCTTCGTGACCACACGCGTAATTTCCGCCTGAGTTGGTCCGTTCCTGGCGAGGTTCGCGATCACGCCGTCGTACGCCGCCATCACGCGGTCTTCCGTGAGATTGGGCGGATACACGATGAAGGACGTCATCAGCGTCGGCCCGTTATATTCGAAGGGATCGCCGAGCGGCCAGTTGGTGCCGCCGTTTACGGACAACGCGACTTGCTTCTGTTTCACAAGCGATTGATACAGCAGGGATGCTTCGCCGTTGTGCAGCAGTTCGCCCGTGACGGCGGCCACGATGGCATCTTTGGAGCCGTGCGGCGGCATGCGATATCCAACCGCCAAAGCGGGAACCTGCGCCAGCTTGTCCGTTTCCTGCGCGCGCCGCTCCGCCGTCTGCGGGCGCTCGCTTACGTCGGGACGCGGCGGCACCTGCTTTGACGGCACGCCGTCAAAATACTTCTCCGCGAGAGCGAAACCGTCGTCAATCTTGATGTCGCCGACGATTGCGAGCACCGCGTTGTTCGGCGCGTAGTAGTGGTCGAAAAACTTCTTCACGTCTTCGATCTTCGCGGCGTCAAGATCTCTGAAGTCGCCGTAGAAATTGTGCGCGTTGGGATATGTGTCGAACGCTTTCCCGGGCAGGTCGATCGCGAAGAATAATCCGTAGGGCTGATTCAACACGTTGACGCGGACTTCTTCTTCCACCACTTTTCGCTGGTTGTCGAGATTACGGTTCGAAAAATCGAGATCCTTCATGCGGTCGGCTTCGAGCCAGAGGATCGGTTCGAGAGCAGAGACCGGCCCCGATTCGATGTATTCCGTGAAGTCGTAGCGCGTGTCTCCATTGTTGAAGCCGCCGCCACCTTCGATCACGCGGTCGAACACGCCCTTTGGCGCGTCCGGCGTGCCTTCGAACATCATGTGTTCGAAAAGGTGCGCGAAGCCCGTGCGGCCCTCGGGCTCGAGGCGAAAGCCGATGCCATAGCTGATACAAACACCGATGGTCGGCGCGGAATGATCCTCGGAAACGACGACCTTCAATCCGTTCGGCAGCGTCTTCATCGCCGTCGGCGGGCTCCACTGCTGCGCCCACACGGTGGCGGGCGCAACCGCGCACACCAGTAGCAAGAGTATCCGCATAGCTTTCATGATCGCCTCCGCGTCAGCGCGCACGTGTTTACCTCGCTTTCGCGCCGTTCGCCTAGATTGCCCGGTTGTTTGGATTGGCCAAAGTGTCACACGTCCAGCGTGGAATTTCAACGGTTGCGGTAGAGGCGGCGGGTCAGACTCGGGCGGCGGCTTCTTGTTCGAAAGCGTGATAGGAGGAACGAACGAGGGGACCGGCTTCGACGTGCTTGAATCCCATTTGTTCGCCGAGACGCTTGAACTCGGCGAATTCGTCGGGGTGGACGAAGCGGTGCATCGGAAGGTGTTCCGGCGTGGGCTGCAGGTATTGGCCGAGCGTCAGGATGTGCGTGCCCTGGGCGGCGATTTCTTCGATCGCGTGGAGGACTTCGTCCCGCGATTCGCCCAAGCCGAGCATCATGCCCGTCTTGGTGGGAATATCTGGCGCCATTTCTCGCGCGCGACGCAGGAGTTCGAGCGACCGCTCGTAAACCGCTCCTTTGCGCACCCGCCGATAGAGACGCGGAACCGTTTCCATATTGTGATTCAGCACATCGGGACGCGCGGACATTACGGTTCCGAGCGCGTTCCAGTCGCCGCGAAAATCGGGAATCAGCACTTCGACTTTGCAATCGGGCAAGCGGCGGCGGATTTCTTGTATTGTGCGGGCGAAAATTGCGGCGCCTCCATCAAGTTGATCATCGCGATTGACCGAGGTGACCACGGCATATCGCAAGCCCATCCGTTCGGCTGCTTCCGCGACACGCAGGGGCTCGTCCTCTTCCGGCGGAGCGAGCGGCTTTCCGCTCGGGACCGCGCAGAAACCGCAGGCGCGCGTGCAGATGTTGCCGAGGATCATGAAGGTCGCTGTGCGGTGGTCCCAGCATTCGCCCATGTTGGGGCAGCGCGCGCTCTCGCACACGGTGTGCAGGTCGAGCGTGCGCATGATGCGCTTCAGGTCCTGGTAATTTTCCCCGCCGAAGAATCGCACCTTCAGCCAGGAGGGCCGCGGGTGCGCCGCTGGCGGCGGGACGGCGGTGTTGCTCAGAATCGTGAACGGAGAGGCCATCTGAAACCGCTATTCTACGCGACCGGAATCACTCGCACAATCGCCGCACGGCGTTGGGATCAGAGATTGCCTTGCAGGCCAAGAGTCCCGACACGAGGTCAAACCGGCTGCTTTCCGGAAACCTTAGGTAGAACCGAAGTTCGGGAGAGTGACAGCCGACAATTAGGTGCAACCCTGTACAAAGTGGGCCACATCACATTGGGCACATCTGTTGTATTCTTGCAACACTTCCAGTGGAACGGCTGTGCGAGATTTGTAAGTAGTTGAAAATAAAGGGGCAGAATGCTTGCGGCCCGGCCCAGCAAATGCACAGGTTCCAACGGTCAAATTATGTCATTTCAACAGACCATTCAGCGGGCAGCCGAAATTGAGGGAGTCGGGCTGCACACTGCGGTGCGCTGCCATCTGCGGTTTCTCCCAGCGCCTGCGGATAGAGGGGTGGTGTTCCGAAGAGTCGATCTCGACAATTTTGAAATTGAAGCGCACGTGCGGAACGTCGCGCGCGTGAGTTATGCGACCAGCCTGATGAAGCAGGGCGTGCTCCTGTCGACGACGGAACACGTTCTGGCTGCGCTGTATTCCTGCGGAATCGACAATGTTTACGTGGAAGTGGATGCGCTGGAACTGCCGATTCTGGATGGCTCGTCCAAGCCATTCATCGACCTGCTGGCCAAGACAGGAACGCGGAAGCAGCGGCGTGCGCGGAAGTATTTGCGGGTGATCAAGCCGCTCGAGTTCATCGACGGGCCGCGGCGGATGGGGATCTATCCGTGCGATGCGTTTCGCGTGAACTGTTTCGTCGATTATGACCATCCGGCGGTGGGGCGGCAAGAAATCGAGATGAACGTCACGCGCGAGACGTTCAGCCGCGAGCTGGCGCCGGCGCGTACGTTCGGTTTTATGAAAGATTTTGCGGGTTTACGCGCGATGGGGCTGATTCGCGGCGGATCGGTGGAGAATGCGATCGTGCTCGACGAGAAATGCGTGTTGAACGGGCCGCTGCGCTTCCGGGACGAATTTGGGCGGCACAAGGCGCTGGACCTGATTGGCGATTTGGCGCTGGTGGGGCGTCCGCTGCAGGCGCTGGTGGTGGCGCACAAGGCGGGGCATGCGCTGCATACGCAGCTGGTGACTCGTTTATTGGCCGATACTTCCCTGTGGACGGAAACCACCGAAGACCGAACTGTCGCAGCCGGTACCGCCATCACTGGTACACTTCCCGCCCCTACGCTGTCGTAGCGCGCTCATCAATGCCAGCCTGGATCATGTAATCGACCCGCGTTGCAGAAAACAGAGCGAGAAAGCGGCGACGAACGATCAACCTGTTGACCAAGTGCGCCCTAAAGCGGCCCATTGGAACGCACATGGCCCGTTCCCCATCAAACGGTCTCTGGTATTCCTCACGGGCAGGAATACTCCTCGCTAGCCGAAACTGACTCGCGCCATTCCATTGCCAAACGTGTTTGAGCCAGCCACAATAGCTGCGACATGAATCCTGGAAAACATGCGGTGATCGCGAGATGAGCGCGGCGAAAGATACTGTTGTCGTTATTTTGGCGGCGGGCAAAGGGACGCGGATGCGTTCGGAGCTCGCCAAGGTGCTGCATCGGGCGGGCGGGCGGACGCTGCTGGAGCATGTAATCCGCGCGTGCCAGCCGCTGAAGCC
>JBJKQB010000438.1:0-12490 GCA_046705825.1 Candidatus Acidiferrales bacterium
CTTCTCCACCGCGATCTTCAGCGCCACCTCGGGCAGCACGCGCTTGCGGTGCGCGATGGAAAGGCGGCGCGCATCGACAATGCGGTCGAGAATCGTCTTTTCGCGCGAAGTCGTCTGCGTGGCGGCAACCGGAAACAGCAGGGAAGCGCTGAAAAATGCTAGCCGCGGAGCCGCGCGATGTCAATTTCGCCGGCTTGGCTCCAGCAGTTTCGGAATCGGTGAGCGGGGAAGTCGCTAGAACGTGGCCAAGGGCGTGTTTCACCATGCATCTGGAGAACGAGAGAGGACGTGGGCCTATTTGACCAGCCTTTTTTTCGCAGTTTCGTGACACGGGTGGGGCAAGGCGGCGGGGCCGGCATGGAAGAACTCGGGGAGGAACCGAACGAAGACCGTCGGGGATCAGTGCTCAACTGGAATCAGCGGCGGGTGGCGCGGACAAGCTGAGCTGAAGCAGCCGGAGAAGTTCGATGGCCGTGCGCACGCGGTGCTTGCCTCGGTGCAGGTAACGCAAGCGATAGAGTCGCTCCAAGGTCAAGGCCAAGCAGGTGAGCAGCCAGACGATCAGCAGGCTATGGCGTTCATGATGACAGATGTGCGCTAACCCATAGCGGTTCTTGGCGTCATTGAAGCCCTGGTTTTCGATCTCCCAACGGCTCTTGGCCATGCGAAACAACGAAGCCGGGCCCACCCGCGCGCAGGGAAAATCGGTCAACCAGGAGGCTTCGATCACGGTGCCATCGCTCTTGTGCTGGCGATAGAAAACGACGCGGACAGTGGTCCAACGCAGCGTCTCCCAAGGATCAAAATCGTCGGCGTCCCAGACCTCCACCCAGTCCTCACCGTGCCGAAAGCTCGTCGTCGGGGATGGAGAGCGAAAGCGTTGCTGGGCGGCGGCGTGCAGTTCGGGCAAGTTTTCCTTCAGGCGCGCCACCACATACAGGCCGAGATCGCTGGCCGCGTGCAGGAAGGGTGCCGTCGCGAATTCTCCATCGACCACCACATACTGGGCAAAGCGTTTCCCCAGCCTGCCCACCGCGCACCGCAGCAACCGCTGTCCCGCCGCATACTCGCTGTCACCCGGCCCGTAGGGTTCGACATCGACGGGAAGCGTCAGGCCGGCGCCCACGACACTCAGCAGGACCAGTTGATGCTGATAGCCGGCGATTTCTCTTTGGCTGTTTCGATACGGACGGCACAGCGAGCACTTTTCTTTGCGCGATCGCCCCGCTCCGGTTCCGTCGACCGCCAAGCCGATGAATAAGCAGTTGTCGAAGGCCTTGTTCCGCTTGGCTTGGCGCAGGGCGGTGGCTGTCGCTGCCCGCGTGACGGCCGGATCGAGTCTCTCGGTAAAGTAGCCCAGCGTGTCATCGCCGAATCGACGGGAAACGGGCAAGGCCCGGCGCGCGGAGGAGCGCACCAACCCCTCCACGGCGGCGAAGCTCAAGAAGCGCAGCAACCGTCCCGCCAGTAAGGCCCACAGCAGGACCGCGGCCCGGATGCGTGGCTGCGAGCGACCGTCGCCGGGAGACTCCAGATACGAGCGCAGCCCCAGACACTTGGCTGCATAGTGGCGCAGGTTGTGCGGAGTCGGCCCTTTCACCGGCCCTGTTGCCGACGCCAGAGGGCTAACAAGCGCGCATTGGCCGCAAAGACTTCGGCCACCGCTTGTTTAAATTCCTGGCCGGCGTCGACCAGGCGTTGCACTTCCTCCACCCATTCCGGGGGGATGCGCTCGACGCGCTTCTTGCCCCCAACCATGAAGGTGAGAGACCAAAGGGGATGTCCCTTCTTGTCGCTAGCGCAATGGCAAGTCGGCTGACCGCAACGGCGGTGGGTGAGAGAAAGGGAACCCGGCAACAGGTCGGGAGGGATCGGGAAGCGCTTGAGGAGTTCGAACTTGCGCTGACGGAGCCGGGCTGCCTGGGGGCCTTTGGGGGCGATCTTCATATGCGTGTAATAGTACACACAGAACGAACAAAATCAAGGGGCAATCAACGAATGCGAAAATAGGAAGAGATTGAAAAATCACGCCGCCGACACCAAACCGGCTTTATTTCCTTGCGGGGTTCTCGTCGGCTACTTGCCAATTCCGAAACCGCTGCTGCAGGGGGCGGCTCCGGGGCAAGGCGGGGCGAACAATACAAAAACACAAAATCTAACCACAGAGATCACAGAGAAAAACCAAGAGAACACGGAGAAAGGGGTTTACCGCAGAGACGCAGAGAGCGCAGAGGAATTCACTGCGACACGAGTTTCAACGATCGCACCTCAGGGGTTAAAACCCTTCTGTCACAAGGCAACGTTAATGTCGGACCTGAAAGGTCCGACCCCCTAACAATCGGCGCGCGCCTGCGTTAGCGTGAACGAGGCGCGGCGTTCAGCGCGGCTTCACGGTGTGCGGATCGATTCCCTTCTCTTCGATTCCCTTGCCTTCGACGATGGTGACGATGCGATTGACTTCGGGCGGAGGCACTTCCTCGACCAGCCCGCTGGGCCAATGAATCTCGAGCTTGTCGACCTTGGCCGACGAGCCTAGGCCAAAATGGGCACGCGGGTCGGAAGTGGAGCAATAGCTTGCGCCGCTGAAGATATCAACGCGCTGGCGGACGCCGCCCGCGGTCAGGAAAACCTTCGCTCCGATGGCATCGCGCGGGCTTTTCGGGCCGCCAACCAATTTGAGAGTCACCCAGTGATTCGCGTTCTTGACCGCGTTACGCAGCAGCGTCGGATGGCTGTCGATGTTGTTAATCACGACGTCGATTTTGCCGGTGTTGAACAGGTCGCCAAAAGCAGCGCCGCGCGCGGGAATGACCACGGCGAGACCCGACCCTGTTGCGGGCGGAACTTCCTCGAAGCGGCGTCCGTTGAGGTTGCGGAACAGGAGCGGGCGCTGCGCCCAAGTAGTGCCCCAGTCGGCGCCATCGGCCTGGACGTAGACGTGGCCGTTAGCGGAGAAAATGTCCAACAGGCCGTCATTGTCGAAGTCGAGAAAGCCCGCGCCCCAACCCAGAAACGGAATCGTGGACTGCAACAGGCCGGCTTGCGCGGTGACATCGCTGAATTCGGCGTCGCCATCGTTGCGGTAGAGGGGCTTGTAGTCGTCGGAGAACGTCGTGAGATAAAAATCGACCCTGCCGTCGCGATTGTAATCGCCAACGCCGATGCCCATGGACGCTTGCGCGCGTCCGTCCGCATTCAGGGCCAGGCCGGACATGTAGCTGTCGTCCTTGAAGGTGCCGTCGTGATTGTTGAGATAAAGGTAGTTGGGAACCGAATCGTTGGCCACAAAGAGGTCGAGCCAGCCATCGTCATCGACATCGACAAAGACCGAGGACCAACCGTAGGAGCCGTCCGGATCGGACACGCCGGCTTTCACACTGACGTCGGTGAAGGTGCCGTCGCCATTGTTGTGGAAGAGGTGGTCCCGCGCTCCGGGCAAACCCAGCGGGCCGCAAAAGACGTTGATGCCGCGGAATTCGCAAGCGCTGGGCGGCACGCCGTTCTTGCCGGCAAAGGTTGGATGATCGGGATCAAACTGGATGTATCCGGGGACGAACAGGTCCAGATGGCCGTCGCGGTCGTAATCGCCCCAAGTCGCGCCGGTGGACCATCCGCCCACAGCGACTCCCGCCTTGTCGGCAATATCGGTGAAGGTGCCGTCGTGATTGTTGCGATACAGGCGGTTCTTGCCGAAGTTCGAGACGTAGATGTCGGGCCAGCCATCATTATCGAAATCGGCGACGGCAACTCCGAAACCCCAGCGCTCGTTGGCAACGCCGGCTTTTTCGGTGACGTCGGTGAACGTGCCGTCGCGATTGTTGTGGAACAACATGGCCTTGGGCGCGGGCTCGGAGCCCTTAAGTGCGGCAAAGGTCGAACCATTCACGAAGTAGATGTCGAGCCAACCGTCGTTGTCGTAGTCGATCAAGGCGACGCCCGAGCCGTCGACCTCAATAATGGTGGCCTTTTGCGGCGTGCCGGAGCGATGCTGGAAGGCGGTAAGACCCGCTTGGCGCGTATAGTCTTCATAAACGACCGGCGCGCCATCCACAAAACCCCCGGCGGTAATGGGCCGGTGGCGGGCGTCGTAAACCGGGGCGTAGACACCGCCGGTCATCACACCGGAAGGTTTAGCGGGCTTGGGTTGCTGGTGCTGATCGGTTCGGGAAGCGGCGCGGCCGAAAACGGGCAGGGCCGCCATCGACAGCAAGGAAAAAATCATGGAGCGTCGATCGAGGGCGTGAGCCAAGCCCTCGCGCGCAAACAGGTCGCGCGCATGATGCGGGGACCGGAGCCGGGCTAAGAGGCGTCGCAAGTCTTCGATTGTGGAGCTGGCTTTTTGGGGCATGCTGGGGGTCACTTCTTCTTGGGATCTCCGGAACTGCTCTCCTTCGGCTCATCAATTTGAACCGTGCGACCGCCACGAACGTTCGTCAGCTTCTGAACGATGCCGCTCGGCCAGCGAATCTCGACAGTCTGAGCGACGTCATCGCTGCCCAGACCGAAATGCAGGCGCTTGTCACCGGAGGAAAGATAACTGCCTGAGGTGGTGACGATGCCGAGCTGCGAGCCGTGCTGCGTGGTTACTTTCACTTCCGCGCCGATCGCGTCGCGGTTGCTCTTGTAACCCACAAGATTGAGGCTCAGCCAGTGGTTGGCAGTCTTGATCTCGTTGTGCAGCACGTGGACGGCGCCGTCGTTGGTGGTGACCACCGCGTCCAGCAAGCCGTCGTTATCGATATCGCCGACCGCCATCCCGCGCCCCACCCAGGGAATCTGAAACACGCTGCCCGACTGACCGGAAACGTCGACGAAATCTTTGCCCATGTTTCGAACCAACAGCATGGGCAAGCGATAGCGCAGGTCCGGGGTGGTCAGCGCCACATTGTCCAAGTCATGCCCCTGCGCGACGAGCAGATCCTTCCAGCCATCGTTGTCGTAATCCATGAAACGCACTCCCCAGCCAGAGAGCCGCTGAGTGATGGTGCCGAGGCCGGAAGAGAAACTAGCATAGGTAAAGCTGCCGTCGCCGTTGTTCTTGTACAAGGCGTAGCGCTGATTGCCAAGATCGGTGACGATCAAATCGGGGAGGCCATCGTTGTCGTAATCGGAAAAATCGACGCCCATTCCGGCATAGGTGTTGCCGTCGCCGTCGACGGCGACGCCCGCGGGCAAGCCGACCTCTTCGAACGTGCCATTGCCCTTGTTGTGGTAGAGGAATTCGAACATGGAGTCGTTGGCCACAAAAATATCGACGTGGCCGTCGCGGTCGTAATCGGCAAGAGCGATACCCAGGCCTCTGCCGGGCTTGGCGAGGCCAATCTCCCGCGACACTTCGGTGAAGCGGCCGTTGCCTTCGTTGTGGTAGACCAAAGGAGCGATGGGAGGAAAAATGTCGGGGGTGCAGTAGGAGCGGTAACCCTGCTCGTGCGTGCCGCACCACACGTCGGTGAAGTCCCACTGCAAATAGCGGAGGACGATCAAATCCAGGAGGCCGTCATTATCCAAATCGACCCACGCGGCGCTGGTGGACCAATCCCCGCCGGCAACACCGGCCTTTTGGGTGACATCGGTGAACGTGCCGTCGCCATTGTTGTGGTAGAGGCGATTGCCGCCGTAAGCGGTCACGAACAAATCTTCAAAGCCATCGTTGTCGTAATCGCCCACGGCAACCCCCATGCCGTAACCGAATCCCTGCAGGCCTGCTTTCTCAGTGACATCCTCGAATTTGCCGTCGGGTTTCTGACGATACAAACGATTCCAGTACTTCGGGCCGGTCTTTTGAGGGATGGCCTTCACAGGCATGGAATCGGTTAGCGGCGCTCCATTGACCAGAAAGATGTCCAGGCGTCCATCATTGTCAAAATCGAACAGGGCCACTCCCGTACCCATGGTCTCGATCAGATATTTCTTGGGCGTGTGGGAGGAAAGATAGCGGAAATCGATGCCCAATTCGGAGGTCACGTCCCGGAAATTCCCGGGAACCAGCTTCGGCGGCGGAGGCGCCTGAAAAATAGAACGCGCGGAGAGGCCGGCGAGGGCGCGCGAGGCGCCGCTGGCGATCGGGGCGAAAATCGAGCCCATAAGGAAGAGCAGCGAGCGGCGATCGATCAAAGGGGATCGGGCGTCCGCCGCAGGGGGCAGGACAGGCGGAGAACAGCGTCTCGCCGAAAAGAGGTACCGAGGGTCCGATAGCCAACGCATTTCGAAATGCTTCACTATAGCATCGACCCGACGCGCGGGCGAAACGCCCACGCCACGCCACAGGAGCCGTGCGCAGCAACAAAGCGAGAGCAAAAACGCCGGCGAGACGCGGCGCTACCGAGAAGGCCAGGTGCGCTGACACGAAGAGTTTCCCCAGCTCAATTGACTTTGGATTTGGGCGGGACCTAAGATGGCGCCGGCTGTACCGCCCTCATTCGCGTCGGGTGGCGCGCGCCGCGTGCATCTACATGCGGAACGCCGTGCGCGGAACGCTGCACGCCGATCGGAGAACGAGATGAAAGCATACTTCTCATGCATACGGACGGCGCTGCTGGCCGCGGCGATCTGCGGGTGCGCGGTGACGGCGGGGGCGCAGGGCACGATCTGGCAGATCGGCGAATTCAATCACTCCTCGGCGGAGTTCAGCCATGAAGTGAACTTCGATCAGACCAATTTCCACGTGGTCTACACCATCGGCAAGAGTAAGCCGTCGGATTGGCCGGCGTATCAGCCCGGGTCGCGAGTGCCGGAGCTGAAAGAACGCACGATTTCCTACGAAATTGATTTTCAAATGCCGGAACGGCCCAAGAGCGCATGCCTGTTGACCATCGGGCTGGTGTTCAACAATCCGCGGTATCCGAATCTGCTGGTGGATCTGAACGGGAAGAAGGGGCTGTATTACGTTCAGCGCCACGTCAGCTACTATCCAGGCGACGGCGGAGTCGATTCGCCGATTTATGGCGAGGGACAGCTGGAGATTACGCTGCCGGCGGCGTATTTCAGCGCCGGGCAGAACACGCTGAAGCTGACGGGGATGGACGATCCCGACACTGCCGGGGGGCTTTCTTATTTTATATATGATGCGCTGCGGTTGAGCGAGCAGCCCCAGAACCAAGCGCGGCCCAGCTTTTCCGCCACCGTCGATCCGACGGTGTTTTACCACAGCAAGGCGGGCGAACTGTCGGAACAGACGAACGTCACGGTGACTTTGCCGGAGAAAGTGCGGCGGGGCAGCGTCGAGCTTCTGGTGGGCCAGCAGCATTTCCGCGCTGTTCTTTCGAGCGACAACGATTTTGGCCAGCAGAGGTTTCGGTTCGACGTGCGAGCGCTGGACAAGCCGATCGAGGCGCAAGCGTTGCTGCGCGTGAATGGAAGAACGCGGCGGTTCCAGACGGTGTTCGAGCCGGCGCGCAAGTGGACCATCGATTTCGTTCCGCACGCGCATCTGGACATCGGCTACACCGACTTCCAGCCGAAAGTGGCGGAAGTTCACAGCCGCAACATCGACAAGCTGCTGGACTTCCTGCCCAGCCATGCGGACATGCGTTTCAGCCTGGACGGCTCGTGGATCGTGCAGAACTACATGGCCACGCGCACGGCAGCGGCGCAGAAGGAATTCTTCAATCTGGTACGCGCAGGCAGGATCGACGTACCGGCGCAGTACGCGAACCTGCTGACCGGGTACGCGAGCCTGGAGGAACTGATCCGCTCAACCGATTTTACATACGCACTGCACCGGTCAGAGGGCATTCCGTTCGATTACGCGAACATCACCGACGTGCCGAGCCAGACGTGGTCGTATCCTTCGGTGCTGCACGCGCTTGGATTGAAATACTTTGCGGCAGCGGCGAACAGCGACCGCGGCCCCATTCTTCTGTACGGGCACTGGAACGCGGAATCGCCATTCTGGTGGGAGGGGCCGGACGGTTCGAAAGTGCTGATGGCGTACACGCGGCAATACTCGCAGTTCTATTTCGTGTGCAGCCTGCCGCCCAAGATGGCGAACTGCGAGCAGGCAATTCCCACATTCCTCGAACCATTCGAGAGGCCCAATTATGGGCCCGACACGGTGCTGATGTATGGGAGCCAGTTCGAGAACACGGATTTGCAGTTGGGCGAAACCGATCTGGTGCACCAGTGGAACGCGCAGTACGCCTATCCCAAGTTCGTCATCACGACGTTTCCCGGATATTTCCACTACATCGACGCGAAGTACGGCGCGCAGCTTCCGACGGTGGTGGGCGATGGCGGGCCTTACTGGGAAGACGGTTTCGGTTCGGACGCGAAATTCACGGCCATCGACCGGAACGACCAGCAGCGCGCGACCTCCGCGGAGAAACTGTCGACGATTGCCACGTTTCTCGATCCGGACCTGGCCCCGCCGCGGCACCTGATTGCCAGCATGTGGCAGAACCTGCTGTTGTACGCCGAGCATACGTTTGATTCATGGAATTCCATCTCCCAGCCGCGCAGCGAGGAAGCGAAGCGGCAGTTGGCGACGAAAAATGAGTATGTGCGGGAGAGCCAAGAAGAAATCGATTCATTGAAGGAGCGATCTCTGAGCCAGATTGCGAACGAGATTCACATGCCATCGAGCACGCTGCTGGTGTTCAACACATTGAGCTGGACGCGCAGCGGCGTGGTCAATCTGGATCTGGAAAACGACCAGAGCGTGGCCGAATATCCGAGCCTGAAACCCGTGCCACTGGAAGTGCTGCGCAAGGGACGCGGGTACGACCGCGTGCGCTTTCTGGCGCGCGATGTGCCGGCGATGGGATTTGAGTGCTACAAGATCGTCTCGCGGGAGAAGAATGCTCCGCCGCTGGCGGTGGAAAAGCCGCAGGCCGTCACGGAAATGGAGAACGCGTTCTACCGGATCACCGTCGATCCGGCGACGGGCGCGGTGAGCAGCGTTTTCGACAAGCAATTGAACAAGGAACTGGTGGACGCGGCGAGCCCGTATAAATTCGACCAGTACCTGTACGTATCCGGCGGAGGGAGAAGCGAGACGCAGGTCGTGTACATGCAGAAATCGCTGCCCGTGGCCAAGCTGACGATCGATCCCGCGAGCGGCGGGCACGTGATTGGGCTGCGCAAGACGCCGTACGGGCAAGCTCTCACAATCGAGTCGCGGGACGTGCACACGCCATCGATTCGCACGACCATCCTGCTGTTCGACAATGAAAAGAAGATCGAGTTCGTGAATCGCTTCAGAAAGGAGCCGGTGGACGGCAAAGAAGCCGTCTATTTCGCCTTTCCGGTCGCAGTCGAGAAACCGCAATTCGCCTACGAAATTCAAAATGGGTGGGTGGATCCGAGCCGGAACATGCTGAAGGGCGCAGGAGTGGAATGGTTCAGCGTGCGGCACTGGGTCAGAGTTTCGAACAGCAGTGTGAGCGCCGCGATTGTTCCGGTGGATGCACCGCTGATCACGCTGGGGGACATCAACCGCGGCGTGTGGCCGGATAAATTCGAGCCGAAGAGCTCGACGGTGTTTTCCTATGCGCTGAACAACTACTGGCACACGAATTACCGCGCCGAGCAGGGCGGGAATTTCACGTTCCGGTATGTGTTCACCAGCGGCCCGCAGCTCTCTCCCACGGAACTGGCACGGCTGGGACGTGCTGCAATGACACCGCTGGAAGCGCAGAAGGTGGCCGATCAGGACAAGTACGATGATCCCGCGCGACCTCTCCCCGCCGCACCAGCCAGTTTCCTTGAAGTCAGCACGCCGAATGTGGTGGTGGAAGACTGGAAGGCGGCGAAGGACGGTCAGGGCACGATTGTGCGGCTGCTGGAGACGGGCGGGCAAGCCGTAACGTCACGGCTGACGTTTCCGCTGTTCGATTTGCAGCAGGCGTGGATCACGAATGCCGTCGAAGAAAACCAGAAAGAGCTAAGCGTATCGGCATCTTCGGTAGAGGTTTCGATTCAGCCACATCAGATACTGACGCTGCGCATCGTCGCTAGGTTGAAGAAGACGCCGTAGCGGGCTGCGCCTATTGCTCGGGCGCTTTTACCTTGACGGTTCGCGCGGCAGCGGCGTTCTGGGCGATGAGACGGTAACCTGCGGTGGTGGCGTCCTTCTCGAGCGCGCTGAGCTGGCGGATGCCGCGCTCACGGTCGCCGGAAACCATTTCGACCTGTCCGAGGGAAAGGCGGGCCTCGAGTTCCGCATCGACATATCCCGCCTCGGTGGCTTCCGCGATCAATTTGTCCAGCTGGCCGGCCGCAGCCTTCACATCCTGAGGGTTGCCGGACTTGGCGAGCACTTTTGCCGCGGTGATGGAGGCGGTGACTTGCAGCTCGCGGAAGCGAGTCTGGTTGGCCGCAGCGACCGCCTGATTGATGATTTTTTCGGCGCCGGCCACATTTCCCTGCGCCAGCAGGATGCGGGAAAGTACCAAGTAGGATGCGGTTTCGTCTTTTTGCGCACCGGCCTGCTTGAAGGCTTGCACGGCGGCTTCGGCCGAGTCCCGGGCCGCGCTGATTTGGCGCTGATCGAGGAGAATCTGGGCCAGCTCGAGGCGCGCTTCCATGGCGTGCGTGCTGTCCCCGATCTCGTCGAAGATTGTTTCGGCTTGCTGTTCGCTCTTTTCCGCTGCTGGGAGATCACCTTCGATGCGATAGGCCCTGCCGAGGCCAAAGAGGGCGGCAGCAGCCTTGCTGCGGTCGCCGATCTGGCGGCAGGCCTGCAGCGATTCCTCATACATCGTTTTTGCTTTTTGGTGCTCGCCCATAGTCAGGAAGACGTCACCTAAGCCGTTTTTGGCGAGGGGGACGCCATCGGCGTGTCCGATGCGGAGGTAAATGGCAAGGGCCTGCGCGTAGTTGAGGCGCGCGCGGTTCAGATCGCCGAGACCGAGGAGGATATCGGCAATGTTGTCGGTCTCATTGGCGATATCCAGCTCTACCCCGAGCTTGCGATAGAGAGCCAGCGATTCTTCGTAACCTTTTTCAGCGCCGGGATAATCGCCCTTCAATTCGAGAGCGATGGCGCCGGCGGTGATAGCGTCAGCAGCGCCTTTGCGGTCGTGGGCGGCATCGTAAATCTGCTTGGCTTCGTTGACCAGGCCGTCCACCTTGTCGAACTCGCCCAAGTTCTCGGCGGCCCATGTCTGGTCGAGCAGAGCGCGGGCGAGCAGCAGCGAGGCGCCGGATGCGCGAGCCTTCTCGGCAGCCCGCTGGGCGTAGGACTCGACCGCCTTGAAGTCGCCCAGAGCTTCGGCGGCATGATCGCTGGCCAGATCGATGCGCGGATCGTTGCGCAAGGAGGGCGGGAGATCGCGCAGAGCGGCCGCAGTGTTGGCCGCGTCCTTCGCGTTTCCGGCGTTTACCTGGTCGTTGATCAGGGCGAGGCCATAGTCCAAGTTATCCGGGAAGAATTCGAACAGGGCGCGATAAATATCGATGGCCTTTCCCCACTGTCCGGAGGCTTCGCGGTAGCGCGCCTCGATGAGCAAACGCTGCTCACGCGGCAAGCTGGAGGAGAGGTCAAAGGCTTTCTTGGCTTCCGTTCTCGCGTCTTCCGCATATCCCAGCTGAGTCCAGGCGTTGGCCAGTTCCGAATGCCCCAGTGCGAAGTTTGGATCGGCAGCGACGGCCTTCAGAAACAGGTCGCGAGCGGTGAGAGCGTCAAAAACGCGCAGACGGGCCAGGCCTTCCCAATAAAGGCGGGCAGCCTGTGGATTGGAGGGAAGCGCCGTAGCGACTTCGGCGGCCTGCTGGGTGGTGATGGCCGCCGCACCCAGTTTTTCGCGCAGTTCTTCACCCGCTTTGGCTACGATTTCCGACAGATGGGACTGCGAGCCACTTTCGGAGATGGCCAGAACGGTCTCGCCGTTCCGTGCATCTTGCAAGAGAAGGTCGAGGGTCATCTGGTCGCCGGAGGCGTCGGATTTCCCCGGGAAGGCGGCGTAGGAACCAGCCACGACGTAATCGGTGCCCAAATTCTTGTGGATGCGGTACAGGCTGTCGCGCCCGAAGGTGTCGACATCGGGGAGAGACAGCTCGAGTTTCATGCGCGCGACGGTCTCCGCGGGGATGATCCTGAGCTGGTCGCCGGCGGAGAGTTCGGTCATCAGCCAGTCGGAAAGTGCGGTGGAGAGCCAGGCGTCGTGGGAGCTATTGGATAAATTGCGGAAGCCCAGCACGGCGACGGAAGTACGGGTGCCGCGAGGCTGCGCGGAGCCGCCAAACACGACACCGTGATAGGCGCGGAGATAGCCCACAGCCGCGATGGAGAGCACAAGCGCGGCAAACACCAGAGCGAAGCTTCTATGCCGGAGCAGCCAGTTCCCTACTGGCCGTGGCAACGGCACGATCGGAACAGAGGTGCCTGTCGACCCGAGCCCAGTCCCGTGTGCGGCGAGTTCGGGGCGTGGCGCTTCGTCTGCGGAGAGATGCGCGGCGACGGAATGAGTTCCATTGTGGTGTTCGACCACAGGAGCCAGGAAGCGGTAGCCGCGCCGGTGCAGCGTCTCGATATAGCGGGGCGACTCGGCGG
>JBJKQB010000439.1:0-4202 GCA_046705825.1 Candidatus Acidiferrales bacterium
GGAGGTCGTGTGGACACATTTCGAGATCGTGCCTTAAAGAAAGGCATTCGGTTGCGAAGCCGACGTTGTGGCGGCGCGCTTACTCTTTTCGTGAGACGGCGTGCCCGGCGCGCGCCTCCATCGGCACGAATTTGCGCAGTTCGTGGCCGATGTAGATCTGGCGGGGGCGCGCGATCTTCTGCTCGGGATCGTTCAACATCTCCTGCCACTGGGCCAGCCAGCCGACCGTGCGCGGAATGGCGAAGAGCACGGTAAAGATTTCGGGCTTGAAGCCCATGGCCTGATAGATGATCCCCGAATAGAAGTCGACGTTGGGATAGAGCTTGCGCTTGATGAAGTACTCGTCTTCCAGCGCCACGCGCTCGAGTTCGAGCGCGATGTCCAGCTTGGGGTTGCGCCCGGTCACCTTGAAGACCTGGTCGGCGGCCCATTTGATGATCCGCGCGCGCGGATCGTAATTCTTGTAGATGCGGTGCCCGAAGCCCATCAGCTTTCCGCGCCCGGCTTTAACCTGCTCGATGAATGCGGGCACGCGCTCCTTCGAGCCGATTTCGTCCAGCATCTTCAGCACTTCCTCGTTCGCGCCGCCGTGCAGCGGCCCGGAAAGAGCGGCGGAGGCCGCCGCCACGCAGGCAAAGGGATCGGCCAGGGAGCTGCCCACCGCGCGCATGACGTTCGCGCTGCAGTTCTGTTCGTGGTCGATGTGCAGGATGAAGAGGATGTCGAGGGCGCGGGCCAGGGCGGGGCTGGCGTTGTACTTCGGTTCGACCATGCGCCACAGCATGTTCATGAAATTTTCGGTGTAGCTCAGCTCGTCGTCGGGGTAGACGTAGGGATACCCGACGTTGTGGCGATAGGTGTAGGCCGCGATGGTGGGCACCTTGCCGATCAGCCGCGCGATTTGCATCCGGCGCGACTCCGCCGACTTCACCTCGCGCGCCTCGGGATAAACGGTCGACAGCGCCGCCACCGTGCTGATGAACATGCCCATGGGGTGCGCGTTGAAGCGGAAGCCTTCGAGGAACTTCTTCGTCGTTTCGTGCAGCATGCGATGGTGCGTGATCTCGTTGACCCAGTCCTTGAGTTCCGTTTCTGTGGGCAATTCGCCGAACAGCACCAGGTAGGCGACTTCCAGGAACGTGCAGTGTTCGGCAAGCTCCTCGATCGGATAGCCGCGATAGCGCAGGATGCCCTTATCGCCGTCGATGAACGTGATGGCGCTCTGGCAGGCGGCCGTATTCATGAACGCGGGATCGTAGGTCATCACCCCAAAATCATCTGGACTCGTCTTGATCTGGCGCAGGTCCATGGCCCGCAGCGTGCCTTTGAACAGCGGCATCTCGTAGCTCGCGTCCGTGCGGCCGTCCTGAATGCGCATGATTTCTTTATTCATCGAGGGCTCCTTCCGCTCTATTCACTCGCGCGGAACGCCTGGGGAGAGGCCGGACGCGGCGAGGGTTCGCGCGGTGGGCGCTGCACTGCAGCAAGAATTGCAGGTCCGCGCGGACCTGCGGCGTTGCGGTCGCCCGGCGTTGCCGATGGGCACAACTATGGCGGGGAGGGGCCGGGCGGGTATGTGATGGCACGCACGGTCGGATGCGATGGACATCACAGCAGCGCTCCGCCCCCAATCGCTTCCGTCCGGCAGGAACGGCATTCAGGTCACGAGGCCGCTAGGACGCGCTATGGCCTGCGCAGTGCAACACGCCGAGGTACTTGCTCCATGGACCCACCGCCTCGCGGTACTGGTGCGCCAGAATGCGCGAGATTTGGTGCAGGTGCGTCAGGTCGTGAACGGCCCACGCCGCCAGCAATTGCGACAGCGTGACCTCTCCCAGGGCAGGGTGGCGGCCGCGGCGCGCGAGGTCGCCGTCCCGCAAATTCATGGCGCGCAGCTCGCTCAAATTACCGGAGCGAAGACGGGTGAATTCGTCCAGAAGCCGGCTGAGCGACTTGCCTTCGCTCTCCCGCGCCTGCGCGAAACGGTCGAATGGCACAAATGTTTGCGTATCGCCGAATTCAAGGGTCATGCGCGCGCGTGGCATCCAGTCCGTCCGTTCGCCGTGGATCAAATGGCCGACAACATCGAATGCGTTCCAGCTCTCGCCGCCTTCGTTCTGCAACGTCCACGCTTCCGGCAGATCGCGCAGGAGCGCATCCAAAGCCGCAGGAGTGCGGGCGAGAAGGGCGATCGTCTCATGCAGAGTCTGTTCCATAGGAGCCTCGGGGTGTGAGTCAGTTTTGAGCGCCAAGGGATTGTAGCCGCTCCGCCACCGTTGCGTCAGCGATTCCGCCGCATTCGCTTGAACCCGGCTCTGGCATCTGTGGTAACCTCCGCGCGTATCGCTGCCGAAAGGAACGCACCATGAAAGCGCGCAAGAATGGCGATGTGAATTCCGCGCCGGAGCCGAGCCCAGCGGCCACAGAAAAATCTTCCGAGACGCAAACCTCCCGCCGGGATTTTCTGGGGATTTCGGCGATCGGAGCTGCGGCGGCAATTCTGCCGAACGCAAGTGCGCGCCCGTCAGCGTCCGGCGGTGGTGCGCCCTCACGGTACGCCGCCGCGCCGCTCTCGGAGATTTCCGTCTGGAGCACGTCGGGCGAAGAGCGCTTCGCCTCTGCGCCCCCGATCCGCTGGAGTGCAACTTCCGCACCGCCGGCCACCGAACGAATCGTGCTGACTCCGGAGCTGAAGTTTCAGGAAATCCTCGGATTCGGCGGCGCGTTCACGGACGCCGCCTGCTACACCTTCCATCGCCTGACGCCGGCCGAACGCGAGAAGCTTTTTCATGAAATGTTTCATCCCGCGGAAATGGGCTTGAGCGTTTGCCGCATCTGCGTGGGCTCGAGCGACTATTCGCGCACGGTCTACAGCTTCGACGACGGCGCGCCCGATCCGGACATGGCGCGCTTCTCCATCGACCACGAC
This sequence comes from Candidatus Acidiferrales bacterium, assembly GCA_046705825.1. Taxonomy (GTDB): domain Bacteria; phylum Acidobacteriota; class Terriglobia; order Acidiferrales; family UBA7541; genus Palsa-295. The sequence continues at coordinate 2,930 of JBJKQB010000439.1, forward strand.
CGCGCCTACATCCTTCCCATCCTGCGCGAGGCGCGGCAGGCCAATCCCGAGCTGTTCCTTTTCTCCTCGCCCTGGAGCCCGCCGGGCTGGATGAAGTTCAACAACTCGATGCTGGGCGGGTCCATGCGCAAATTCTATTTCGCGGCCTACGCGCAGTATTACCTGAAATTCCTGCAGGGCTACGCGGCGGCGGGGGTTCCGGTGCAGGCGCTCACCTCGCAGAACGAGGTTGATACCGACCAGGACGGCAAAATGCCCGCGTGCCTGTGGGGCCAGGAATACGAGATTGCGTTCGTTCGCGACTATCTGGGGCCGCTGCTGAGGAAAGAGGGCGTCGCGACAAAAATCTGGGTTCTCGACCACAACTACAATCTGTGGGGCCGCGCCGTCGACACGCTGGAAGACGAAAACCTGCGGCGATACTGCGATGCGGTCGCGTGGCACGGCTATGCCGGTACGCCCGACATGATGAGCCGCGTGCAGGACGCCTTCCCGGAAATCGAAATGTACTGGACCGAAGGCGGGCCGGACTACACCGCTCCGGATTATCTGACCGACTGGTGCAGTTGGGGGACGACGTTCGCCGACGCGCTGCGCAACTGGTGCCGCTCGATCACCGCATGGAATCTGGCGCTCGATGAGCATGGCAAGCCGAATGTGGGCCCATTTTCCTGCGGGGGCGTGGTGACCATCCACTCGCAAACGCGCCAGATCACGCGCAGCGGACAATTTTGGGCCTTCGCGCACTATTCGCGGCTGATCCATCGCGGCGCGCGGCGTTTGGATTCGCAGATCGAAGCGCCGGCCGGTTCTGTCGACTCGCCGCCGGCCGCGGCGCTCTCACACGTGGCCTTTGAAAATCCGGACGGCCAGCAAGTGCTCGTGCTCACGAATCCAGGCCCGGCGCGCGCGATCGAAGTGCAGTTCGCGGATCAGGTTGCGCAAGTCCCGCTGAAGGAAAAGTCGTTGACCACCCTGACCTGGCGATGACTTTGGGCCGATCGACGCCGCTGCCGGGCCGCGCCTCCAATCACCAACTTCAGCAATTGGTGATAGAATGAGGCTATGAAGCGCGCAACCGTTACGATACCGGACGACCTCGTCAAGGCCATGGAGGACTATGCCCGCACTCAGGAAGTGCGTCCGCCGTTCACCGCCGTCGTTCAGGTCCCCCTGCGGGAAAAACTGAAAGCGCGCGGTTACCAGCCCGCGCGCAGGGCTCTGCGCATCCGGCCGTCTTCCCGCGGCAGCGGCCGGCACGATACAAGCGCTG
>JBJKQB010000440.1:0-8088 GCA_046705825.1 Candidatus Acidiferrales bacterium
TACTCTCCCCTCTAGCGATACAGACATCGGGTGTCTCCTCTCTTCGACCCCCTGCTAGGGTCGCGGTTGTCGGAGACACCCTTTCTTTTTCTGCCCCAATTTTCAACAGAAAATCTTACAGACGGGGGTGCCCGCCTGGGTGCTAAAAGAGGCTCCGCGATGTCCGCCTGTGACTTTCGTCACAGGCGCCTGGCCGGCCTTCCGCTATGCTCCAACCGTACGAGGAGGCAGCGTGGCGACATCCGGCGTGGCAGTGGATCCGGCGGAGAACCACATGGCCCGCGCGTCTCAGGGTCCTCTAACTCGCCCGAAACCAAGAAAGAGACTCATTCGGCGCGCGGCGAAAGATCATTCGCAACGCCTCCGTCACGCTTTCCAGTTTGCCTTCTTGCTTCTGAACGTCTGGATTGGCGGGCAGTTTTATCTTTGGGTCCGCCATTTTGAAATTGCCGGAGGCGTCTTCGCTCCCACGCGTCCAGCCGGCGTCGATGGCTGGCTTCCTATCTCCGGCCTGATGAGTCTCAAGTTTTGGGCTCTGACGGGACACATCCTGGCGATCCATCCCGCCGCCCTGTTCCTGCTCGTCGCTTTTCTGGGGATCGCTTTCCTCTTTCGCAAGGCCTTTTGCAGCTGGCTTTGCCCGGTGGGGACCATTTCCGAATATCTCTGGCGCGCGGGTCACAAACTGCTTGGGCGCAATCTGCGCCCGCCGCGCTGGCTCGATATTCCGCTGCGCGGCTTGAAATACCTGTTCCTCGGCTTCTTTCTCTGGGCTGTTTCCGCCATGTCGGCTGGCGCGATCCGCTCCTTCATGTACAGCCCGTTCGGAATCATTGCCGACGTAAAAATGCTGAATTTCTTCCTGTTCCTCAGCGCTACGGCGGTTATTGTTCTCGCGCTGCTTGTCACCGGCTCTTTGTTCATCCAGAACTTCTGGTGCCGGTACCTGTGTCCTTACGGCGGGCTGCTTGGATTGGTTTCGCTGCTCAGCCCTCTGCGCATTCGTCGCAACCCAGACACCTGCATCGACTGCGCAAAATGCGCCAAAGCCTGCCCGTCCTTCTTGCCGGTGGATCAGCTGGTGACCATTCGCTCCGCCGAGTGCACCGGATGCATGGAGTGCGTGGCCATCTGCCCGGCCGAAGGCGCGCTCGATATGTCCTTGCCGCGTGCGTTTGGCCTGGCGCAACGCAACAACCGCATGCCTGCTTGGGCGCTTGCTGTGGGAATCGCCGTGATCTTCCTCGGTATTGTTGGCTTCGCTAAGAGCGAAGGCTACTGGCAGTCCCGCGTCGACAACGCGACCTACCAGCAGCTCGTCCCCCACGCCAACGAAGCGACCCATCCCGGCGAATAAGCCGGTCCAGCGCTGCTGGGGCGCGTCCACGCACTCGTCTTTGTGATCCGTGTTACAGACAAACGAAAGCGGCAGGTTGTATCCACTACGCAATGCGCAGGGCTCGGTTTCTCCGCCCTTCATTTTGCTTGGAACCAGGAGCAACGCCATGACATCCACCCGCCGACTGCTGGGGACCGCGCGCGCGGCCCTGCGGCCTGCCCTGATCGCATCGCTGTTCCTGCTTGTCGGCGGCCGGCCCGCCTGCGCTCAGGAGTATCCAAAATGGGAGGTATTCGGCGGCTTCTCCTATGCGCGGGTAAATCTTGGTCCGCAAGCCCAGATATTCGTGCCAACGACCCAGAACTATTGGGGGATGGAGATCAATGAAAGCTTCAATCCTCGCCCGTATCTTCGCGTTCTGTTGTGCGACTTCGCGGCTGAATTGGGAGGCTCAAAGACGAGCACGCCGTTTTTCCACACTGACGTGCGGACCAGCCAGGTCTTATTTGGGCCTGAGTTTGTCCTGCGTTCGGGCAAGCTGGCGCCGTTCGCGCATGCGCTGATCGGCATTACGAACACGCGCCTCGTCGAGACGATCGGCGCGAGCGACGTCGTTCCGGACGTCGCCCGCCGTACCAATCTCGCCCTGGGCGTCGGCGGCGGCCTCGACATTCCCTGGACCCGCCTCATCACCGTGCGTGCGTTTCAGGCCGATTACATTCCCACCCGTCTCTCCGGGACATGGGAGAACCATTTCCGCGTGAGCACTGGGCTCGTGTTCAGTTTCGGCTATCCTCGGCGCCCCCGAACGGCGCTTCGGCGCTAATCATTTTCTTCCAGCAAAATCTTGAATCGCACCCACGCCTGCTTGCGCGCCGCGGCATTGGCCGGATTCGCATCGGGAGCTTCGCCGGCGCGCATGAATCCGTGCCCGGCGCCTTTGTAGATCACTGCTTCGTACTTCTTGCCCGCCGCATTCATTTCCTTCTTCGTTTCCGGCACGGTGGCAGCGACGCGCTCGTCATCTCCCCCATAAAACCCATACACCGGAGCGCTGATCCTTCGGATGGCTCCCGCCGAAGGAGGCGTGCCGTAGAAAACAAAGGCAGCTTTCAGCCCGTGCCGGTTCGTGGCGTACCGGAAGCTTTGTCCGCCGCCCCAGCAGAAGCCAACGACAAACAGTTTCCCGTTTGAAGTGGGTAGCTTGAGCGCGTAATCAGCGGCGGCGTTCAGGTCGGCCGTGATCTGCTCCGGATTGAGCTTGCTGACCGCTTCAATCGCCTGTTCCTGCGTGAACGATGTGGTGCGCCCCCCGTGCGGGCCCATCCCCGACAGCAAATCGGGCTCGACGGCGATATACCCTTGAGCAGCGATCTCGTCCGCTACCAATTGCGCCCAGTCGGTCAGCCCGAAGATCTCGTGGATGACAAGCACCACGGGCCGCTTGTCGCTCGCCTGTGGATACACGACGAACGTGTCGACCACCCGCCGGCCGTGCCGCACCTTCACCCACTCGCGGTGCCGCGGTGACTTTTCCAATTTCTTGGCCGCCCATTCCTGCCCCGCCGCATTCCTCGCCGCCATGGGCGAAAAGAACGCAACCGCAACAACGCACGCGCCACTCAGCCACATCGAGACAAATCGCTTCATGTTTTCCTCATTCGATTCGACTGCGATTTGGTTTCTGCCGCTTGCGAACAACTCACCATAGCACGAATCCCGGACTCCGAACGCCCGCCATCGCCCCCGTCCCGCGTCCTTCTCTGCTTCGCTCCGACTCATCTTGTGGCCTTGTCTTGGCCCGGTCTAAGCGGCATTCGCCAGTAAGGAAATCAAGCCATGCCAGTTCGCCAGCCTGAATTCGAAGAGCAGCGGGAGGCTGCAAACAAAAATCAGAAACGAAACGTCCTCGCGCTCAGAATCACGACTCATCCTCCCAACACGTGCTACCATCGAACGCTTATGCAAACAGGAATTATTGGCCTGCCGCTGGCAGGGAAGACCAGCCTCTTCCGCATTCTCACGCGCGCGCGCGTCGACGCGCACAGCGCGCCGAATCAAGCCCACGTGGGCATCACCCGCGTGCCGGACTCGCGTCTCCTCAGACTGGCGGAAGTCTTCAAGCCCAAGAAAATCACCTACGCCACCATCGAGTATGTCGATATTGGCGGCCTGCAGAAAGACCGCGAAAAGAATGCCGCTTCGCTCGTTCCCCTGCGTGAAGCTGACGCGCTGGCGGACGTCGTGCGCTTATTCGACGATCCCGCAGTCCCGTACGAAGGCGAGAAGCTCGACGCTATGCGCGACATCGAGAGCGTTGAAATTGAGCTGATGCTGAATGATCTCGAGCAGGCCTCCAAGCGCGTCGAGCGCATCGAGAAGGACCTGAAGAAAAAGAAGGACCCGGCGCTCGAAGCGGAATTGCACTTGCTCTTACAGTGCAAACAGGCGCTCGAATCCGAGAAGCCTCTCCGGGAACTCGAATTCAAGCCCGAGGACCGCAAAATCCTCCACGGTTTCAAGTTTCTCTCTCAGAAGCCGATGCTGTACGTCCTGAATCTGGGCGACGACGAGGCCGCCGAGGCTGGCCGCGCGGTCGAAAAGCATCACCTCGAAAAGCTCGCGGCCAAGCCGCAAACTGCCATCGTCCCCTTTTGCGGCAAAATCGAAGCCGAACTCGCTGAGCTCGACGATGCCGAGTCCGCCGAGATGATGCGCGCCTACGGCCTCGCCGAATCCGGACGCGACCGCCTCATCCAGGCGACCTATCGCCTCCTCGGCCTCATTTCCTTCCTCACTTGCGGCGAACCCGAAGTCCGTGCCTGGACCATTCGCCGTGGCGCGACGGCCCCGGAGGCCGCTGGAGCGATCCACAGCGACATCGAGCGCGGCTTCATCAAGGCCGAAGTCGTGAACTGGGAACACCTGCTCGCCGCCGGCAGCTTTGCTGCAGCGCGTGAACGCGGGCAGGTCCGCCTCGAAGGCAAGGAGTACATCGTCCAGGAAGGCGACGTCATCCTCTTCCGCCATTCCGGCTGAACTCCCACCGTCCATCCCTTTCGCCTCTCATCCCGAACCCGGTTCCGCGTTTCTGGCGCAAACCGGGGTGAGGGATCTGCTTTTCTCCGATTAAGCCGGTCTGCTTTTGTCCGCCCAAGCGGCGCCAGCTGGTAGCCCGCTACGGCCTTCGCCCATTCACCGTCCGCACGATCTGTCCCGCCATCACGCCGACCCGGTCGGTCCCGCTGTACACGTGCAGCACAAATCCCTCCGGATCGATCAACACATATCTTGGGATCACCATTTGCGGGCGTGAAGCGAAGCCGAATTCGCCAAAGCTGTAATAGAGATTGGAATTCTCGTCCCAGATCTGATTCCAGGTCATGTCCTGTTGTTCGATGAAACGGCTCCAGGCGCCCCGGTTATCAGAATCCTCGTCCACACTGATCACCGTAAAGCGTCCCGGCGGGAAAAAAACCGCCAGCTGCCGCACGATCGGCAGGGCTCGGATGCACGGCGGGCACCACGTGGCCCAGAAATCGAGCAGCACAAAACGGCCGCGCAGCCCTTCGAGAGAAACCGTTCGCCCAGCGCTGTCAGTTGCTGCAAACAGCGGGGCTCGCGCCTGGCGCCGCAACGGCAGATTCGCCTCCGATTCGGGATTCTTGCTGGCGGCTTCGATCGAATCTTTGAAGGCCGCGGCGGCGTCCCTCGCCCGCCCTTCTTGCGACAATACTGTTCCCAAGTGGAAGAACGCAGAATCAAAAAGCGGATCGAGCGCGGCCGCTTGCCGAAACTCTTCTTCTGCCTTCCGCAGTTTTTCTGCTTTCAGGGCGGCAGGCGTCGCAAACGACTCGCGCAGCCACGCTGTGCCGATCAGGTCGTGCGCTTCAGCCATTTCGCGAGCCTTCGAAACCAGGCTCAGCACCTTTGCCTCTCTCGCGCGAGCCGCTTCGTAATGGCCGAGTTGCAGTTCCGTAATGCCGAGCCCCGCGTTCACTTCCGCCACGTTCGCTCCTGGCGTTTTCTCAGCCTCCTCAAACAGCGCTTTAGCCTCGGCGTAACGTCCCTGCCGCAGCGCTGTTTCGCCGCGCGCCAGCAAGTCCTCCGAATGACTGGCCGTTTGCCGCTGCTGCGCGGCCGGAAAAACCGCACAGAGGAAGCATGCGAGTGCGAGATGCCAGGTGCGTGGGAACATCGGTCTCGTGAACCGGGTCGAGGATACTACCAGATTGCCAGGAAATTCATCTTCGCATACGTCCCGGGCGTTGCGTGCCCGCCAGACTCGCTTTTCCGCAGGGCACAAACGGGCCCCCAAAATATCACTTGCATTTCGCAAGTCGCATCGCTAAGGTGTCGCGAGTGGCTGGGAGGCGGAAGGCAAAACATCGGTCCGGATGCCCGGTCAGCATCTCCCTGGAAATCCTGGGAGATCGCTGGTCCCTGTTGATTATTCGCGACTTGATGGTGCGCGGGTTCCGGTGCTTCCGCGACTTCGAGCGCGCCGGCGAGGGAATCGCCACCAACGTCCTGGCCGATCGGTTGAGTTGGCTCCGGCGCGCAGGCATCGTGGAGACGGAAGCGGAAAAGGGCGATCGGCGCCGCGTCAACTATCGGCTCACCAGCAAGGGCATCGATTTGGCGCCCGTGCTGTTCGATCTTCTGGTGTGGGGCGCGGAGCACGAGAAGACCGGCGCGCCGCGCGAGGTGATTCGGCAGATGGCCGGCAATCGGGATGCGGTGCTGGCCGAAACGCGGCGGCGCTGGCAGCAGCGCGATCGGTCTCCGCTTCTTCCCTGGCTCGGAGGTCCGCCGGACGCGGCGCCGCGCAGTCGTAGCCGGAATCGGTGAATTCGCCAAGCCGCCGCCAGTGCGCCGGCACGAGAACAGTCTGAGGAGGGTTCGTGAAACTCAATGCGTATCTCCAGTTCGACGGGAATTGCGAAGAAGCCTTCAGCCTCTACGCCAGGGTTTTCAACGCAAAGCCTCCTTCTTTTTCCCGTTTTGCTCAGGGCCCCATGGCCGCGCAAGTTCGTCCGGACAGGGCCAACAAGGTTATGCACGTCAGCTTGAATATTGGCGATCAGATCCTGATGGGCAGCGACCCTCCTGCGCCGCACTTCCGCCAGCCGCAGGGGTTCGCGATCAATATTGATCCGGGCACCGAGGCGGAAGCCGAACGCATCTACAAGGCGCTTTCCGAAGGTGGAAAAATCGGGATGCCGCTGCAAGAAACCTTCTGGGCGAAACGCTACGCGCAATTCGTCGACCGCTTCGGCATCCCCTGGATGATCAACGTGTCGAAACCAATGTAGAGTGTTGCGCGCAAGAACCTGGGCATCTGCTGGGAATCGACTTTCTTCGGAGGGTGGTCAATGAGCAAAGTGCGGGTGCTGGTGGGGACGCGTAAAGGGGCCTTCATCCTGAGCGCCGACGGAAAGCGCCAGAAGTGGGACGTGAGCGGGCCCCATTTCGCGGGCTGGGAGATTTATCACCTAAAGGGGTCGCCGGTGAATCCGGACCGCTTGTACGCGTCTCAATCGAGCGGCTGGTTCGGGCAAGTCATGCAAGTCTCCAATGACGGAGGCAAGACCTGGAACGCGCCGGGCGGGGACATTAAGATCGGCCCCGACTCGTTGATGGCGGGGCGCAGCAACAAGTTTGTCTACGACACTTCCGAGGCCTCCGGCAAGCCGCTCACCACGCACCAGTGGTACGACGGCACACAGCATCCCTGGGAGTTCAAGCGCGTTTGGCATCTCGAGCCTTCGCTCACCGACCCGGACACCGTCTACGCAGGAGTTGAAGATGCGGCTTTGTTCCGCTCAACCGACGCCGGCCTGTCCTGGCAGGAGCTTTCCGGGCTGCGCGGCCACGGCACTGGTCCAAACTGGCAGCCTGGCGCGGGCGGCATGTGCTTGCACACCGTCATTCTGGACCCCAGTAATCCGGGGCGAATCTATATCGCGATTTCCGCCGCGGGCGCCTTCCGCACCGATGATGGCGGCAAGACCTGGCGGCCCATCAACCGCGGCCTCAACTCGAAGTTTCTTCCCAATCCGACGGCGGAGATCGGCCACTGCGTCCACCATGTGGCCATGCACAAGGCGCGGCCGAACACCCTGTTCATGCAAAAACACTGGGACGTCATGCGCAGCGACAATGCGGGCGACTCGTGGCAGGAAGTCAGCGGAAACTTGCCGACGGATTTCGGTTTCGTCATCGACGTGCACGCGCACGAGCCCGAAACAATTTACGTGGTTCCCATCAAGAGCGATTCGGAACATTTTCCCCTCGAAGGCAAGCTCCGCGTGTATCGCAGCCGCACGGGCGGGAATGAGTGGGAAGCGCTGACCAAGGGCCTGCCGCAGCAGGACTGCTACGTCAACGTCCTGCGCGACGCCATGGCCGTCGATGCGCTCGATTCCTGCGGCATCTATTTTGGAACCACTGGCGGGCAGGTGTACGCTTCCGCGGATTCCGGCGATACCTGGGCTTCCATCGTCCATGATCTCCCGCCGGTTCTTTCGGTCGAAGTCCAAACGCTGAGATGAGGCTCTCGAAACACTCTGGCGCCGCGAAAAGTGATTGAATCGCGGCGCTGTCTGAAATTAAGCTTGGAACGTATATGACCCAGGTACGGGTTGTCCTTCCGCCGCATTTGCGAACGCTCGCTCATGTGGGCGCTGAAGTTCAGTTGCAGCTGGACCGCGAGGTGACCCAGCGGTCCATTCTGGACGCGCTAGAGA
>JBJKQB010000441.1:0-6691 GCA_046705825.1 Candidatus Acidiferrales bacterium
AAATTCATCGCCATCACCGCACGCGACCCTGAAACGCCGGGTGAAAAGAAGGAAAAAACGGAGAAGGCCGACGCCGTATGGGTCGATCACAACCCGCATGGCACGCGGCTCTACTTGCTCGATCCCGCCAGCGGAAAGCTTGCGGCGACTAGCGTTCCGCCGGATGTGAAACGAGTCGCGTGGAGCAAGCAAGGGGATCGGCTCGTCGCGATTGTGTCCGGCATGAATGATGAAGAGGATCTTGGCCCTGCGAGCAGCGCATGGCTGTTGGATGTGGCGCACCCGGATCATCCGGAAAAGCTCGCGCAGATTCCCGCCACGGTCGAAGGCGGCGCATGGTCGGAAAGCGGCGGCGCTTTCTATTTCCTCGCGCAGTCCGCCGAGGATGCGCCGCCGGGTTACAGCAGCCTGTACGAACTCGATCTCGCCAGCCGCAAAATCACCGATCTGACCGGCGGTTTCTCCGGCTCGCTTGGCTACGGCCTTCCGCTGGCCACGCGGTCCGGCGTCTTGCAAACGGTGCAGGTGGGCACGCGGGTCACACTGCTCGAAGTGCACGGACCGGCTCAGCATGACCTTCACTTCTCCACGCCGGTCGTGCGTGAACTGGAAACCAACGCGAACGAGACGGGCTGGGTCTGGCTCGGCGCCGGCAGCAGCGTTCCAACAACGCTGTACTACGCAGCGCGGCTCGGAGATGAACCCAAAGCCCTGCATGCGCCTTCCGTCATTCCCAAAGCATGGACGGCCGCGCGGGCGGAAATCGTGCACTGGACCATTGACGGTTTCCAGCTCGATGGCCTTTTGTATTTGCCGCCACAAGCCAGCGCCGGCCAGAAGGTGCCGCTCGTGGTCAACGTGCACGGCGGTCCGACGGGCGCATTTGTGGACAACTACTCCGCGTTCAACGAGTTCCTACTCGGCCGCGGATGGGCGATCTTTGAGCCCAACCCACGGGGTAGCACAGGGTACGGAACGAAATTCGTGGCCGCCAATCACAACGATTTGGGCAACGGGGACTACCGCGACATCATGACCGGCGTGGATGCGGTCCTCGCGCACAATCCGATCGATCCCAGCCGCATGGTCCTCATGGGCTATAGCTACGGGGGCGAGATGGCCGGCTTCGTCGAAGGAAAAACCACTCGCTTCAAGGCCATCATCTCCGGCGCTCCGGTGATCGACCAGGAGAGCGAATACGGCACCGAATCCGGCTCCTGGTACGATCGCTGGTTCTACGGCCTGCCCTGGGAGCACTCCGCCGACGCCTGGCGCCAGAGCCCTCTCGCCTGGGCGGGTCATGCCAAAACTCCCATGCTTCTGCTTCAGGGCCAAGCGGACACGACCGACCCGCTTGGGCAGAGTGAGGAAATGTATCGTGCGCTGCGGCAAATGGGAGTGCCCGTCGATCTGGTCGAGTATCCGCGGGAGAACCACGGTCCGCTGGCCCAGGGAATCTTCGGCATGCCCAGCCCGGAGCCGTGGCACGGCTTCGACGCGCGCCAACGAATCGTGAAGTTCATCGACGCCGCATTCGCCAAATGAGCGTCAACGAGCGGCAGCGGGCCCTCTGAGTTCGAGCGGGTCCAGTCCTGATCGGGGCACTTTTCCGTGCAAACGAGCGACACAGGAGTTTGCCGAGAATCAGTGGTGAGCCGCCCAGGACTTGAACCTGGAACCCGCTGATTAAGAGTCAGCTGCTCTGCCAATTGAGCTAGCGGCCCACGATGCGCAGGAAAAATCTGAAAAAATTATAGCACGGGGCGCGTCGCGCCCGGGCCGGAGGCCATCACGCGCCGCAGCGTGGCCGCGATGTCCTTGGCCACCTGCCGGGCCTTGACCAGATCGCCTGGACCAAACGAGATAGCTGCCACGCGCGCGTGTCCTCCCCCGCCGTGCTGCTCGCACAGAGAGGCCAGGTTGACCTCCTCGGGGGCGTCCTTCCACGGATTCGTTCCCACCGAGACTTTGGCCCGCGTGGGAGAAGCGCTCACTCCCACCGAGTACATCGCATCGGGGTAGAGAAAGTACGGAACGAATTTGTTGTAGCCTTCCAGGTCGAGGTCGCTCACATCGAAGTAGATCACGCCGCAGCGGGCGTCCGCGCGTTCGCGCATGATCTCGACGGACCGGCGGTGGCGCTCGAGCAACGGCCCCAGATATTTCTTCACGTCCGGCAATTCCACCATCTCGGCGAGCGACCGGCTGGTCAGTTCGGGAATCAGTTTCGGCACCAGGTTGGTTTCCGGAGCCGCTTCGATGACCAGCGCCAGCTGCATGGCGGGTTCCGCGAGGCCGACGGCTTCTTCCGGTGAGGAAAACTGCGCTCCATCGATAATGTCCGCCCAGCGGATCAGTTCCGCGAGCGGATGGGCATCGAAGCCGAACTTCTGCGAGGCCACCGTGGCCAGCAGCTTGGTGCAGGATTTGTAGGCCGGATCGTAGAATTTCCTGCCGGAGGTGTCGTGCCGGAAATGCTCTGCGTCTTCGGGCTTCAGGAAAGCGCTCTGGTGGTGGTCGAACCACCAGGTCAGCTGCGGCGAACTCGAATATTTGAAATCGACGATCGCGTTTTCGTCGCCGTCGAACAGGCCGTCCTCAAAGGGTTGCGAGGCCTTGTGGGTCATTCCCGTGTAGAGAAACTCCGCGCCGGCGTCGATCCGCTCGTGATAGAACCGGGTAAATACGGCCGCGGAGCAGGCTCCGTCGAAACAGTGATCGTGAAAGCAAACGCGTACGCGCAACGTCTTCTCTCAGCGGGTCCGGCGCCCGACCCAGCCGGTCCCTGTTTGAATGTCCCCAGTGTTCCTTCCCGGAGCGAAAAAGCATCGCAAGGGAAAGCCAATAAAGATGGCTGGTCCCGCGGCGGTTGTCAAGTGGCCAATCGACCAAGATTATTTGGAATAGGCCCAATCGCTCGACCAGCCCTTCAGGACGCCACAGTGAAGGAACTCGCGCTTCGCGCGTGCCGTGATATCGCTTTGCATACGTGGCAACAGTCGATGGTCGCAAACGTATGCTTTGATGTGGAGCTGCAGATACGGTCTCTGGTCGAATTTGTCTTCCACCAATGCAGTAACGGGCTTGCCCGAGTAGAGGTACGGGCATGTGTACGCTGCCTCGGAACCGATTCGTAGCGCCTCGTCAGGGTCGGCATCGATCGGCAGATACAGGAATATTTCCGCTTGGCAGTGCGGTACTCCTGAATTCGAGTCGAATACGTGTTTGTTTAGAATGTCTGCGTTGGGTATCGTCACGCGCGTATCACCAAATGTGGTGAGCTTGGTGCTGCGCAGGCCGATGTGGTCGATTTCTCCGTACGCGTCGCCGATCTGGACCAAATCACCCAATTGGTAGGGGCGATCTCCCAGGATGACCAGCCCTCCTATGAGATTCTTTATCAGGTCCTGCGCTCCTAAGCCGATGGCAATGGCCGCTGAACCGATCGCGGCCAGGAACGTCTCTCGCGTGGGCGCCAGCAAGCGAAACGAAACGAGCATGGCGACAAACCACAGGATGATCCTAAACACGGGATCAGTGGCCTTGGCCAGAAATCGGATGCGAGGTCCCCGTCGGCTCAGCGCATCGAGGAGCCGGGTGGCGTAACGAATGATGACGGCGGTGACAAAGAGAATTACGATTACCGAAGCGATGCGCCCGAAGGTAAAGTATTGAAAGATGTCGCGCGTGGTTGTAGTCGCACCGAATTGCATATCTCCGCCTCCCTACAAAAGATTTTGCTGGTTGAGTACGTCGCGCACAAAGCGTCCCGCCTGCGATCGCATTCTCAGCCCGGGACCGGACGGTTCCGGCTCTAGAATTTCAAGTGCCTGCAGGCGCTCCAGCCGGCGCCGCGCCTCTTCTGAACTCGTGTTGAATACCTGGGCCATCTCCTCCGTCGTCAGGCTGGCGTGCTGCAGGATTGCCTGCAGCGTAAAAAGATCGTCGAGTTTCAGCGCCTCGTGCAGACGGCCATAGTTTGGGTCGAGGGGCTGAAGCATGTGCATCACCGCGCCTTCGATTCGCTCGATGCTGCCCAGCCAGAGCTCAAATGCCGAGCGGAACAGGCCTTCCGACTGGCGATAGAGCGCATCGAAGAACGTATTTTCGGGAGTTAGTTCGAGTCCAAAGAACCGCCGCAGCCGTTTGATGCGAGGGTCTCCCGGAGCGGAAGGCGCAAACTGCAAGCGCAGACCCGACAGAGTGTGGCGGTGCAGGATTGCTTCCATCATCTGCTCTTGGGCGACCGCAGTCGCGTTAATGCGATGAGAAAAGCTTCGCCCTAGCCCCAGCACCGCATCGAGATAGCTGAATGACGCCTGATTCATGCTAATGATCCACAACGTCGAGCTCGAAGTAGCGGTGATCAAATGCAGGAAGTCACGGAGGGCGCCGAAGCCGTTCATTTGCCGGAGAAACGTGCGCTCGAACTCCTCGATGACTGCCACGCGCCGCCCTTTGTTCAAGGCTGCCACGAGATCACTGCCATCAGAAAAGTCGAACAGTTTTAGCAAAAACCCGTACATCTGGTTGGTGTTCAGCACTCTCTCGGAAAACTGTCCGCGTACGACTGGCACTCCGCCGAATGCGACGCTGGAAGCGCAGTTCAGCAAGCTGGTCTTTCCGCTGCCGCGAGCGCCTACTACGAGCGCGCTGGTGCTTCGCCCCGATTGCCAAAGCGAAAAGGCCTGGGTCAAACCTGTCATCTCAACTTCACGGCCGACTAAGAACCGCTGGTCCTCGACAGGCGCTAGGCGGAAAAGGCGCTGGTAAAGCGCGGGTAGTTCCCGCGAAGTCAGCCGGACTTCCAGGATCGTGCTCAGCCGTGGCTGCGCAACCACAGGTTCGACACGGGCCGCGACGGGCCTCTCCAAACCGAGCTTCCACGCCGTCCATTGCAATATTTTTTCGGCGGCAGTCCAGGAACCGCGCGACACTGCTCGGATTTTTTCCAGCGACACCTGCCCGAGCTTCACAGCCGCAACGGGGGCGCCCTGCCGCGTGACCAGAGCAATCAAGCCGAGCCGGCCAGCTTCAAGGACCGTATGCGCTTCAAGCAGAGTCAGCGCCTCGGCCCGGCCGAGGGCGAATTCGGCGGCCGGCTGAGGATCGATCGCGGTTTCCTTTCGGTGCTGTAATAACGCTAGGGCGTTCGCCGCGGCTTCGCGAGGCAGGGTATGTGTGGTTTGACCATCTTCTCTCGCCGCTTCGAGGGCAAACGTCACCACTTGGCGAGCCTGCTCGATATCGCGGACGATGGCGGTATGTTCGCTCTCCGCATCCCGAAAACCCTCGCGGGCGGCGTCCAGTCCGTCGTGGTTGAGGGCGTGTTCTAAAACGCGTTGCGGATATAACTGCCGCCACGGTTTTCTCCAAGCTGGAAATCTGCGGACGGGCCGAACGACTTCGACAAACGCCGGGACACGCAGACGGATGCGGTGGGCAAAGCGGTCGGACCAATCGCGAGCACGCTGCTCGACGGATAGTAAGTTCGCCTTGGGAGGTGGGAACGTTTCGTTATTGTTGCGCTCGATTCCGGTCTGGAGCCAGTTCACTGCCTGGTCCAATTCACTGGTGACGTCGTTGTGCTCGGCGCGCAGGGAGTCAAGCGCATACCGAGTGCCCTGTGCCGCCTCGCGCGCCACCGTCGAGAGTCCGCGCTCAAGATCTCTAACCGCCGCAACGGCGCGCTGTTGGCGATGCCAATGCGTGAGGTTCGCCTGGCATGTTTCGGAGATCTTACGCTGCCGGTGCTCCGAGCAAACCGGAGAGCCGCGCAACGCTGCTTGGCCAAGCGCGGCCATGGAAGTGTCGGACCATTTCCGGTAAGTTTGCGCGAGATGATCGGCGCGCGCAGCGAGGCTGACTGCTGTACGATTCCACCACTTTCGCTCCTCAGCGAGTCCCGTTTTATCCTGCCTGGCATATGCGAGCGCAGCCAGTTGATTGCGACGATAGGCCTGCCAAGCGGCTACCAGATGCAATTCGGCCTGCGCCAGGACCAGTTCAAAAGCTCCGTCGATAGCTCTGCGCCGTTCCAGCGTTTTCCACACATGAGCGACGACGATTTCGCGTAATTTCCGCGGCCGGGGAGACTTCCGCCATTTGAGCCAGGACCTTCGCCATCCCTTGCTTGCGTCTGGCCCGATGATCTCGACGAGTTGCGCTCCCGAGAGCGTAATTTCGGATGGCAATCCCCGCGCCAGATCAACCAGTTCCAACTGATGCTGTTGCATGGCATACAGCGTCCTTCGAATCGGCCCGAGCTTTTCGCAGGTTCTGATCGGTTCCGAAAATAGGTGAGTTTCGAGCTCACCGAACAGCCGCTCGAACGAACCTGCGGTTGTCGGGTCCGGATCGTCCGCGGCGGCTCCCTTGAATCGGTCCTGCAACTGGCTGATTAGCGTGCGGATGTGCTCAGCAGCGCCAGCCATCTCGGCGGCTAGGTGCTCGTTTGCAGCCTGGAATCTGTCGCGGAACTTCTTCCAGGCGTCAGCAGTGAACTCAGGCATGGCGCAATCGCTCCTCGCCCTCGGGTGCGATGGAGGTGGGTGAGCATTCTATACCCAAGCAGTGCCGCGACGAATAGCGCGCTGCTGGTTTTAGCGAGAGGACAGCCCGGGCGGCGGCTGCTCCATTGCGCGACCGGGCAAAATCTGCGCCTTAATGCTTGCCGGGCGCATCCTTAATC